>CACZZA010000210.1 GCA_902785485.1 uncultured Ruminococcus sp. | reverse complement strand
AGCCATTATTATATCGGCGAGCAGCGCGTGGCGGCGAAAAAACGACGTCAGGGTCCCGCCCAGAAACACCCACGCGAGGTTGCAGACCGGCCCCGACAGGATGAGCGACAGTCCGTAGAGGAACAGCGTCAAAAAATCACGGCTGTACGGCAGAACGTATCCCGAGAGCGCCGACACGCAGAAAAGCATTATCTTGACGTTCGTCATCTGCACGAGAAAGCCGTAGAGGAACGTTCCTTCGACTACTCCGCGCTTTGGTCTGTTTTCCTTTTCACCGTCCGTATCCTTGCGGTCGAGCAGTATCTTTACCCCTAAAAAAACAAGGTACAAGGCTCCGACGACCGAGAGATATACGGCCTTGTCGCCGAGCGCGCCGCCCATGAAATACACAACGAACACCGAGGCGACGGCGACGACGGAAAACCCGGCGAGGATGCCGCGCCACTGCGACAGAGCGGCTTTCCTCCCCTTCCTCGCGGAGGGCGCGAGAGAAGTGAGGTTCGCAGGGCCCGGGGTGATGCCCGATATGAAGCAATAATACAAAAACGACGGTATCACTGATAAAGGCATAGATCTGTACGTCCTTTCGACGTAATTCTATCACAAAAAACACTCAAAGTCAATATGAACGGGAACGAGCGAGGAGCCTTCGCGGAGAGTTTTTTTGAATACTTATTGATTATTGGGTGAAACCGTGATAAAATGGATAAAACGTCCCTGAAACGGAGGTGCGTTATGCAAAGAAAAAAACTCATCCTGCCGCTTTTATTCCTACTGATGATCGCCATGATCCTCGCCGCGTGCGGGAAAAAGGCGGACAACGTCAATAAAACCGTTCGGGAAGCGACCGAAACCGTTTCCGTAACTCAAAAAGCGCCGGACACGGAGGGGGAAACGCAGGCGCCGGACGAAACACGGGATAAAGAGACGGAAAATACGCCGGAAACACAAGCTCCGGAGACACAAGCTCCCGAAACTGAAAAACTCCCCGATGAGAACGGCTCGTATTATTCAAAGGACGACGTCGCCGAGTATATCAAAGCGTACGGACGTCTGCCGCATAACTTCATAAAAAAGTCCGAGGCGCAGGCACTCGGCTGGTCGGGAGGTCCGCTTGAAAGCTACGCCCCCGGAAAAGCGATAGGCGGAGACCGCTTCGGCAACTATGAAGGACTGCTGCCGAAAAAGAAGGGGCGGACGTACACCGAATGCGATATTGACACCAAGGGAAAGGCGCGCGGAGCGAAACGGATCGTGTTCTCAAACGACGGACTTATCTACTACACCGACGACCATTACGAGAGCTTTACCCTGCTCTACGGGGAGGAATGACGATGAAAATAATACTGCTTGACGGAGAAAAGATAGCTTCCGCGTCCGATATGCACGAAACGTTTGCGAGAGAACTCGCTCTTCCCTCTTATTACGGCAAAAACCTCGACGCTCTGAAAGACGTACTTACCGAACGGACAGACGACCTCGGTATCGTAGTCGTCAATGACGAGGCTTTCAAAAAGGCGCTCGGAAGAAAATACAGGGGATTTATCAGACTTATGAAAGATCTGTCGGAAGAAAGGGACAACATCAACTACGCCTCCGACGTTTTCGGAAAGGAAAAACAAAAATGAAAAAAATCACCGTTCTTTTGATCCTCATCCTATCTCTCTCGGCGTTCTGCCTTTCTTCTTGCGGAAACACGACCGGGAACGAAACCCCCCGCCCCCGAGTCGACCGAAGAGACCGCCTCGGACGCTCCCGTCGAAGACAAAGAGACCGCTCCGCCGGAAGGGTATTGGCAGATCGCNNCAGTCGGGTCAAGCCGAATATATCGTCGACGTCCGCACTGAAGAAGAATACGCCGAGGAACACATTCCCGGCGCGATATGCGTTCCGAATGAAGAGATCACCGATACTCCGCCCGAGGCTCTTCCCGACAAGGACGCTTTGATCCTCGTCTACTGCCGCAGCGGACGCCGCTCGAAAGAGGCGTCGTCAAAGCTCGCCGCAATGGGTTACACGAATATCCGCGAGTTCGGCGGGATCATCACCTGGGAATACGATAAAACGAAATAATAAACGTGAGAGGTTTTCAAAAACAGACCTCTCACGTTTTCGTTCGATATAAAAAAGGCTGTTCACACAGCCTTTTCTGTTTTACATAAGATTTTTGATCACGACGGCAACAAGGGCGCCGAGAGTTACCGTGACCATAAAGATCATTTTCGGTCCGTTCGCTTTTTTCAGCTTGAACGGAGTAATGAAGAGTGTTCCTATGACGATCATGAACACCAGAGCCACGTACTTCATCGAGCCTTCAACGAATGTCCCGAAGCAATAGAACAGCGGGAAGAACAGAGCCGACATCGTGATCGGCAGTCCGAGGTAATACACGCGTTTTCCGCTTTCCTGGCCCTGTCTGTTCTGCTCGCTGACGTTGTAGTAAGCAAGCCTTATGAGTCCGCAGAGGACGTAAAGCGCGGCTATGACCGCCGCGAGGATCGAGTTTATCTCGCGCGCGAACACAAAACAGATGACCGCCGGAAGGACTCCGAACGCGACGAGGTCGCTGAGCGAGTCTATCTGTATGCCGAAAGATTTTTCATCCGGAGTACGGTCTTTTTTGGTCGAGGCTATCGCCCCGTCTACCATATCGAGACCTCCGCAGATGATGAGGCACACGAAAGAGGCGAACATCCAGCCGTTCACGGCGAACGCCGTTCCGAGGATCGCGCAAATCAGACTGCAGTACGTCGCGATCACCGTATAATTATAATATCCTATCATTTTATCATTCCCATATCTTTCATTCAACGCTGATAATTTTATCATTTTTCGACACGTTTGTCAATAGTATTGAAAGATATGGGATATTTTTTCATTTTCCTGTAAATTCTCAAAGTAAATGCAACAGTGCAATTTAGAAGTTGCATTTAGTATGAGAAGGAATTTGTGGTAGAATTAAGTCTGAGAAAAGGAGGTCTCA
>CACZZA010000209.1 GCA_902785485.1 uncultured Ruminococcus sp. | reverse complement strand
GTTCGGATTTTTGCCCGACAGAGAAGAGCTTGCGGAGTATTCCGCTATGCTCTCTCCTCTGCGAAAGCTGCCCGACGGTTTTGCGGAGGATCTTATCCTGCGTTCGCCGTCGCGCGATATTATGAATATAATGGCGCGTTCGACGCTCGGACTTTACGCATACGATCCCGAGGAGGAACACGAATCTCTTGAAACGATGCTTCGCCGCGCGGTCGAGCTGATCTCGCGTTTTCCTCTTTTAATGACTTACGCATACAGGGTAAAACGCCACTTTTTTGACAAGGAGAGCCTTTATCTCCATTTTCCGAAGGAGAGTCAGTCCGCCGCCGAGAGTATTTTGCGTACGCTCAGGCGTGACAAACGCTTTTCGCCCGAGGAGGCGAGACTGCTCGATCTGCTGCTCGTCGTTCACGCCGAACACGGCGCGGGCAACAATTCCACGTTCGCCTGCCGTACCGCGGCGTCGACCGGGACCGATACATATTCCGCGATAGCGACCGCCGTGGGGTGCCTGAAAGGACCGAGACACGGCGGAGCCGCGATAAAGGCGGCGGAGATGCTCGATGAACTGATAAACGAGATCGATCCGACAAATGAAAGTCAGGTCGAAGGTTATCTGGAAAAACTCGCGCTCGGCAGGGCGGGAGACGGCTCGGGACTCATTTACGGTATGGGACACGCGGTCTACACTCTTTCCGATCCGCGGGCGGTATTGCTGAAAAAACACAGCGAGCTTCTCGCAAAGCAAAACGGATTTGAAAAGCTGTATCTTGCCGCGGACGCCGTCGAACGGCTCGCTCCGGCGGTGCTTAGAAAGATAAAAGGCAGGGAAATAACGCTTTGCGCGAACGTTGATATGTATTCCGGGATCGCTTACCGCGCGCTCGGGATCCCGAGAGATCTGTTTTCCCCGATCTTCGCCGTTTCGAGGATCGCCGGGTGGACGGCTCACAGGATAGAGGAGGCGGCGTTCGGCGGCAGGATCATACGCCCCGCGTACCTCTGCGCGTCAGAAAAACGGGAGTACTCTCCTATTGACAAGAGACGGAGTATTTGATAGAATATATTAAAAGTGAGGTGTTTTGACTTGGCTGAATACTCCGTTTCCATACAAAAGATAATAAAGGAATTTACGCTTGAACCGCTTTATCTCCCCGAAAGGGAAGTACTGATCGAATCGGCGGACATAAACCGCCCGGGACTTCCGCTCGCGGGTTTTTTCGACTATTTTGAACCCACGCGCATACAAATACTCGGCAGGACCGAGTACGGTTATCTGTCGACGCTTGACAGCGAGGCGAAACGAGCGAGCCTCGACGCTTTGTTCTCGCGTAAGCCGGTCGCCGTCATACTGACGCACGGACTCCAGACGTACGAGGAAACGCTTGAAACGGCGAAAAAATACGACGTTCCGCTGCTCTCGTCGGCAATGAGGACTTCCGAATTCACCGCCGCGCTCATCAGCTACCTCAACGTAGAACTCGCTCCGAGAATCACGCGTCACGGAGTGCTTGTCGAGGTCTACGGCGAAGGCATACTTATCCTCGGCGACAGCGGAGTAGGCAAGAGCGAGACCGCTATCGAACTCGTCAAGAGGGGACACAGGCTGATCGCGGACGACGCAGTCGAGATCAAAAAGGTCAGTTCCAAATCGCTCGTCGGCTCGGCTCCCGAGATCATCCGCCACTACGTCGAACTGCGCGGTATCGGCATCATCGACGTGCGCCGTATCTTCGGTATGGGCGCCGTCAAGGAGACCGAGAAAATAGAAATGATAGTCAAGTTCGAGCATTGGGAGCAGGGAAAGACCTACGACCGGTTCGGACTTGATACCGAATACACCGATATAATGGGCATCCAGCTCCCGACGACGACCATCCCGATCAAACCGGGACGCAACCTCGCCGTCATCCTCGAGATCGCCGCTATGAACTTCCGTCAGAAAAAGATGGGATATGACACCGCCGTTGAGTTCAATAACAGACTGATGAACCTCGGAATGAAAGAATAAAATCCGCCGCGCCGCGAAACCTGTGATATTCCGAAGAAT
>CACZZA010000208.1 GCA_902785485.1 uncultured Ruminococcus sp. | reverse complement strand
GGATCGTTCGACCGTGACCCGGCGCATAGGGGTCCCCGCCACGCGGTATTCGGTCCGCGTGCCGGGGAGTGCGCGGAGGCGTACTTTGTGTACGTCGAGCGGTTGCAGTCGGACGAAACGCGTAGTGCCATTAAATCTTGCTTTTCGCCTTGTTAGTGGTCATCGCCGCGAGACCGAGTGCGATAAATTCCTGTTTAATTAAAACCACAAAAGGACTCTTTATAAGAGTCCTTTTGTGTTAAATATTCGATCAGCGCCGCGTTTCCGCTTGCCGTGACAAGGGAAAAAGGATCGGGGAGGATCAGATCACGAGCTTAGCGGAAGTATATCCGGGCGCGCCGCAGGAAGAATATTTCGTCATAACGGCTTTGTAAATGGGGCAGGAGGCGTAATCACAGCAGCAGTAGAGATCCTCATGCTCTATTTTGTCGGAGACGGTCAGAAAGCGAGTGGTATTCCATTTGCCTATAACGCCCTCGCAGGTGATCGTCGCTTGCCCCTCGGAAGCGAAAAACGGGCATACCGCGTTGACGTTGATGGTCTTATTCGCCATAACATTCACCCCAATCGCTCTCGAACGGTGCGCAGTCAAGTTCGGATCCAAAGCCGGAAGCGTCGCTTACGATCTCGTCGTACCCGCTCGCCTTGCGGTAGTATTCGATAAGATCGGAGGGAACTTCATCAAAGGCGTTCGCAAACGCGTCAAACGAGCCGTACATACCGTTCACCTGCTGAACTTCATCATCGCTTTCGCGGAGAGGAATATCCCCGCGCCGAACAGGACGATGAGCGTCCACGCCGGAAGCTGTTCGGCGGCGTTGACAGCTCCGCCGAGCAGAGCCGCCGCTCCCCAGAGTACCAATATGACGGCGAGCGCCTTGATAAAAGATTTGAGATGTTTCATTGTTTTATTCTCCTTTCGCCGACGGTCCTCTTTTCGGGTCGCGTTCGACCGAAAGTAGACCGGACGGGTCAAATTACGAGGCGGTCATCCTGACGCGCCGGAGATCGCCGCCTTCGGGGCGGGAAGGGAACGGCGATACCGCGGGTAGAATTACGCCTGCAAAAATATGTTTTGTTTGCTTTGTGGACTCATTATACTCCACTTTTGGTGGTTTGTCAATACCAAAAGTAGAAAAAGTTTTGAAAATGCTTGACAAATCTCTACGGATGGTGTATAATTAGGACATCGTAGAGGATTTTTGAAAAAAATCCGAAAAAAGGTATTGACAGGCGTCGCGCGACGATTTATTATGGTATCGGATATAAATATCACGCGAAAGGTAGAGTAAAGATGGAACACAGCATCGGAAATACGATAAGAAGGTTGAGAGAGGAAAAGGACTGGACGCAGGCGGAGTTCGCAAAGCAGCTCGGGCTCTCCGACAAAGCGGTGTCCACGTGGGAAAACGATATAAAAACGCCGCGTATGCCCACGCTTAAAAAGATCGCCGCCCTGTTTTCGGTCGACGTGGCATATATTATAGGAGAAAAAAGGGACGAACCTCATTCGTCCGTCAAGATACCCGTCCTCGGCGGAGTCGCCGCGGGGATCCCGATAACGGCTATCGAGGAGTATATAGACCCCGACGACCCGTCGACCTGGGAAGAGATCCCCTATGAGATCGCAAAAAACGGCACGTATTTTGCGCTCCGCATCGAGGGCGACAGTATGGAGCCGAAGATCTCGTACGGCGATACGGTCATCGTACGCAAGCAGGACGACGTTGAGAACGGCGAGATCGCCATCGTCACGGTCGGCGGGGAAGACACCCGCGCCACCTGCAAGAAGATCAAGAAACGCACGGACGGCATCCTGCTTATGTCGACCAACCCGAAATACGAGCCGATGTATTATAATAAAAAAGAAGTCAGCGAGCTTCCGGTGAGCATTTTGGGCAAAGTTATTGAGCTGCGGGCAAAATTTTGAGAATAGAATATAAACAAGGATTTTTCGCACTCGGTCTCGCGGCGATGACCGCTGACTAACTGTAAACCCTTGTTCAGTGGCAATATGCGCTTCGTCCGACCGTGACCGCTCGACGTACACAAAGTACGCCTTCGGGTCACGGTCGAACGATCCTCATCCAC
>CACZZA010000207.1 GCA_902785485.1 uncultured Ruminococcus sp. | reverse complement strand
CGCCCTGCGCGAAGGTATCGTGGATGAGGATCGTTCGAGTGCAACCCGAAGGCGTACTTTGTGTACGTCGAGCGGTTGCAGTCGGACGAAACGCGTAGTGCCACTGAACTAACGCTTATGCCTTATTAGTGGTCATCGCCGCGAGACCGAGTGCGTTAAATTCTTGTTTATATTTCTTTCCTTCGAGTTCCTGATTTTACACAAATAAAATGCTCCCGGAATTGTCCGGGAGCGTAATGTTTTTTTCGGATCAATAGATGCCTACGGTCCAGCCGTCGTTGTAGTCCTTCGCGTCGAGCATGAAACGCTTGAGGGCGATGACGTCGAGTACGTCGACCGCGTCGTCGTTGTTGTAGTCAGCCATAAGCGCGGCTCCGGAAGAAAGAACTTCCTCGCCTGTGATGGATTTCATTATAGTCTGAACGCCGGTCTCGTCCGGTGTGATGCTTTCAATGACGCCTGCCGCGAACACTGTGGCGGCTACCGCAAGCAGAAGTATGGAAACGGCGACAAGCACCGCCGAGGTGGTTTTGGAAAAACGCTTCATAATGAAACTCCTTTACGTATATCACTACAAAGTCATTATAGCATACCTCTTATGTTTTGTCAATCGTTTGAAAAAATAAATTTTTGAGCTTATTTCAAAAAAACTATTGCTTTTTACGAAAAGATGTGCTATAATCTATCCGTTTCAATTCGAAAACGTGTAGTTTACATAAACGGAGGTGCAAATCGGAATGGCAAAATGTGATATCTGCGGAAAGGGAGTTACTTTCGGACTGAACGACTCTCACTCGCATCATAAGACTAACAGAGCCTGGAAGCCTAACATCAGAAAGGTCAAAGCCGTTGTCAACGGAACTCATACGACCCTTCACGTATGCTCTCGCTGCCTGCGCTCCAACAAGGTCACCAGAGTAGGCTGATCAAAACAAGTTGAAAGACCCCGAAGCAATTCGGGGTTTTGCTCATTTTACGGCTCTTTTTTCGGGAGGTAAAAATGTTTTTTGTGAGCCTCGGGATCCCGCCGACCTGCCTTTCGGCGCTTCGTTCGCGCGTCGGAGAGGTGAAATTGCTTCCGCCTTTCGCGCGTCTGCAAAGCGGCGTCGCCTCGCACGCGGATATGCTCCTTTTTCCGACGGACCGCGGCCTTATCGTCCACGGGGAATATTTTGACGCGAATAAGGCCTTGTTCGACGGGGTGAACGTCATAACGGCGGAGGGAAAAGCCGCGCCCGACTACCCGAACGATATTTTGCTGAACGCGCTCGACGCGGGCGAGGGAAGACTGATCTCGCTGACCGAGCGGACGGACGGGCGGATAAAGGCGCTTTATAAGACTCATATACGCGTCAGACAGGGCTATACGCGCTGTTCCTGCGCCAAGGTCGGAAACGGGTTTATCACGTCCGACCGCGGGATATTCGCGGCGCTGAGATCGAACGGCGTTCCGTCTCTCCTGATCCGACCGGGGTACGTGCGTCTCCCGGGGTACGATACGGGATTTATCGGCGGCGCGTCGGTATGGCTATCCGGGACGGAAACGGCGTTTTTCGGCGACGTGACCCGCCATCCGGACTACTCCGAAATGGCGGCCTTCGCCCGGGATATGGGAGCGGCGCTCGTCCCGCTCTCGGACGGGGAACTGACCGACATAGGCGGCGCCGTTGAGGTGAAATGATATGATTATTTGATTATTGCGAGAGGGACTTTTAAGGAAAGTCCCTCTTGCGCTCTCTTCAAACCTTTCAGAGGGATAGAAAGATAAACAAGGATTTTTCGCACTCGGTCTCGCGGCGATGACCACTAATAAGGCAATAAACAAGATTTAATGGCACTACGCGTTTCGTCCGTTCTCGCCCGCTCGATGTACACAAAGTACACCTTCGGGGCGAGAACGAACGATCCTCATCCACGATACCTTCGCGCAGGGCGATCCATCGAAGGAAAAGTTACTTTCAGAAGAAAAGAGAAGCACAAACCACACCTACGAAGCCGAGCCGTTTGGCAGTTACGTAAACGGTTGTCGCTGAATGGACGGTAATGTTCCAAACGGCGATGCGAACGATAATTACAAGCGAAAAAACAAGATAATATCTACGGAGCGAGATAAAGGGTAGGACTCTCCGTTGAAGTGTGGGGAGGTCGAGGAGGGGAGGAGTTGCGCTTCCGCGCGAATGTGGCGGAAGTGCCTCCTAACCCCCTCCTCGTTGCCCTTTCTTTGCGCACTTTC
>CACZZA010000206.1 GCA_902785485.1 uncultured Ruminococcus sp. | reverse complement strand
CTCCCCGGAAACAGCCTGAAAGGTGTTTCCGGGGGAGTTTTTTTATTCTTCGGTTTTCTTTCGTTTCAGTTTGAGAACGAAGATCATAGTCAGAAAGACTGCGAATATGAGCGCGATCTCGCCCGCGAACAGGATCCGGTGATCGAGCGGGGGGAGGGGATAGAACTCGCTGTTCCCGTCGCCTTTTTCTTTGGGCGGTTTTCCGTCTTTCGCGTCGGAGTTGCCCGAAGGCTCGTTTCTGTCAGACGTATCGGGAGGAACGCTCTTTCCCGGCTCGAGAGATACCTGAACGACCTCGCCCGAGCGCTTTTGAGTGACCTTCTCGCCGCAGACGGCGCATACGAACGAGCCGTCTTCGCTGTCGATCTTGCCGGGGCGGTGTTCGCCAAACCCGTCGAGCTTCTGCGTCAGCTCCTTTCCGCAGACGGAACACCAGCCTATCGCGGTGAGCGGGGCGGAGCATCCGGTATCGCTGACGCTTCCGAGAGTGAAGTCGTGTCCTTTTGCCGGGATAATATCGCGTTTTTCGTATCCGCAGACCGAACAGACGAATATATCGTATCCGCTGTTTTCGCAGTCCGGCTCGAGCGTCGCGGACTTTTCGTATGTGTGACCGTACGCTTTGACCGTGACTTCTTTTTTGTCGATCCCGCAGACAGAGCAGGTGTAAAGGATATAGCCGTCGTTTTCACAGTCCGGATCGAACCGACCCCGTTCGACGAACGTGTGGTTTTCGCCCGGGACGACTTCGGTGTACTCGTTTCCGCAGTTGGAACAGCGGTAGACCTTTCGTCCGTCCTTGCCGTGGGCGGGGTCTTCGCTGATGATAAGCAAATAGTTATGTCCGAGCGCGGGGGTGGTCTCCTCTTTGATATGAGTTTGTATAAACCCTTCTTTACCTACGTTCATCGCGCGGGTGTATTCGCACTCCCAGCAGACGTATCCGTCGTTTTCGCACGTGACGTCGGCTCTCGCGCTTTCGCGGTAAAAGTGGTCTCCGAGCGCCAGCGTTCTGACGTTGCGCCTCGCACAGCAAACGGAGCAGTGTTCGCTCATCTTGCCGTTCAGTACGCAGTTTGAAGGAAAGTCGCGCGTTTCCGCGCCGAACTTGTGTTCGTGATTTGTGAAGTATTCGATCAGCGCTTCCGCGTCGCCCTCGCCGAGCGCTTTATAGATCTCCTCGTGTCCGTCTATGATATTGCGGTCGCGGGGACAGGAGAGAAAGCCGTGTTCGACGATTATCGCGGGGATGCCGAAATAGGCGTCCCATTTAAGTATGCCGTAGTAGTCGCGCAGAGGTCCGACCGACGGGTCGTCCGGAAAACTCCAGTTGTATTCGTCGCTCCAGTAGTACAGCGTATCGCCTCTGTCGGGAATGGCCTGCACTCCCTTCCAGTAGACTCCGAGTCCGGTCTTTTCGTCGAGCCTGCGAAGGATGTCCTCGGCAAGTGACATTTTCTGATATTTTTCAACGACCGAAACGTAAGCGCTGACTCCGGTCTGCGACTGCGAAAGGTTGTCGTCGAAGTGGATCGAGAGGACTATGTCCGCGTTGACTTCGTTCGCGACGAGCGCGCGCTCGAGCAGAGAGACCGTGTGTTCGTTGTCCGGGTGCGAAAGTATCGTTTTGAACTTTCCGGTGCGGTCGAGCGCTTCTTTGCAGTAGTTTGCGACCTTCATATTGTAGTAATGCTCGCGGTAGGTACCCGAGCATCCGCCCGTTTCCGTTCCGCCGTGACCGGGATCGAGCACGACGACGATACGTCCGTCGTCGGTGATCGCCGACGCCTGTATGACGAAAAGCATCGAAAACGCCGTCAGTACGGCGGCAAATAAAAGTATTCTTTTGATGAGGCGTATGGCTCGCATCGTTATTCTCCAAATAAAAACTATCCTATAATATTATAATATCGCCCGCGCGTTCTGTCAACAAGAAATGTGCGGTAACGACAAAAAACGACGAAAAGACGGGAATGAAAAAAGCTGCCGCTGAAAGCAGAACTCTAAACAAGAATTTAGCGAGGAGAACGCAAGGGGAACCTTTTAAGGAAAGGTTCCCCTTGACCCCTCTAAACCTTTCAGAGGGAAAGAGTTAAACAAGAATTTAACGAACGGTTTGCACTGATTTCAAATCGAGCCGGTGAGCGAACACTACCCGGTACCTCTCACTTTGGGAGAGGTGGCGCGGCGGTGTCCGTCCCGCCGTGACGGAGAGGGTTTTACGAATAGTAACCAACTGCA
>CACZZA010000205.1 GCA_902785485.1 uncultured Ruminococcus sp. | reverse complement strand
GCCCTGCGCGAAGGTATCGTGGATGAGGATCGTTCGACCGTGACCCGAAGGCGTACTTTGTGTACGTCGAGCGGTCACGGTCGGACGAAGCGCATATTGTCACTGAACTAACGCTTATGCCTTATTAGCGGTCATCGCCGCGAGACCGAGTGCGAAAAATCCTTGTTTATATTTCTATCCCTCTGAAAGGTTTGAAGAGAGCGCGAGAGGGACTTTCCTTAAAAGTCCCTCTCGCATAATTCTTACAGTTCGTATTTGCCGCCGGTACGTTCTTTTTCGTTCATCCAGCGGCCGTCGGTGAAGTCGGGGAACGCGACCCAGGTATTGCCCTGCGAGACCGACATCTCGCTCAGCACCGTCACGACCATCATCGAGACGGCGTCGTACACGTCGACGGGCATCGGATAGCCGTTGTCGAGCGCGTCGAAGAACGCCGAGATAACAAGCCTGTCCATACCCCCGTGAGTGCCGACGACTCCGCTCTTGCGGTACCATTGCCACAGCGGATGGCGGTATATGCTCATGAATTTTTCCATATTGCCCCACTCGCTTCTCCACTTGTTGTGCTTTTCCTCGTGGATGCCCGAGAGGAAGAGCGAGTCGTTGCGCTCGTCGTACATCCCGCGGGTGCCGCGTACCGTGAAGTTGCGGGTATAATAGCGCGGGAGCGTCGTGTCGAGGCGGATCGTGACGGTCTCTCCGCCCGCGCACTTGATGAACGTGGTGAATATATCGCCCTGCTTATATTCAAGATCCTTGTACTCGTCGCCCTTGTCGGCAAGAAAATCCTTCATCCCGAAGGCTCCCGACGAAACGGAAAGGAGCGCCTCGTAGCGGTTGCCCGAGTTTATATTGAGAATTTTTCCTATCGGTCCCAATTCGTGCGTAGGATAGTTTTCGCCGTTGCGGAGCATATATTCGCGCCCGCGGTAGTGTCTGTCCCGTCCGATGCCCGCCAAAACTGCGCGCATCTCGTGGTGATACCCTCCGTCGCAGGCGACGATCCTGCCGAGCACGCCCTCGCGAGCGAGCTTCATAACAGTCAGTTCTCTTTCGCCGTAACAGCAGTTTTCAAGCATCATATACGGAGTTTTCGTTTCCTCGTACACGCGGACGAGCTCGCGGCACTGGTCGATGCTGTACGCGCCTCCGACCTCGCACGCGACTGGCTTGCCCGCCTTCATGGCGCGGATCGAAGCCTCGAAATGGTTCGCCCAACCGGAGCATATCACGACGACCTCGACTCTGTCCGAATCGATCAGCTCGCGGTAGTCCTGAGTCAGAAGGATGTCGCCGTTGCCGGTCTTCGCCTTGACCTGTTCGTACGCGTCGTTCAGCCTGTCGGGATAAATATCGCTCAATGCGACGACGTCGATAAATCCAAGCTCGGGGAGACTGTCCCTCGCCCAGCCTATGCCTCTTTGTCCGAGTCCTATGACTCCGACCTTGTATCTTTTCATAACGCACCTCCGGTCATAAATCCGAGTTTTTTCATTACGTCTTACGAGTTCAGTATAACGGATCGGGAAGAAATGTCAATAGTCAAAACAGACAAAACTTTTGTCGATCTGTCACTTTTGCTCTCTGCGTTTGCTCCGCCTCACTCGGTTGATATGCCGTTCAAAAAGTCCCCCGGCGATCAGCTCGCAGAGGACGTACTGCTCGAACGTCGGCACGGCGCAGGAGTAAAACCCGAGCTTTTCGTGAAACGCCTTTTCAAGGCGTTCGGGCAGGATCGCGTACCCGACGCGGAGCGACGGGGAGACCGTGCGGCTGAACGTGTTGACGTAAACCACCCTGTCCGACATCGAAAACAGCGTGTCCTCGTGCTTTTTGGACGGAGTCAGCTCCGAGTCGTAGTTATCTTCTATAATATATCCGTCCCTTTCCTCCGCCCAGGAGAGATAAAGCCTGCGCTTCGACGCGGACGCGGTATAGTGAGACGGGTAACTGTTGAACGGCGTCACGTGCAGCACCGTCGCGGGACTTCTCGCCAGAGCGGAAGCGTCGATCCCGTCGGGCAGGAGCGGCAGGCGGTCGGTCTTGACTCCGTTCGCGCGGTAGACCTGCTCGATCTTTTCGTAGGACGGATATTCTATGCCGTATATCCTCGTCCTTCCGAGCAGGAGCAGGACGAGATCATACAGATATTCCGCCCCCGCGCCGATGATGATGCGTTCGGGCGGCGCCGCGATCCCGCACGAGCGTGCGAGGTACCGGCTTATCTCGTCCCGCAGGGCGTAGACTCCCTCGTTCGGCGAGCGTTCGAGAAGGAGTTCTCCGCGCTCGCTTATC
>CACZZA010000204.1 GCA_902785485.1 uncultured Ruminococcus sp. | reverse complement strand
ATCACATGCCTCTGATATCGAAACAAGGCTTGATGATTCTTATTGTACAGCTGAACAACTGAAACAAGATAATCATCAGGTCATAGATGGTTACAGATCAAATGGAGAACAGATTACCATGATCACAGAAAACTATGATGATTCGATAAGGGAAGTTTTTGATTAACAAATTCAAATTTATCGGGCTGAAAACCGTGTATCAATTCGGCGCTTTTAGTTAGGTTTACGTATCGTTACGGCGCTCTTATACATGAAAAAAGCGATTTTGTCTACCGACAAAATCGCTTTTTTCAACGAAATCCGTCCTTAGGCAGGCAGACATAATGCTGACTCTCCGTCTGCCGGGGACTTTATCATCACCGTCCGTTATGGCAATTTGTTGCATCGGACGTGAGAAAGACGAAGACACTATATGCAATTTTGGCGTTGATTTTACGTAATTATTATGTTATAATAGTAATGTATTCATTCAAGCTATCCATCCTTATCGTTTAGGGAGTTTTTCAATGACATATTACACACCTCTTACGATACTCGTTCTGTTTGCGCTTTTCATTCTCTGCGCTTTAGCTAAAGAAAACGACAGATTTTCAAAAAAAGAGAAAAGGATCCTCTATCTGACCTATTCGATAGTCGCGGCCGCCGCGGTGTCGGAATGGCTCGGAGTCTGCCTTAACGGATGCACCGACATTTCGCCTTGGATACTTCGCCTCGTAAAACTGTTCGACTACGTGATAACTCCTCTCGCGGGAGGAGCGGTCGTACTCCAGTTCAACTCGAAGACCGTATGGAAAAAGATGCTGTTCGTCGTCCTTTCCCTTAACACTCTGTTCCAGCTGATTTCATTCTTTACCGGATGGATGATAACCGTAGACGGCTCGAACCGTTATGCTCACGGACCGGCTTACAACGTCTACATGGTCTTCTACCTGCTCGTAATTCTGCTCGTCATAATCGAATGCGCGTTCTACGGCAGAAGGTTCCGCAAACAGAATCGCTTTTCGTTGTTCGCGATCCTCGTTCTGGCGATCGTCGGGGTCGCCTTTCAGGAAATTCTCGGGTCCGAGGTGAGAACGTCTTATATTGCGCTTACGGTCTGCTTTGCCCTGCTGTTCATCCACAATTCCGAGTTCACTCAGCTCGAGTCTGACGATAAGATCCAGGAGCAGATGATACGCATATCCGAAGATCCTCTGACCGGCGTTTTCAGCCGTTACGCGTACACCGAAGAAGTTCAAAAATATGCGTCGTCCGACGTTCTTCCGGAAGACCTCGTCATATTCTCCATCGACATAAACGGTCTTAAACGTACCAACGACACGATCGGCCACGCCGCTGGGGACGAGCTTATATGCGGAGCGTCTGGCGTTATCGAATCAGCTCTTTCCAAGTACGGCAAATGCTTCCGTACCGGCGGAGACGAGTTCATCGTGATCGCTAACGTGAGCCGGGAAAAAGCCGCGGAGCTTGTTTCGCTTCTGAATAAAAAAGCGGAAGAATGGCGCGGGACAAAAGTTCCTTCTCTGTCTCTGGCGGTAGGTTATGCCTCTGCCGCCGCGGAAAAAGAAAAATCGATCGACAAACTAATTATCTCCGCGGATCAGGAAATGTACAAAGAGAAAGCGGAATACTACCGCAAAGCAGGTATCGAACGCAGGAAAGGCGTGTAATTATCGGATAAAATGAAAAAAGTCATTCTTGAATGGCTGAAGATAGTCTTCGGTCTCGCCGTATTTGCACTCGGAGTACATCTGACGATCTACGCAAATATCGGACTTGCGCCCTGGGACTGCCTCGGAATGGGCATAGCGAAGCACACCCCGCTCAACTACGGTCTCGCGATGACGTCGATGTCGGTCGTGATACTGCTTCTTGATCTGCTGCTCGGAGAACGGATCGGATTCGGCACCGTCATAGACGCGCTGATCACCGGAAATATCACCCAGCTTTTCAACAATATCGACCCGTTTCCCGAAAACACAAGCGTTTGGCTCGGGATACTCATAATGATCGCGGGATTTGTTTTTATGGCGTTCGGAGTGATGATCTATATGAAAGGCGCGCAGTGCTGCGGGCCGAGGGATTCCCTGCTCGTCGGACTCGGAAAACGCTTACCGAAGATCCCGATAGGCATAGTCGAGGTGATGCTTTGGGCGGTCGTCCTGCTCGCAGGATGGCTCCTCAGCGGACCCGTCGGCATAGGAACGCTGATAAGCACGTTCGGCGCGGGACTCGTGATGCAGCTCATCTATTCCATCGTCGGTTTCGAGCCGCGCGAAGTGCGTCACCGCGATATTATCGAAGTCACGAAAGAACTGCTTGCAAAACAATAAACGGACTGCTTTAGCCGACTGTTCCGAAGGACAGTCGGCAACGAAATCCACCCCTGCGGGGTGGGTGAAATCGCCTGCGGCGGTGAAATTGCCCTGCGGGCAGTGAAAT
>CACZZA010000203.1 GCA_902785485.1 uncultured Ruminococcus sp. | reverse complement strand
TCGCTGTTCTTTATCCTGAAAAAGCTGTCGCTCCCGCTTGAAAGGCTCCGCGGCGCAACGGAGAAGATCTCGTCGGGAGATATGTCTTTCCGCGCGGATGAAAGCGGAAACGACGAGTTCTCCGCCCTCGCAAAGAGCTTCAACGTAATGGTCGACACGGTAAAAGGACAGATGAACGCCCTTACCGAGGACGCGGAGCGCAAGCAGGCGCTTGTCGACAATATGGCGCACGAAATGCGCACGCCTTTGACTTCGATACGCGGGTATGCGGAATACATCGAAAAAGCGGCGGTCCCCGACGAGGAAAAGAACGACGCCGCGTCAAGGATCGTTGCCGAAGCTGACCGGTTGAAAAGGATCTCGGAAAAGATCCTCGACACCGCCTTCATCCGCGGTAATAAGCTCGAAAAGCAGAAGGTCGATCTTTCTAAACTTCTCGGGGAAACTTCGGAGCGTTTTTCCGTCAAGGCGGCGGAGCGAGGCGTTACGGTCGAAACAGACCTCGGCGAAAGCTTTGCGCAGGGCGACGTGATCCTGCTCTCCCTGCTGTTCGACAACCTGACCGACAACGCGATCAAAGCGTGCGCGGTCGGAGGAAAAGTCATACTGCGTTCGTCGGGCAATACCGTCTGCGTCGCCGACAACGGAAAAGGGATGACCGAAGAACAGCTTTCCCGCGTGACAGAGCCGTTTTACAGAACGGACAAAAGCCGTTCGCGCGCCGAGGGAGGCGCGGGACTCGGACTTGCTTTATGCAAGCAGATCGCGGACTCTCACGGAGCGGAAATGCGCTTCGAGTCTACACCGGGAGAGGGAACGGAAGTTAAGGTAATCTTTCCGTGATCGGGAATAATTCAGACACATTTCCGAGACTTATAGCGGCTATAATGAGACCGCAGCGCAGAAACAGGCGTTGATAAAAGTCTCAAAGGAGTGATAAATAATGAAAGGCGCAATAAAGACCGTTTCGTTGATCTTGGGTTTGATCCTTCTGTTTTCGGCGGGACTTCTGGCAGGCGCATACGCGCTCGCGGCGTCTCCGGCAGATGAAAAAGAATACGAAGTCGACAGGATCTCCGACCTCCGAGCGGCGGGAAAGAACGGGCAGGGTCCAGCCGGAGTGGATGAAATGCGAAAAAAGTTCGAAAAATACGACAGCGTAGTCGGCTATCCGGAAAACGGGGAACCGACCGCAAACGCTCGGAAGCTCCTCGTTCTCTTTTCGGAAGAACAGGCGAACGCGTTGAAGGCGCGGCGCGACGCAAACGAGCTGTTCACACTGTCTTACGAAGAAGTGATGTTTATCGTCAATGACTCGATAGAGAAATATTACAAATACGACTTTGTCAAGCTTACGAACGCCAACGCATGGATGATCGGATCTTTTGATATACACAGTTTATCCACGACGCTCATCGAATGTTATCACGGTGACTTTTCGGAATACGAAATCGAAGAAGCAAAAACAAAATACAACGGGGTGTTGAACGATATTTTCAATATTATCGTTTACAGGCTGTATATGCTCGACTCGTCGTTTGTCAAAAGCGGTTTTGTCGGCATAAAGAGCGGTTATTTAGCAGTCGAAGGTCAGAGAGAAGCCGTCAGGATCCACGGAAACGGTCCGGATACCTATAAGTTTAGCTATGAAGTGTCCGGGTCTTCACCCGGTCAGTATCTCAAATCTTTAGCAGAAGCGGAAACACGTGACGCCGCGATCTCAAAAGCGATAAGCGGATATACTTTCTGTCTTGATTTTATCGCCAAAGCGACCAGATCGTCCGGTCCCGGCCCGAATTTTTCTCTTACACCGATTGCTGAAAACCCGATCCTTCTGGCCTTTGCTGCGGAAGGCGTCGCAAGCATCCGCGTTTTTGACGCATCCCCCTTGCACCCGACAGTGATCTTTCCCACACCCGAACTGAAAGCAAAAGCGCCCGCCACGGCTGTCGCGGAAAACCGGGACGGCTGATAAAGCGGCGCGCGTTCGATATAATACCGACCTAAAAGAAAAACGCCGGCGGCAAACAATGCCCGACCGGCGTATTATTTTAATTCATCCGAGGGCGACGTCGAGCGCCATCATAAGGGTAAATCCGAGAGCGAACGTCAGAACGCCGACGTTCGAGTGTTCGCCGGACGACATTTCGGGGATCAGCTCCTCGACGACTACGTACAGCATGGCTCCGGCGGCGAACGGTATCAGAAGTCCGATGATAACGTCGAAAAGCATAGCGACATCCTTTCACGCGGTTAGTATGTGCTAACTACGGTATAAGTGTAGCATGGAAAACGCGATATGTCAAGGGGAGGAGAGAGAAGTGAAGAGTGAAGAGTGAAAAGTACAAAAAGGAAAGTTGTACAATAAAAGTGGACACATCGAAGAATGAATGGTAAAATACATTCAGAGAGGTGTTAATATGAAAAGGACGTACAGCAGCGAATTCAAAA
>CACZZA010000202.1 GCA_902785485.1 uncultured Ruminococcus sp. | reverse complement strand
AATGGCGCGGAGATGATAATGACCGCGCACATCCAGTATCCGCAGATCGAAAAGGAGACGTATGTATCCGCGACGACAGGCAATAAAGTTTATCTTCCCGCTACGATGAGCAGGACAGTACTAACGGATATTCTGCGCAGGGATATGGGCTTTGAGGGCGTCATCGTTACCGACGCATTGGATATGCGCGCGATCACGGACAATTTTGCGTTCGAAGACGTGATCTGCAAGACGGTCAACGCGGGAGCGGATATGCTTATCCTTCCGATCGTTACGAGCGCGGATCTGTTCAAACAGACCGACGGAGTCGTGGAACTTACCGCAAGACTCGTGAACGAAGGAAAGATAGAGTCATCGACGATAGATGAAGCCGTCACAAGGATACTCAAACTGAAAGAAAAGCGCGGCATACTCGACGAGACCGATTTTACCGTGTCGGACGCCGGGATAGAAAACGCCGTTAAGACCGTCGGAAGCGCAGAAAACCGCGCGTTCGCCGAAGCTCTTGCAAAGAAGGCGCTGACGGTGGTAAAAAATGAAAACGGCGCGTTCCCGCTGAAAGATCCCTCTGGGAAAACGCTTTTACTGTTTTCCGACGGAGCTTCCGCGAGAGCGGGATACGGAGACGTCGCGGCGAAAAAGCTCGGACGAAACGATATCGAAATCCTTGTAAGCTCGAAGGACAATAAGGACGCGTGCCTCAAGGCTGCGTCAGAAGCAGAAAACGTGATACTGATCTCAAGAGCGTACAACGAGGCGAGCCTCGATCCGAATACGGACGCCGGTTTTTCTACGGGCGTGTTCGATGAGATCATTTCGCAGCGCCGCGCGGCGGGAAAGACCGTTATCGTTATTTCGAGCCAGCTTCCGTATGACGCGGCGCGTTACACGGACGCAGACGCTGTTATCCTCACCTATTGCTCGAGCGTTCTGCAAGGACTTCCGAACGAAAGCGGAGAGGGAAGCGCGTATTCGCCGAATCTTGCCGTCGCGATAGAGGCGTGCTTCACCGGCGAGGAGCTTTCGGGAAAACTGCCCGTTTCCATCCCGAAGCTCGACGCGAATTATAAACTCACGGACGAAACACTGTATCAAAGAGAGATAAACTGAACCCGAAATAATAACCGAAAACAGCGTTTGCATCGGCAAACGCTGTTTTTACGTTGTTTTTTTCATTCGCGGAAGCCGTCTATGCCGCCCTTTTCTATCGCCTTGAAGATGCGGCGCTTGACCCCTCTGTGGAGGCGTTCCTGCTCGGCGAGAAGAGCTTTGACGTTCTCCCGCTCGGTGTGCTTGTCTTCGGGACAGAGCGATGGCAGCGGCAAGAGCGCGGGGTTTTTCTTCAAATACGTTTTTATATCCTTCTCCTTCGCATAGATCATCGGTCGGATGACAGAGACCGCCCTGCCGTCGAGTCGTGTTACCGGGGAGAACGTTCCGAGCCTTCCTTCGAACGTGAGATTCATAATGAACGTCTCGACTACGTCGTCGAAATGATGTCCGAGCGCGAGTTTTGTCGCTCCCGATTTTTCTGCTTCGGAAACGAGCGCTCCGCGGCGCATACGGCTACACAGCGAGCAGGGATTTTCCTCCTTCCGCACGTCGAAAACGATCTTTGCTATATCCGTTTTTATCACACTGTATTCGACCCCGAGCGAGCGGCAGAGCGCATCGAGCGGCGAAAAGTCGCTTCCCGGAAAGCCGGCGTCGACGGTCAGCGCGCAGACTCGGAACGGCACGGGATAAAACTCTCGCATCGAGCAAAGGAGCGTCAGGAGCGCGAGCGAGTCCTTGCCGCCCGAAAGACCGACGGCAACAAGGTCGTTTTCTTCTATCATACCGTATTTTTCCGTTGCGCGGCGGACGTCGCCGAGCAATCTTTTGTAAAATATATCGGGAGAGAGAAAACATGGCAATACGTATCTTCATAGATCAGGGGCATAATCCCGTCAATCCAAACGCCGGGGCGGAGGGCAACGGTCTTCGCGAGCAGGATCTTACGTACCGTATAGGAGTCCTGCTCGGAGAAAGACTCGCGTCAGATCCCGAGTTCGAGGTCAGACTTTCACGGAACACTTCCACAGAACAACTCGGTTCTTCCGTCGCGACGAGTCTTTCGTCCCGCGTCAACGCCGCGAACTCCTGGCGCGCGGATTATTTTATCTCGCTTCATGCGAACGCGTCGAATATAACGTCCGCCTCGGGGTGCGAAGGCTACGCCTACTCGCGAAACGGAGAAGGCTTTTGGTTGGGCGACTCCGTCGTCCGATCACTGTCCCGCGAAACGGGACTTCCCGACCGCGGTATGTTCGTCCGACCCTCGCTCTACGTCCTGCGTAAAACGACCATGCCCGCGACGCTGATCGAAATGGGGTTCATCACAAACCCGGGAGACGCCGAACTGATGAACGGTTCGCCGGGACTATTCGCGGACGGTATCTATAACGGCATACTCGAATACTTCGGTATGCTCGGCTGAATCAGAGTTTTTCGACGGAGACGATCTCCGCCGCTCCGTCCTTGACCGCAAAACGTACGTTGTACCCGGCGTAGGTCATTCCGTACTCGCGTCCTTCGTTTTGATACGACGGGCGCGGGTCGTCTTCTATACATCCGACGACCGCTTTTCGGACGACCTCGGGCAGGGAAGAGAGTGACCCGTCCGGGTCGACGACCTTTATTCTGTGCGCCGCATCGGCGTCGGAATATCCGCCTTTTGCGTCGGGGTATGCATCCGCGTGAGGTAGATACGGTTTAATATCGTAAATAGGCGTGCCTGACAGCAGATCCGCTCCCGAAACGACGAGTACGGGACCGCCGTCCCTTGTATCGACGCGGATAAGCCTCACGCAAGACAGTCCGAGTCCGTTTGGACGGAAGGGAGAACGCGAGGCAAAGACGCCGACCCGTGTGTTTCCGCCGAGTCTCGGAGGACGGACGGTCAGAGAGCCGTTTTCCTTTGCTTCTGAAAAACCGAATATCAGCCAGAGTCTGTCAAACCCTTCGATCTCCCTGACGGCGTCGGGTGAGCGGAATTCTTTTTCAAAAAAGATCTCGGACTCGACCTCTTCCACTCTTCCCGCCTGGCGCGGGATGCCGAACTTGTCGGTAAATCCGTTTTTTATATACGCTACGGGGCGTATGCTCTTTTCATCCATATTCAAAACAGGTCGATCCCCGCCTTCGCCGCCTGCCGCAGCTGCTGACTGCGCGGCACGGAGTAGACCCTGCCGTCCTTTCTGAAGTGTGCGCCCGTCTGCTTGAAAGTGAACGCGACGCCGTTTTCCATGCATTGATTTCTTGTGTCAAGTATCCATTCGTAGTCACATATCCTCGCCCCGTCTCCGGATTCGCCGCCGCAGGTCACGCGGGAGATGAGTCCCGCTTCGAGATAGCGGCGTATATCTATCCGCTCGAGCATCGGCTCGTGTATGACTTCCCGCCGCGCGACGGGCAGGGAGAGCAGTATGGGGAGCCTCTCGTCGGCGCGTTTTTGGTTTTCGCAGGTCACGCAGAGGGTGAAGTTGGGGTACCCGTCGCCGAAGTCCGACGGGAGCGAAACGTAAAACCGCTCCGGGCGCTTCGTTATTACGACGAAGTCAAGGTCCCGCCTCTCGCGGATGATCTCCCATGCGTCCGCCCGCCATACGTCGGCTTCCTCGATGAAAAAGTCGGAAGTCATACACGAATAGACCGTCCCGCTCTGCCACTTGTAGGATCCGTTTCTGTCTTTTGCAATGGGTTGACGGAAGGACGACGTCCTGTCTATTGCCGAAGGATCGCGTCCGACCGACTCGTCGCGGCGGTACATATAACAATGCGCGCAGCCTTCGCTTTTTTTGATACATCCGTGCCACGGATTCCAGATATACAAATCGCGACCCCTCCTTTTTGACTTCACGTAACATTTTACCACACCGCCGCGCGGCGTGTCAACAAAAGAATACGCGGAGTTTTGCAAATAATGTTGACTTTTATGAAATTAAACTGTATAATGCTCGTGGAAAGAGGGGAAACCATTATGTTCAATGACAAAGAGCTTTTTGAAAAGCTCGAAAACGAGTACAAATATCACGTGGAGCTGCACTGCCACACCAATCCCGCGAGCAGATGCTCGCACATTCCCGCCGCGGACGTGGTAAGGAATTACAAGGCGCTCGGCTACGACGCGCTCTGCCTTACCAACCACTACTGGCCCGGCGGACCGAGCGAGAACGAGACCGAGGAGGACTTCCTCGACCGCTATTTCAACGACTATACGGTCGCCAAGAAGGTCGGCGACGAGATAGGTATCAACGTCATTTTCGCTATCGAATTCCGTTTTTCGGACGCGATCGACGACTACCTCACCTACGG
>CACZZA010000201.1 GCA_902785485.1 uncultured Ruminococcus sp. | reverse complement strand
GATCCGCGAATTATACCGAAAAAACTTCTCCCACGATGGTAATAGGCGGAGGCAGCGCGACCTATCTTCTTCTCAACGATATTTACAATCCCAACAGGCCCGCCGAGTACGACGTCAAGTGCATAATCGACGACGATCCCAAACAGTACGGTATGGAGATCCACGGAGTCAAGATCGTAGGCGACCGCAATACGATCGAGGAAAACGTCCGTAAATTCGGATGCAAGACCATCATCTTTTCCATACCTTCGTGTCCGTCTAAAGACAAAGCCGAAATTCTCGAGATCTGCGCGAGGACGGGATGCAAGCTCAAGACGATGCCGTCCATCGGTGAACTCCTGAGCCGCGACGAGAACCAGAACATCGTTTCGGATATCAAAAACGTTGAGATCGAAGATCTTCTCGGCAGAGAACCCATTAAGATCAGACTTGAAGGTCTTAAAGCGTTTTTTGCCGGCAAGACCGTACTTGTGACAGGAGGGGGCGGCTCTATCGGAAGCGAGCTTTGCAGACAGATAGCCGCAAATAATCCGGCTAAACTCATTATTTTCGATATTTACGAGAACAACGCGTACGATATACAGAACGAATTGAAGCACAGTTTCCCGTCGCTTGATCTTGTCGTGCTTATCGGCTCCGTCAGGGACGTTGCGAGACTTGATTCGATCTTTGATACTTATAAACCGAACATCGTTTTTCACGCGGCGGCGCATAAACACGTTCCTTTGATGGAAGACAGTCCGAACGAGGCTATCAAAAACAACGTGTTCGGCACCTTCAATACCGTTATGACGTCGGACAAGCACGGCGTGGAGAGATTTGTTCTCATTTCCACCGATAAAGCGGTCAACCCCACCAACATCATGGGCGCGTCCAAGCGTATCTGCGAAATGATCGTTCAATCTTACAACAACTTTTCCAAAACGGATTTTGTCGCGGTAAGATTCGGCAACGTTCTCGGAAGCAACGGCTCCGTCATACCTCTGTTCAAAAAACAGCTCGAGCAGGGAGGACCTATTACCGTAACGCATAAAGATATTATCAGGTATTTTATGACCATTCCCGAGGCGGTATCTCTTGTTCTTCAGGCAGGCTCGAACGCAAAGGGAGGAGAGATCTTCGTTCTCGATATGGGCAAGCCCGTCAAGATACTCAGCCTTGCGGAAAATCTTATACGCCTGTCCGGGTTTGAGCCTTATAAAGACATCGACATTCAGTTCACCGGTCTGAGACCCGGCGAAAAACTCTACGAAGAACTTCTGATGGACGAGGAAGGATTGAAAAAGACAGATAACAAACTGATCTATATAGGACGTCCCATTGAGATAGATGAAGATAAATTCTTCGATGCGCTCCACCGGCTTAAACACTGTATGAGCGACGACAAAGTCGACGTCAGAAAGATCGTACGTGAAATAGTACCTACTTATAAGATCGCCGAAAACGGCAAGTAAAGTCCAAATAACCGAGGAGAATGTGTCCATGAAACGCAAAAAACCGATTATTTGTCTCGTTATCGCCCTGATTTCAGCCATAGTCTGCGTTTTTGCCGTTAAAGCTGTTATCTCGGACAACGCCGAAAAAGTTATGGAGGGGATCGTCGGTATTTCGACTTTTCCCGAAGGAGCGGACGCAAACGGCGACGGAGTCGTCAACGTCCTTGACGTTATAGCGCTTCAAAAGTCTTCTTTCCCGGGACCCAAGCTGACTTCGCTTTCCTTTGGAGGAGAAACGCTTTTTCCCGCATTTTCTCCCAATGTTTTCAGTTATACCGTTTATATTTCCGCGGGACATCCGTATATTCCGTCCGTTGAGGCTGAAGCCGGGCCCGGATGCGATATCGAAGTGATCCAGGCGGCGATCCCGTTTGACGAAACGACAGGGACAGCAGAAGTCAATTTAACTTCCGATACCGGAGAAAACAAATACGTTATCAACGTCGTAAAGACCGAGGACAAGGGTTTTGCTCTTCAGTACGACGACAGGTATCAGGTATCCGCTTCGCTCAGCGGGAGCGTGGTATATACCTCATCCGATCCCGACGTCATAACCGTTGACGAAAACGGTAAATGCCGCGCCGTAGGTGTTTCTTCCGAACCTGTTACGATCACGTCCGCGACGTCTTCCGCGACCGAGACTTTTGTTATAAACAGAGTTGATAAAGCAAAGATCAATCTATTCTTCGTAACGGGACAGTCGAACGCGAACGGATGCTACGATCTCGCTAACGACAGAGGCGAGCTTCAGCTCACTATGGAAGAGCAGATCGCCAACGTCGAGCAGCCGTCCGACTCCGGACAGGTTTACAGCTATAACGCGGCGGTCAACCGCTACGGAAGCGATAAGATCGGCCACGCCGAAGTGATCGGCGGTTATCCGATAGACGAAGTCTACGATATGGCGGAGGCTAAAAACAACGGATTTGCTTCCGCTCTCGGCAAAACTTATTACGATCTGACCGGCGAAAAAGTGTTCATGCTCCAGACGGCGCGCAACGCGACCGCGATCGAAGTCTGGGTAAAACCCGGACACGAGGGATCGGCGACGTGGGC
>CACZZA010000200.1 GCA_902785485.1 uncultured Ruminococcus sp. | reverse complement strand
CGATTATCTTGCACTGGACGTGCGGAAAGTCGTAGCCGACGGTCTCGGTGCGGATCTCCATCGGGTCGGTCCACGCGGACATCGTGCTTCCGGGCGAGCTTTCGGTCTGCCCGTACACGCTGACGATGCCGCGCATATTCATTTCGTCCGGCTGCGCGGCGCGTTTCATCAGCTCGGGCGGGCATCCCGCGCCCGCCATGATGCCGGTACGCATATACGAAAAGTCGGTCATGCGGTAGTCCTCGTGATTGAACATCGCTATAAACATCGTCGGGACTCCGTTGAAGCAGGTTATTTTTTCTTTGTCTATGCAGGCGAGCGACGATTTCGCCGAGAAATACGGCAGAGGACAGAGCGTCGCGCCGTGGGTCATCGACGACGTCATCGAAAGCACCATCCCGAAGCAGTGGAACATCGGGACCTGTATCATCATGCGGTCGGCGGTCGAAAGTCCCATCCTGTCGCCGATGCACTTGCCGTTGTTGACGACGTTGTAATGCGTCAGCATAACGCCCTTCGGAAAACCCGTCGTGCCGGAGGTGTACTGCATATTGCAGACGTCGTCCGGGCGTACGAGAGACGCCATACGGGTTATCTCCTCGAGCGGAGTCATATTGCGGCGGAGCATCGCTTCTTCAAACGTCAGGCAGCCGGGCATACGGAAGGAAGCGGTGATGACGTTGCGTAAAAACGGCAGTTTTTTGCAGTGGAGCGGCTCGCCGGGGCGGGTCTGCGAGATCTCCGGGCAGAGCGTGTTGATTATCTCGCGGTAATTCGAGTCGAGGCAGGATTCTATCATCACGAGGGTATGCGTGTCCGACTGTCGGAGCAGGTATTCCGCCTCGTGGATCTTGTACGCGGTGTTGACCGTGACGAGCACGGCGCCTATCTTGGTCGTCGCCCAGAAGGTGATATACCACTCCGGAACGTTCGTCGCCCAGATCGCGACCTTGCTCCCGGCGCGGACTCCGAGCGAAACGAGGGCGCGCGCGAACGAATCGACGTCGTCGCGGAACTCGGAATAGGTGCGCGTGTAGTCGAGAGTCGTATATTTGAACGCGTACTGGTCGGGGAACTCCTCGACCATCCGATCAAGCACCTGCGGGAACGTGAGATCGATCAGCTCGTCCTTTTTCCAGACGTACTGTCCCGTGCCGTCGTGGTTCGGGTAGAGCATCTTTTTCTTGCCGCGGGTCTGACCGAAACGGTTCATATAGTTCACGAAGTGAGGCAGTATGACGTCGATCTCCGGCAGGTCCTCCATCCATTCGATCTTCCATTCGAGCGAGATGAACCCCGCGTAGTCGACGGAGTAAAGCGCGCGCATGAAATCGGCGATAGGCATATTGCCCTCTCCGACGAGGTTGTAGGTGTCGCGGTCGTCCGAGTCGCGCAGATGCACGTGCTTGACGTACGCGCCGAGGTTCTTTATCGTGACGTCGGGCGTCTCGCCGAAGTCGCGGTACGGATGGTGTACGTCCCACAGAACGCCGAGCGTGTCGACGGCATATTCGTCGAGCAGAGAGCGCAGCTTCGCGGTGTCCGAAAAAGTACCGTTCGTCTTGATGAGCAGAACGGTCTTTTTATCCGCGGCGTAGGGGATCAGCGCGTCGAGGTCCCGTTTCACGAGCGAGAGGTCGCTCTCGTCGGTGCGCAGAGCGACGTACTCGGTCTGCATATCCGACGCGAGGTCGATGAGAAAGCGGACGTGATCGAGCGTTTCCCCGCCGTTCCCTATCGCACAGGAGGAGTCGAAAACGGGGATCGTGAGCCGCGCGTCGCGCAGCTCGCGCAGGGTGGAAGCGGCGTTGTATTTATGGAGCGGGCCGCCGGCTCCGGTCAGAAACGCGTCCTTATAAGCGTCGTATATTTCGATGCCGGAAAAGCCGTTTTCCTTTGCCATGCCGACAAGCTCCGCCCACGGTGTGTTGAGCCGTCCGCGAGTCGAAAACGAGAGATTCATGCCTGTTCCTCCTCATAGACTATCTTGTTGAGCGCGTTGATGTACGCCTGGATGCTCGAGCCTACGATGTCTGTCGAGATACCGCGCCCCGAGTAGAGCTTGCCGCCCGAACGCAGGCGGACGACGGTCTCGCCCATTGCCTCGCGTCCCTCGGTCACCGCGCGGATCTGGAAATCGTCAAGCTCGTAATGCGTGCCGACTATCTGTTCTATCGCAAGAAACGCCGCGTCGATCGGTCCGTCGCCGACCGAGATGCCTTCCTTCGTCTCGCCGTTTTTGGTGAGCTTGATGTGTGAGGTCGCCGTGATGACGTTGCCCGAATTGATGACGTAGGAATCGAGCTTGTAGGTCGGGGGCACCTGGAGCGCGGACGACGCGATCAGTACGTCAAGCTCCTTCGCGGATACGGTGTCCTTCTTGTCAGCGACCGAGGCGAACGCCTCGTAGACCTTTGCGGCGTCGTCCTCGGAAAGATCGTATCCGAGTTTTTCCGCCGCCTTTATGACCGAACTCAGGTCGTCGTGTACGTTCAGCAGAAAGTTGTCGTCGCGGACTCCCGTGTCGAACGGAGAGTTCTTGCTTTTTTCCGACTCGCAGAGGCGGCGTATCTGTCCCGCCGTTCTGTGAAGCTCGGTCACGCGGACGGCGACCTCGGCTCCGACGGCGTCCTTTTTGGCGTCGATGATGGCGGCGACGCGCTCGAGAGAGGCG
>CACZZA010000199.1 GCA_902785485.1 uncultured Ruminococcus sp. | reverse complement strand
TTTTTCCGTTTTTCTTTTTTCCCCTCATAAACCCCGGTTTGTCGGGATCATTTTACCATTTCTTTATGAATATTTCAACCTTATTCCCGTTACAGCTTGACCTTCAGCCGACACAGCCCGCGCCAAGTCCGGGAAGTTTGTTTTGAAGCGATTTGTTCAGCCTGAGTATTTTGATAACCGCACGCACTATTTCTGTCGTGGGATTTACAGCGTATCTACCCGATAGTCTTTGAGTATCCGATCGGTAACGATCTTTGTCATTTCAGCCGGGGTTTCGGAATATCCTCCCTTCGCCCATTTCAAAAATATACCGAACAGTCCGTACGCCATATAGAAGCTTTCAAACGATTCGCGAGGAGCGCCCTGATCAAGATCGGACAAAACGGTTTCATACGCTTTCAGGATCGGCGCCGTCTGCTCCTGCCGAAGCAGGATATCGTTCAATTCTCTCATAGACAGACAAAATTCAAAATACCGCTGCACGCGGTAGACGTCATCGATCCTGTGCTTTTTCAGGCCGTGAACTTTTTCGTACTTTCTCCACTTCGTCGTGATATATGCGGTCAATACGTCATCCTTCGTTGCGTAATTCCTGTAGAAGGACGCCCTTCCGACTCCGGCTTCGCTGCACAGATCTCTCACCGAAATATCGGCGAGGTTTTGTTTTTTCATCATGCCGATCAGCGTACTTGTGATATGTTCTTTGACGTAGCTGTTCTTTTCGGCGTTATTCATATTCTTCACGACGATACACAATCTCCGTTCTGTCTCATTTTCGCTGATACACTTGACACATCGTCTCTTTAATGATACACTTGTCTCAACAAAAAGTCAAGAGATTTTTTCATTTTTCGGAGGAAAAAGATGAAACAGAGAAAAAAAGGGCGGAAAAGCAGTGAAAGTCCTGATAATAATCGCGATCGTGATCGCAGTCATGGCGCTTGGCGTGTTTGCGCTTTTGAAAGCCACGTTTCTGAAATCGTTCCCGGCGCTCAAGGGTGAACCGGAGGTCGGAAAGTGGTACGAAATAACTGTCGACGGCGCAAAGTCGTCCGACGGCAGCGAATGGCACGGCATCTTCCGCAAGGGTACGGAAAACAAGGCGGTCGTGTATTTCTTCGGCGGCGGAGTAAGCATCACCCCCGAGACCTCCGAGGGCGGCAACAAATTCTATGCGACAAATATGACGGGGCAGGACTTCGTCGCGCAGGGCGGTATCGGCAGCGACGCGGAGGAGAATCCGTTCAGGAATTGGAGCTTCATCGTGATCCCCTATGCGACGGGCGATTTTCACGCAGGCACGGGCGTTTATGAGGGAAATAAGACCGTATATCACACCGGGTACAGCAATTATTCCGCTTACGTCGAACAGGTAAAGCAGTACGTCGGAGAGCCGGATACGCTGCTTGTGACCGGATTTTCGGCAGGCGGCTTTGCGACTTCCCTGCTGGCTGACGACGTGATCGGACGTTTCCCGAGCGCCGATAACGTGACCGTATGCGTTGACAGTTCGCTCCTGCTTTATGACGGCTGGCACGATACGGCGGTGAATTTGTGGAAGGCCCTGGCAGAGATCTCGGACAGGCTGACTACAAACAACCTTGTGCTTGACAGTCTGACCGCGCTTCACGAAAAGCGCGGCGACAGCGTTAAAATACTCTTTGACTGCTCCTACCGCGATGATACGCTGATGCAGTATCAGTCGTATATCAACAGCGGAAAAATTGATAAAACCAAAGAGCTTGGCGATAATTTCCAAAAAGATCTGACGGAAATGGTCAAAGGATTGCAGGAAAACATTCCCGATGCGGGCATTTATATCTGGAGTTTCGGAGAAGACGCAAACACCCATAATACTCAGCATACGATCATTTCCGCGAACGTATTTGACAAGCTCGGCAACGACAGGAGCGTCGGTGAGTGGATCTATGATGCCGTGAACGGAACGGTACGGTCTTATGGGTTGGGACTGTTGAATAAATAACGGTTGGAGATAAATCGGAAAGAATCTCAACATAAATTGATAACCGCTCGCACTTTTTACACAGCAAAGACAAGACCGACGGGAAACCGCCGGTCTTTTATTATGCCAAAAATAAAAAAGGAAGGCAAAACCGTCTCCCGCTCCCCTTCGGATCCCACCGCCGATCTCTTCGGCTAAAATCAAAAAGGAACGGCATTACCGTTCCTTTTGATTTTGGTGGACCTGGTGGGATTCCCGGTCTGCGGACCGGCCTTTCCGCGGCTCTGACGCCCCACCGGGGCGTCATTCACTCCCGCTCCCCTTCGAATCCCACCGCCGATTTCTTCGGCTAAAATCAAAAAGGAACGGCATTACCGTTCCTTTTTGATTTTGGTGGACCTGGTGGGATTCGAACCCATGACCTCCGCGTTGCGAACGCGGCGCTCTCCCAACTGAGCTACAAGCCCTTGCGTATATGGAAGCCGTCTTTACGACAGCTTTAATATTATAGCACCCTATCCCCGCCGTGTCAAGGATTATTTTCGCATTTTTTGAAAAAATCGAAAAATAAAAAATAAGAACGGAAAAACGGAGCGGCAGAGCGGAAAAGAACGGAAAACAAGAATCCAGCGAAGGAAACGCGGGGAGGACCTTTTAAGGAAAGGCCCTCCCCGCACCCATCTCTAAACCTTTCTAAGGGGATAGGAAGATGAACAAGAATTTAGCGAAGTAAACATAATAACAAACAAGAGCCGCTATCCCCTGTCCGTCATCCTCGAGGGAGCCGTCGCAACGG
>CACZZA010000198.1 GCA_902785485.1 uncultured Ruminococcus sp. | reverse complement strand
GCGAAACCGTGTCCTAACCCCCTCCTCGTTGCCCTTTCTTTGCGCACTTTCTTTCGGCAACCGAAAGAAAGTGCGAGAACAAACGTCCTTCGCAAATCTTACCCATCTTTCCACTACGTCATAGAATAACGCGTCCGCACCGTTTTTCTATGACTCGCCGCTAAATTCTTGTTTATATTTCCATTTTCGCACAGAAAAAAGGACTGTTTTTTTCAGTCCTTTTTCATTATTTATATCATTTTTTCAGAAGCGCGGACTTAACGACTCCGCGGGGATCCTTGACAAGCAGGATCACGAGCCATATCACAAGTCCGAGCGCGACGGCGGAAAGACCGAGGAACAGGTCGTTGAGCATATCGCCGGGCTCGGGCGTGAAATACTCCGCTCCGAGTGAAGCATATTCAAATATCGCGTCAACGAGCCACATCAGCGACGCGCCCCAGAACATAAGCGCGAGCGTACCGAGCCTCATCTCGCTTTTCGGGGCGTTCCTGTACCACAGAACGGTGCAGATTATTGCCGCAAAAACGGCGGTAAGGAGGGTCATAAGGTCTTTCCTCCCGTCAGTTTTCGTTCGCGGCGGGGGAGGTTTCCGTCTTCTCCGCTCTCTTTTCGATGATCGAGCTGACGGCAACGACGCCGACCCAAACGAGGGTAACAAGAGCCGCCATAGCGACACCGACGGTCGCCATTTCGCGCAGCATCACGGCGGCGTCCTCGGGATTTGACGCGGCGGTCAGGAACGGGAAGTAAGGCACGACCTCTCCGTGCCATATATGCTCGAACATCAGAAGCGCGCTCCCTCCCCAAAGCATATTATTCAGCCATTTCAGCTTACGGGAGAAAGGAGTCTTCCGAGCGGAAGCGTTCTGTCCGGATGCGTCTCCGTACTTATCCGCGCGTTTCTTTTCTTTCTTTTCGACGACCTTGGTTATTATCGTGGTGACAAGCGCCTCGGCGGCGGATACGGCAAAGCAAGCCATGATCATTCCTCCGGATAAAGTTGTGATATAATTTATGTAAATATATTATACCGTATAAGCGGTCGTTTGTCAATAGCGGTTTGGCGAGGAGCGAATAAGAAAACGCGCGGGGAGAACGTTTAATCAAAACGCTCTCTCCGCGCGACACTTCACGCGGCGGCTTTGGTCTCGACCGCCTGAGCTTCTGTCGGGGTGTACTGCGCGGCGGCTTTGGTGATGCCGTCGGGGTAGATGACCTCGAAGTCGTTCTTCATAGAGATCGGGATGAAGCCTTTCGCCTTATAGTCGGCGGACTTGGTCTCCCAGTCCTGAGTTCCCCACTCGCGTTCGGAGTCGTCGGCGACGACCATGAACGACAGAGCGTTATGCGGGTTGCGTTCATCGGTGGCGTAGTTCATCATACTCGTATCGCTTCCGCTGTTGCCGAAGGCGAGGACGGGACGCTTGCCGATCTCGCGTTCGACGTAAATGGACTTGTTGGCGTTGAGATTTTTCTGTATGAAGCCTCCGGTGAGGACGAGTTCGTCGCCGTGCTCGTATTTGTAGTCCATATTCGAGCTTACGTCCTCGTGTCCCCTCTGTTTGACCTCGAAGTCGGTGCCTATGACGTGTTCGGGAGAAACGTAATCGCGTATGGGCGAATTGGCGACGATGGCGCGTGTGGTGGTGCGTTCGGTGCCGCTTATCACCCAGACGGTGAAGCCGTTTTCATAAAGATATTTTACAAGCTCGACCATCGGGAGATAAAAGTTGTCGATATATCTCATATTGTTGAAGCTCGACGTCTTTTTCTGACCGAAAGCCACGGCGTAAGCGTAAAACTCCTCGACGGTCATTCCGGCGTAGGCCTTGGCAAAATCGCGCGCGAGCGCTTCACCCGCGACGTATCCGGGTTTGATCGAGGAAGCGACCTCTTTAAGCTCGTCGGAAACGCGCTCGGGGTGGTCGACAAGGCAGTATTCGATGAACATCATCGTGTCGTAATAAGTGTAGAACGTCTCGCAGGCGAGCGTGCCGTCCATATCGAACACGGCGTTGCGGTCTTCCTCGGGGATGAAAGCGCCGCTGTTCTCGTCGACCGCTTTCTCAACGAATTCGATGAGCGCGGTCTTGGCTTCCGCCCCGTCCGTCCAGAGCGACAGCGGATCGGTCTTCTCTTCGGGCGTTTTTTCGGTCTCGGGCGCGTCGGTCCCGGGCGCGTCGGTCGATACGGTCTTTTCGGTCTCAGCGGGAGCGGAGGCGTCCTTTTTGCCCGCGCAGACCGCGTACGCGACGCATAAAACGACGAGCAGTACGATCGCGCAAAGCGCGACCGCGCGCCAGATCTTCATTTGTTTGGTTTCGTTTTTCATCAGTGTCATACCTTTCGTGTGATTTTTCGGGAAACAGTATAACATAAACGGCGGAAAAAATCAAGACGGGAGCCGGAACGGAACGGGAGCGCGGGGACGGGAGCGGGAACCTTTTTAGGCAAAAAGGTTCCCACACCCTCCAAAAACCTTTCAGAGGAAGATAAAAATATAAACAAGAATTTAGCGAAAGGTTGATAAGCGAACGGAAGCCGAAAACCTCGCATTAAAACGGCGAGCAATCACTCTCCACCGTAGGGGTCGGCGTCCTCGACGACACGGAATTATGTACGGTCGCCAATATGTAAACACTTTCACCGAAAAACGCCGCCCAACCGCGGTAGGGGAGGGGCTCTTGTCAAGAGTAACATGGTTTACAATTTGTGAAGTAACATAGTTTACACTTTTTATTTCCGTAAAATGAGTTTTCAGA
>CACZZA010000197.1 GCA_902785485.1 uncultured Ruminococcus sp. | reverse complement strand
CTCCGTTCTTTTCGCAGGTCTCGAGCGTGTCCTTATCCCAGATAGACGCCTGGACCTCTCCGATGTGCGCCTTGCCGAGCAGAACCATACAAAGTCTCGACTGACCGATGCCTCCGCCTATGGTAAGCGGGAGTTTTCCTTCGAGCAGAGCCTTGTGGAACGGGAATCTCCGTCTGTCGTCCGCGCCGGCTTCTCTGAGCTGACGGTCGAGCGATTCGGGATCGACGCGGATACCCATCGACGAGACCTCGAACGCGCATCCGAGCACGTCGTTCCAGAACAATATATCGCCGTTGAGAGACCAGTCATCGTAGTCGGGCGCTCGCCCGTCGTGCTTGATGCCGGACTTGAGCTTTCCGCCTATCTGCATGATGAAGGCGGTACCCACTTCTTTAAGGTACGCGTTTTCTCTTTCCTTCGGAGTAAGGTCGGGATACATATCCTCAAGCTCCTGAGTCGTGATGAACGAGACCTCCGGAGAAAGTTTGACGTTGAGCTCCGGATAAAGACCGTTCATATACTCGTTGGTATCGCATATCGCGCGGACGATAGCGCAGACGGTATCCTTGAGATACTCGACGTTGCGGTCTTCCTTATTTATGACTTTCTCCCAGTCCCACTGATCGACGTAGACGGAATGGAGATTGTCCATCTCCTCGTCGCGCCGTATCGCGTTCATATCGGTATACAATCCTTCGCCGGGCTTGAAGCCATACTTAAAAAGCGCCATTCTCTTCCACTTAGCGAGGGAATGTACGACCTGAGCCACGTCTCCCGTCTCAAGCAGATCGAACGAGACCGGTCTCTCGACGCCGTTAAGGTCGTCGTTGAGTCCGCTGTCCGCCGTGACGAACAAGGGCGCCGTCACGCGCTTGAGATTGAGCGAATCACCGATATTCTGCTGGAAATTGCTGCGAAGAAGTCCTATCGCAACTTGCGTGTCGTACAGTCCGAGAGCGGATCTGTATCCTTGCGGAATCGTTGTTTTGCTCATAAACATACACCTCACTGTTATTTTCGGCTGATGCCGAATAAAAAATATGCCTTAGTATAGCACAGAAAAAGGCGTTTTGTCAACACGGAAAGAAAAGTTTTTACAATATATTATAATGTAAACGCTTAAAATCGAAAACCGCCCGCTTTCGGATCGAAAAAACGGCGCGGGACAGATGTTCCGACGCCGTTTCGCGCTTATTTTTCGTATTCGCGGACAACGCAGTTGGGAAGGTAGTATTCCTTGCGCGAGCCGCTTTTCGGAGGTCCGAGGAAATAATACCCGACGGCGACGGAAACGCCTCCGTGGGTGACGAGCAGCACGGTCGAATCGGGATAGGATGCGTAAATAGCGTCAAGTCCCGCGGCGACACGTCCGTAAAACTCGTCGGTCGACTCCATTCCCTCGTATTTCGGTTTCGCACCGAACGTCCACGTTTCGGAAAGGTCGAGTTCTGCTATCGGTCTTCCCTCCGCCTCGCCGAATATCCGTTCGCGGAAGCGGTCGTCATAGAACACCGGAACGTCGCGTCCCTCGAGCAGCAGACCGCACGTGATACGGGTACGCTTGAGCGGCGACGCGAACGCAACGTCTATATGCGTATCCTTAAGCGAGAGCGCGGCGGCCTTCGCCTGTTCCATCCCCTCGGCGGAAAGCTCGGTATCGTGTATTCCCTGAAGAAGATGAAGCTTGTTCCACTCGGTCTGTCCGTGGCGTATCAGAAGAAGTTTCATATTTTATACCCCTGTTTGATTTTTCGGTATTATTATAATGATTTTTCTTTCGTTTTTCAAGAGGATATTTACTTTTGATCCGATCCGTTGTATAATAAAGCGCAGAAAGACCAAAGGAGCTGATCTGATGAAGCTGTTCGTTGTTCGCCACGGGGAGACCGACTGGAACGTGAAAAAAGTTCTCCAGGGGAGAGCCGATATCCCGCTGAACGAAAAAGGAAAAGAGCAAGCCAAACACACGAGAGAGCTGCTGAAAAACACGCATATCGACGCGGTGTTCAGTTCGCCGCTCAAACGCGCGCGGGAGACGGCGGAAATAATCACCGAAGGACGCAGACTTGAGATCCACAACGACGATAGGCTGCTCGAGCGCGACTTCGGAGAATATGAGGGAGTCGATAAAACGACCTTCGCATACGCCGACCTTTGGGCTTACGAAAAAAACATTCAATATAAAAAAGCCGAGAATATCAGGGATTTCTTCAAACGGATCTACGGTTTTCTCGACGAGATAAAAGCGAAATATCCCGACGGATCCGTTATGATCGTGACTCACGGAGGCGTGACGAAGATCGTCAGATGCTACGCCGAAGGAATGGTCCCCGACGACGAGATCGCAGCCTTCCTCGTCGGCAACGCCGGATACTCGGAATATGAAATATAAACACGGGAGGTATTATTATGATAACTCTCGACGTTATAAGAAAAAGGCGGAGCGTGCGCACCTTCGACGGAAGGGCGCTCGACCCGGACGACGCGAAAAGAATACTCGAATACGCGGAAAAAGCCGAAAACCCGTACGGGCTCCCGATCGAATGGCGACTGCTCGACGCGAAGGAGAGCGGACTTTCGAGTCCCGTCATCGTCGGTACTGATGCTTATATCGCGGGCAAACTGAAAAGGGTCCCGCACGCGGAGGAAGCGTTCGGCTACGCGTTCGAGCGCGTCGTGCTTTTTGCCGAAAGTATCGGAGTCGGCACGACCTGGATCGCCGGGACTATGAACCGCTCCGCGTTTGAGAAAGCAATGGACCTTGCGGAAGACGA
>CACZZA010000196.1 GCA_902785485.1 uncultured Ruminococcus sp. | reverse complement strand
TGTAGAGGTCGAGATAGAGGATGATTAACATGGAATTTCCAACAATTGAAGAATTTGCAAAGGACGTTGCGGAAAAGCTCGAAGCCTTCCCGCTTCCCGAGCAAACAGAACTTCTGGAAACTGTGTCAAAAGCCGGAAAACTCACCGGAAACGGAAACGGTATGCAGTATTTCGGCGCCGTTTTGCTCAAAAGCGCACTGCCGATCGATGAATTGAAAGATCATTACTCCGGTTTTTCGGATAACGGACGGATGAGTATTGTCGAAAAACAGAACGGATCGCAGATCGGACTTATCGAACACGGCAGTCTGGCGTTTGAGACTCCGGTCGAAGGAGACGGATACTATATAGTTTACTCATGGGGAAGTAACGGAGGGGACCCGCTCTGCGACTTAGATCTGAGAGGACACTGAAATAACGATAAACAATTTAAGGCTGCCGCAATTTATCTGTTTGCGGCAGCCGTGTTTATGTTTTTTCTTTCGATGCATAGATCGAGGCGTATACGGCGCACTTGTCCGTTCGCGGGTATGCTACCCTCATTTCTCGATCAGCTCCGCGGGAGCGTCTTAATCAGTCCCTCGGGACTTTTTACTTGTGCGCCTTTATCTTGCCGAAACGGGAAAAGTCGAACTATTCCGACCGACCCTCCAAAACGTGTATGATCGCCGGAACAAGCACTTGCTTTCTGGACATTCCGGGATTGAAATTGAAGGAGACTCCGTCAAAAGTCACGTCCGGGAACGCGCTTCTTATTACATCTGCCGCGGTATCATCGGACGGCACGATAAACGTTCTGGATATACCGTCGTGGAAAATGTTGATCTGGGCAAACGCCATATCCATTCCGGACGCGGTCGCCGCCGTAGGAACGATCTTCTTCATTCGTTCCGACATATCTTTGGCGTCGTTTTCGTCATATACGCTTATACAGCCGATAGAGTACTTTTTCCCGGCGGTTTCATATTCCTTGTAGTCGCTGTAAAAGATCTCCTCGTCCGACATTCCTTCATAAGAGATCGATTCTTTGTACATATCGCGGTACAGAGCGTCTGTATCGGAGATCTCCGCAAGATCGCAAAGCGCCTTTACCGCCTCGCGGTCAGCGGTCGTGGTGGTGGCGCTCTGAAAATTGCCCGTGTCCGAGAGGATCGCGCCTACCAGAAGGAACGCGGTCTGTTTATCAAGCTCGACCCCGTAATTGCGGTATCTTATCCAGATGATCGTGGCGGTCGATCCGAGAGGTCTTGCGTCATAGACGAGCTGGTTTCCGGTCTGCACCGACCCGTCGTTGTGATGGTCTATGATGGAAATGATATTCGCCTTTTCTATTCCGTCCGCCGATTGCGAGTAGTTGCTGTGATCGACAAGAACAAAGTTCAGTCCGGATGCGTCATTCATCATAGCGGGCGTTTCAACTCCCGCTTTTTTCAGGATCAATGCGGTTTCTTTGTTGACGTCGCCAATCACAACGGGAGTAGCGTCATACCCCAGTTTTTGAAGTAAAGCCGCGTAGGCGATCGAGCTGCAAACCGTGTCCGAATCGGGACTCTTATGCCCGGTAACGTAGATCTTTCCTTCGATGTCTCCGAGTCCTTCGAGTTCGCTCCGATTCAGAAGGACGTTCAGTTCCTGTTCTTCCCGGTTTTGCGCCGCTTCATACTCTTTCCCGACAAAGAAACAGCAAAGTCCCGTTATTATAATAAGAAGAACGGCACAGCCTAAAGCGACCCATTGTTTTGTGTGTTTCATTCTTTACGATTCCTCCGTAAATCTTGATTTGATGACGTCATTATAGCACAATAATACGGACATTTCAACCCCGGACGGTATCTTTCGACGTGCAGATCGAAGCGAAGAGCATTACGCGGACCGAGGCGCAGGCGGCGCACTTGTCCGTTCGCGGGTATGATACCCTTATTTCTCGATCAGCTCCGCGGGAGCGTCTTCATTTCTTCACTAGCGAAGCGTCTTAATCAGTCCCTCAGGGGCGATTTTATTGAAAAAGCCACGTCTTTCGACGCGACTTTTTACAGGCTTTTTGTCAATAGTTGGGGTAAAAATCGTAGAAAAAAGTTTTTGATAAATCAATCAGCGTAAAAAAGAGCGGGCAGAGCACAGCGAAGCCGAAAAACAGTCCCTGTTTTTCGTTCAGTTTCCTTTGACATCGGTCGTCGTGAAGGTCATCACGCCGTCTTTTTCGTCGATTACGACTTTACAGAAGATATGCGCGTGGCTTCCGCATCCGTATTTTTCCGTGGTATTCGGTCTTGTGTTTGCGATCTGCTCGGCGCTTGCGCAGAGCTTATCGTCCTTGACCTCCCAGTATAAATGGAGATTTTCGGGCGAAAGGTCGCCTCTGTCCAAACGGTGTTCATCGATATAAAACCCTATCTTCTCCGTGAGCGAATTTCTGATGACGGACATTTGTTCCTCTGTAAAACCGATCGGAAGGAAAGGGTAAAATTCGTTCAACATGCGAGGATCGTTCCATTTTTCTTCGGGATCGTCCGGCGAGACGGTAACTTCCGCAGAGGGGTGAACGCTTACGCCGCCTATGAAGAGACGAAAATCATATCTGACTTCAGAGCTGTCTTTGTAATAATAAACGGTTTCCTCAAAACACTCTCTCGGAACGGAAAAGTACTCCGGAAACTTTTTGCATCCCTCTTTGTAAAAGCGGTCCAGTTCTTCATATTCTTTTTCGGTCGGCTCCGAACGTTCGTCTATTTCCGCACCTCCGAGAGTCACGATGCGGTATTTTTCCGGCGCGGGCACCCAATCGGAAGAAGGCGCC
>CACZZA010000195.1 GCA_902785485.1 uncultured Ruminococcus sp. | reverse complement strand
AATTATCGTTCGCATCGCCATTTGGAACACTATCGCCCATTCAGCAATAATCGTTTACATAACTGCCAAATGGCTCGGCTTCGTAGGTGGGGTTTGTGCTTTTTTCCTTCGGAAAGTAACCTTACCCACGAAGGATCGCCCTGCGCGAAGGTATCGTGGATGAGGATCGTTCGACCGTGACCCGAAGGCGTACTTTGTGTACGTCGAGTGGTCACGGTCGGACGAAGCGCATTTTGCCACTGAACAAGGGTTTTTAGTTAGTCAGCGGTCATCGCCGCGAGACCGAGTGCAATATATTTTCCTGCTAATAAAAACGAGGGACTGTTTTCCGGTCCCTCGAATTTTTTTAAGATCATTTAAGTCTTTCGATGTAATACGGCAACACCGGCTCGAATTTGACTCCGTACCAGTGGTCGGGGTCGTCGGTCGTGTTTTCGATGCACTTGACGGTGTAGTCGGCGGCGATGCCGGCGGCGTCGAACGCGTCTTTGCCGCGCAGGAGCGCTCCGACGAACGCGGAGGCGTAAACGTCTCCCGTGCCGTGGCTGCCCTTGGCGAGCCTTTTATGCTTATAGTATCTCGACTTTCCGTTTTCATTCACCACGACGCCCGTGGTGGACGGCTCGTAGGACACTCCGGTCAGTATGACGTCGCGCGCGCCGAGGTCGGTCAGACCTTTGACGAGGTCGGCGACGTAGCCTTCGTCGTACTCCGTGCGGAACTCCCTTCCGGTCAGCAGGCAGGCTTCGGTGATGTTGGGCAGGACGTAGTCCGCCTTTGCGACGAGGGTCTTCATACGGTCGACGAACTCGGAGTCAAAGCCGGTGTAGAGGACGCCGTTGTCCGCCATCGCGGGATCGACGACCTTGACGCATCCGCTCTTCTTTCCGAGAGTCGCGAACATCTCCTTCGCGTACTCGATCTGCTCCTTGCTTCCGAGGTAGCCGGTGTAGATCGCGTCGAACGCGATCCCCTCTTTTTTCCAATGCTCGGCTATCGGCATTATATCGCCCGACAGGTCGCGGAACGTAAATCCCTTAAATCCGCCGGTGTGGGTCGACAGCACCGCGGACGGGAGTATCGCCGTTTCGTGTCCCGCGGCGGACAGGATAGGCAGAGCGACGGTCAGCGAGCATTGACCGACGCAGGAAATATCTTGAAAAGTCATCACTCTTTTGTATTGTTTTTCCGACATTTTTGTTTGCACCCCTTTACTTTTCGGTAATTTCATTATACAATGGTTTTGATAATATTAAATACTCAATTCGGGAGAATTTTATATAACCAGATGAAGTATTCCGTTGACAAAAGCAAAAAAGAAAAACTGTATATGCAGCTCTATTACTCTCTGCGCGAGGACATTACGCGGGGAGCGTACCCGTACGGGAGCAAGCTGCCGTCGAAGCGTCTGCTCGCCGAGGAGGCGGAGGTCAGCGTTATAAGCGTCATGCACGCGTACGACATCCTTTCGGACGAGGGGTATATCGAGCCGCGCGAAAAGAGCGGATATTACGTCGTCTTCCGCGAACGCGACTTTTCGTCCGCCGCCCCTGCGAGGGGAGGATATACGGAGGTCGCGCGGACGAAGCCGGAGGGGGAGGGGAGCGGATATTCCTTTCCGTACGCGACGCTCGCGCGGACGATGCGAAAAGTGATAAGCGAGCGCGGAGAACTCCTTCTCGAACGCTCTCAATGATTTCAGCAACTCTTCTCTTTCCAAGGTCGATATGCTTGTATTTGATCTGAGAAACTGCTCGACAGGCGACATTTCCGTTGCAGCGTCGATCCTCGATATGCTTCTCCCCGAGGGCGAAACGATCGCGGGTGTTGATAAGAACGGCAAGAGAACAGTTCTCTATACTTCGGATCAGAGCGAGATCAGCTATGATATCGCAGTTCTGGTAAACGGCAACACAAAGGGTGTGGCTGAGATCTTTGCATCTACGCTCAACGCTTACGGTAAGGCTGACATTGTCGGCACAACAACGGCAGGCGACTGCGCTCAGACAGACGCTGTACAGCTCAAGTCGGGTGATTATGTTCTCATTCCGAACCTTTACTACGTTACAAAGGGTCAGCAGACATACTCTACAACGGGCGTAGTTCCGACAAATACGGTTGAGCTCAGCCTTGCCGATCAGAAGTCGTATGATTCGGGCACACTCGAGCTTGCATCCGACCCGCAGTTCCTTGCAGCAGTTAAGGGACTTGGTGTGAACGACATTATTATCCCCGGCGGTTCAGGCTCCGATACAGATACAGATAAGAAGTCGAGCGATACTGACACGGATTCTTCCGACTCCGATTCTTCGAGAGGATCCGACCGCAATTCGTCCGATACCGATACCGACTCTGATTCCGATACAGAGCAGCTCGATCCTCACTGGGACGATGATGAGTACTGGGCAAGCAGTCAGAGCGGCAATAATGACGGCGGCGAAGACGGCTACTACGATGAAGACGGCGACTATGTCTACTATGATGAAGATTACGGCTACAATGACTACGATTACGACGAAGAATGGGATTAATTGATCTGTAAAGGCACGTACAGCAAACGTCTTTTTATGCGAGCTCCGCTAATTGGCGGAGTATCGAAGAAAGGTGCCTTGGATAATGAAACAGCGGCTCGAAAGAGTCGCTGTTTCTGTGTTGGATAGGAGAGGATATAATGGAACGATTGATATTTGACGCGCATTGTCATTACGATGATGAAAAGTTTGACGAAGACCGCGATGAGCTTTTGTCTTCGCTGCCCTCGAAGGGGGTGTATGGCGTTGTTACCAACGGTACCGACATAGAGACTTCTC
>CACZZA010000194.1 GCA_902785485.1 uncultured Ruminococcus sp. | reverse complement strand
TGAATGGCGCGGAGGTCGGTGCCATGAACAAGGATACCTTCATTGTTCCGGACGGTGATGCCATCAACTCCTACCGGACGCTCGAGCTTCCGCTGTATTTCAGCAGTCAGGACGGGAGGAAACTGACAAAAGAAAACCGGAAGATCTACTATTCCAGCAACATCAATACGGAGCGGATTGTCGCTGAGCAGATTATCAGTGGGCCGAAGGATGACAGCCTTCTTCCGGTGACCGGCTCGTCGGTGATACCGACCGCGCGGACGACTCCGTTTTCGTCGATCGCAATGAGTTCTTCGTCGGAAGAGCGGTACTCGATCCCCGTTTTACCCGCAAGCTCGGGTACTTCCGACACGTAAAGACGGTCGTCGTACTGCATTACGAAGCCGTTTTCCTCGGAACGAACGAAGTTTACGGTATAAGTGCGCGTTCCTTCTCCGTCGGAAACGGTGACCTTAGCCTGCCCCTCGGTCCCTCCGTCGGGGATGTAAGCCTGATCGACTTTTACCTCGTTTCCCTCCGAAGTGCCTTTGACGAGCGGTATCACGGGTCTTCCGGCGGGAAGCGCGACAGTATAATTATGCGTGTATTTGTCAAACGTTATGGAATACCGCTCGCTTTCAAGCTCCAGCGTGTCAAGGTACGGAGCCCCCTGCTCGCGAATGAGCGCGATCACGTCAAGTACGTCGACTTTCCCGTCTCCGTTCGCGTCGGCGCAGTCGGGCATGAAGTCTCCCGCGCCTACGATGTATTCCATCACTTCTACCGCTTTTTCTCCGAAAAGCGCTTTTGAAAAAATAAGTGTCAGCGAAGTCAGTACCAATGTCGAGATCACGAGGGTCAGAAAGATCTTTTTCTTCATCTCGGTCTATTCCTTTCGGTTATTGATTTGCCTTTTTCTTTTCGTGCTTTGATCAAAAAAGCCGGGATCCGTTTTTTGCAGGGTCAACCCGTCACCGACACGGTAATACTGTATTCAATGCCTCCTGCGGTCTTAGCGGTGATCTTGCAGGTGCCGTTGCCTACTCCCTTCACAGTGCCGAAACGGTCTACCGTAGCGGTATTTTCATCGCTCGACTCCCAGGTCAGAAGTTCGTTTGAAGTCATCGGGAGCGCCATCGCCGCCAGACGCTTGGAAGCGTTCTTTTTGACCGAAACGGTATCGCCCTCTCCGATCCTTGTCTTGCCGTTCGAGTTGATGATCTCAACGCTCTCCGCCTTGACGTTCGAGTAGAGATATTCGACCATATTCTTGCCGATGTCCTGTCCGAGCGCGTTATAGCCTATCTGATTGAAGTGAGCGTTGTCGACGCCGATAAATCCGTAGCCCCAGCTGTCCTTGTCGGTCGAGGAATAGGGACGGAACTGATCGGTGATGCGGGTGATCATGATAATATCCTTGTTCTCGTTCGTCAAGGTGTATTGCGACGCGCGGATCGGGACGATGTCCGTCTGCGTTCCGAGCTTGCGGTTCTCCTCGCTGCATACTCCGTGCGACGCGCGGTCAAGGACCATAAAATCGTACTCGAGTCCGAAGTCCTCCACCATATCGTTGTGGAACTTCATATAGTATTCGTAATAGGTCTCGTCGGTGATACGCTTTGAAGAATCGTAGGCGGGGTCGGACGAGAAGATGTAGTCACCCTTCGCTTTACTGTAAACCGCGCTCATCGCGGTCGTGCCCTGGATCCAGACGTTAGACACGCGGATGACTTCGTAGTTGTTGGCAAGCATCTTTTTCAGCGCTTTGTTATAGGTGTTCAGCTGTTCGTCGTAGAAATTGTGTCCTCCCGCGTAAGTACCCGCCTCCTCGTGCCGCTTTGAATCGAGCCACGATTCGATGGGCGCTCCCGAATAAGCGGTCTGATAGAACAGAGTCTTTTCGCCCGTACCGTAGAGGATCGCGTTGCCTATGGCGGTCTCGAATCCCTGCTTCGGGTAGGTGTACATATCGTAAATGCGCCCTTTCTGCGACGCGACTTTCGCGTCCTCTGAACGCGGGAACAGATCGTAGCCGTAGACCATTCCTTCGACTTCGACCTTTTCGATCAGTTCGTGCTGATCCTCTGTCGGGATGCGTTTCCCGGTCTTGTCGGACGTGTCGTAGCATCCCTGCGCTATCGACTGTCCCGTTATGAAAACGAGATTGACGCGCGCTTTTTTGACGCCGTTGATAACGAGCGTCTTCTCTCCGGACGCGGTTTTCGCCGTTACCGTCACGTCGGAGTCGGTCAGTTTTTTCGCGGTCACTTTGCCGTCCGCGTCGACCGTCACGTCAGTCGGGGCGGACGATACGTAAGTCGCGCCCTCTCCGCCGTCAAATTTATATACGTCGCCGTATTGCAGGACGAAACCCTTTTCGGCGTCTTTTACGAACTTGACTTTATAGGTCTCTTCTTCGGCGTCTTTGGTCAGGATGATCTGAGCAAAGCCCTCGTTCTCGCCGTAGGGGATAAACCCTTGGATCACGCGTACCCTGCATCCGTCCTCCGCTTTGGCTTCAACGGACGGAATGTACGGGTCTCCGTCGGGAATGCGGTATTCGTATTCGGTCACTCCCTTTTCGAGAGCCAGAGCCTGACCGTCGACTTTTATCTCGCTCGGGGTGAGTTTCACTGTCTCTTCGACCTCCGTTTCATCGGCCTTTTCCGTTTCTCCCGGTTTTTCCGCGTCGGGAGCGCTTTTTCCGCAAGATGCAAGCAAAAGGAGCATCGGAAGCAGAGCGACACATAATGCTAGAAATATTTTCTTCATGATTCCTTAATTTTAGTGAATACTAAATGCAAAGGTAGCAACTTTTTCTGAAACTTCAGCA
>CACZZA010000193.1 GCA_902785485.1 uncultured Ruminococcus sp. | reverse complement strand
AAGGTATCGTGGATGAGGATCGTTCGACCGTGACCCGAAGGCGTACTTTGTGTACGTCGAGCGGTCACGGTCGGACGAAGCGCATATTGCCACTGAACATGGGTTTATAGTTAGTCAGCGGTCATCGCCGCGAGACCGAGTGCGTTAAATTCTTGTCTATATTTCTGTGTTTCTCCTTTGATTATGTCAAACCAATCAAAACAAAAAACAGGAGCTGTTTTTACACAACTCCTGTTTTCCTTTTTTTCCGTATCAAAGCAGATCGGGGGACTTTTTAAGCATCTTGTGGACGAAGATCATCAGAGGAACGCCTATGACGTAGCACACGGCGGCTTCGCCGGCTCCTACGGTCAGGGCGTCGAGTCCGAGGACGGCGGCTGTTCCGGTGTAGCCGAAGGCGTCCTTGAATCCGTAGCCGTAGTAAAGCACGAACGGGATTATCAGCGCGTTTAAGATAACGGGGGGCAGGGGGACGAGCGCGAGCGCGCCGACGCTCAGCTTTTCGCTCGTTTTGACCTTGAACGCGCGTCCGATAAGGTAACTGCACAGGGCGGCGAGCAGGGTCGCGAGCGAGCCGAATACCACGTCGACCCACGTTCCTCCCATGATGTTAGCGATCATACACCCGATAAAAAGACCGGGGATCGCGGCGGGCGTGAACGCGGGGAGTACGCAGAGCGCCTCGGACAGACGGAACTGGATCGCTCCGGAAGCCGTCTCCCACATCACCATCGTCAGAACGGCGTAAAGCGCGGCGATGAGAGCGGCAGTTACGGTGAACTTCACACTTTTGTTTCTCATATTCAGTTTTCTCCTTAGTTTTTTTTAAGGTGAGGATGGTTTCGAACTCACCGGATTTCGGGGGAGAGTATAACATAATATCCCGGAAAAAGCAAGAGATATTTCGCTTTTTGTCAAAAAGTCGTTTATCTTTGGCGACCGCGATACATTGACAAAACAGAAGACAGAGTATATAATCAAATCGAAAATAAAAAACACGAACGGAGATCAATATGGAAAACTATCTCATCAAAGCCGTATCTTCGGACGAAAAAGTCTTCATCGACACGGACGTATCTACGCTCCGTACTCTCGGGACTTTACCGGTCTTTGCCGACGAAACGGCGCGTTTTCAGCTCGTTTTCACCGCTGACACTCCCCGGTTCCGCCGCAACGCGTACAAGTGCGAGCTTGCCGTCGAGGGCGACCTCGCTCCATACGCAAAGCTCTATAACGTCGAGCAGGTGCCGGTGCGTATGCCGGTATATATGGAAAACACCGATACCGACTACGTCCGTACGGCTCCCGGACTCTACCCCGATCCGCTCATTCCGCGCATAGAGGGCGAAAAACTGGCGTTCGTCAAGGACGAACCGAGAGCGGTATTTGTGAAAATATCGTCTGCGGACGGACTTCCCGCGGGAAGCCATAAACTCGTTTTCAAAGCCGTGGACGGAGAAGAAACGCTCGCCGAGACCTCCGTCGAGGTCTTCGTCATCGGTGAAAAGCTCGGCAAACTGCCCATCTGCCACACCGAATGGTTCCACGCGGACTGCCTCGCTCAGTATTACAACGTCGAATGTTGGAGCGAAAGGCATTGGGAGATAGTGGAGTCCTTCCTCAGGACCGCCGCCGAATGTCACGTCAATACGATCCTGACTCCCGTGTTCACGCCTCCGCTCGATACCGCTGTCGGCGGCGAACGCCTGACTACTCAGCTCGTCGACGTTTATTACAAAAACGGAGAATACTCTTTCGGCTTCGATAAACTCGCCCGCTGGGTCGACGTATGTCACGCGTGCGGGATCGAATATTTCGAGATCTGCCACTTCTTCACGCAGTGGGGAGCGGGACACGCGCCGAAGATAATGGCGCATACCGACTCCGGTTACCGCAAGATATTCGGCTGGGAGACCGAGGCGTCGGGAGAGGAATATTCCGCGTTCCTGCGCGCGTTTATCCCCGAACTGCTGAAATTCTTCGAGGAGCGCGGACTCGGCAAGAAACTGTTCTTCCACATCTCCGACGAGCCTCAGCTCAAGGACCTCGAGAACTACACCAAGGCGCGCAGCGTGGTTTCCGGACTGCTGAAAGGATACACCGTCATCGACGCTCTGTCGAAATACGAGTTCTACGAAACGGGCGTCGTCGACAAACCCATCCCCGCGACCAATCACACGGACGAATTCATAGAGCATAAAGTCCCCGATCTGTGGGTGTACTACTGCTGCAGTCAGTACGAAAACGTCTCGAACCGCTTCCTTTCGATGCCGGGAAGGCGTACCCGCGTCATCGGCGCGCAGATGTACAAATACGACGTCAAGGGATTTCTGCACTGGGGCTTCAACTTCTACAATTCGAGATATTCGGTAAAGGCGATAGACCCGTATCTCGAGACCTGCGGAGAATATTTCACGCCCGCGGGCGACTGCTTCCTCGTCTATCCGTCGCGCGACGGAAAGGCGTATTCCTCACTCCACTGCGAGCATTTTGTCGAAGGACTCGACGACCTGCGCGCTCTCAAAAAGTGCGAGGAAAAATTCGGACGCGAAAAGACCCTCGAGCTGCTCGAAAACGCCGGAAGCGAGCTTACCTTTATGACCTATCCCAAGGACGACGCCTACCTTCCCGGGATAAGACAGAAGATTTACGACCTTTTCGCAGAATAATATAATAGGTGAAAGTGTTTGCACTCGGTCTCGCGGCGATGACCACTAATAAGGCAATAAACAAGATTTAATGGAACTACGCGTTTCGTCCGACTGCAACCGCTCGACGTACACAAAGTACGCCTTCGGGTTGCACTCGAACGATCCTCATCCACGATACCTTCGCGCAGGGCG
>CACZZA010000192.1 GCA_902785485.1 uncultured Ruminococcus sp. | reverse complement strand
GGTATATTTGTTGAGATAATCGAGAAATCCGATGTAATTCAACGAAAAATCCTTGTTTATGCTCGCCGATCCTTCAAGAGGCGTGCTCGAAGAATAGGTCACGGCTCCCTCGTGAAGACGCCTTGACGGGCAATAATCGTCACTGTCAGGAAAGATTGTGACCTGAACGGCGTACTTGTACCCTTCGCGGAGATCGGCGCCGCCGAAGTCGAAATACGGCTCGGTGCTCATCTTTGTCATATGAAAACTGCCGCTCGAGATCCTGACCGAATACGATTTGGCGTGGTCTATCGGATCGAACGTCAGAACGCCGGTCGGAGAAAAATAGAAGCTGTCCGGCTGTTCAATGACCCTTTCCCAGGGCGCCTTTACGATGACTTTCGACCTCGCTATCGCCTCGCCGTAATTGTCGAGCGCCGTTATGACCTGTTGGAAATACGGCCTGTATGAGGTCGAACCGAGTTCAAGATAGAGAGGACTGAGCGTGGAGGAGATGCGTCCCGCGCTGGCGGTCCCGGATGCGTAGTTCGTACCGACGGGCTCGAATTTTGTCCCGTCCCAGATGCCGTCTTCCACGCGGTATTTTACCGCCTTCGGGAACTCGTCCCAACGGACGTACGCGGTCCTGTTGTTTTCGGTAATGTTCACGGTGATGTTATGCAGCTCGGGCAGCTCGTCCGCCGACGCCGAAAACGCCGTCAGCCCCGCGATAACAAGCCCGATCAGAACGACCGCGCAAAGCGTAAACAGTAATGCTCTCTTTTTCATTTTTCGTGTTACCTCCGGCATATCATACTTTTCCGTATGTATAATATCAAATATTATAACCGCCGCGCATCAGCCGAAAGAATGATGTTTTGCCGAACGGGGGAAAAATATGTCCGAAAAATCAATTCGAGGGCGACTTTTCGGGAAAAGTCGCCCTCGGGTATCCTTTACGGAAAACCGGGGATCTGTCGGGGGAGCGATACCGTCTGCCGACCGCCGTCTCATATAAGCGGGTCCGCAGGTGAATAAGCGCACGCGCGGTCGACGAGCCTGCCGTTTGCGTAATTCCCGAACTCGTCGAACTTGTATCGCAGAGTTTCCTTTGCGTGGCTGTCGGACGAGAGGATGAAGCGGCCGCCGCGGGACGCGATATACCCGCATATTTCCTTCGAGGGGTAGGGAGTCGTGCGGTAGCCGCGCGAGATCGCGCCGGTGTTGATCTCAAAAGGGACGTCCCTTTTGATAAGCTCGTCCGCCGCGCACTTCCACGCCTTTTTATATCTCTCGCTTTCGGCATCGAGATATTTTTCTTTTTCGTTGAACTTGGTAACGAGGTCGAAATGCCCGACTATATCGAGTTTTTTGCTGAGCGACAGGCTCGCGACCTCGTCGTAATAGTATTCCGCAAAAGAGAGATAATCGCCCGCAAAACGCGCCTCCACTTCCCTTTGAAGCTCCTCGAAGCTGCTGTCGACGGGGCAGAAAACGCCGTCTTTTTTTACGAAGTGTACCGAGCCTATGACGTAATCGAGTTCCCCGTAGTCCCGGTCGGCGTAGAGATCGCGTTCGATGCCGCATAGGACGCCGAGTCTTCCTTCGTAATGCTTTTTTATCAGCTCGACCGTTTCGCGGTAGGCCTTCATCCTGTCTTTTCTGACGTTCCAGTCCGTGTCGAAGATCATCGGGGAGTGATCCGAAAAGCCGATCTCTTTCATTCCGGTCTTGTATGCGACGGCGGCTATATCCTCGAGCGTGTCCCGCCCGTCGCTGAAAACGCTGTGTACGTGATAGTCGCCGCAGATCATGAGGTCATTTTCTCCTGCTTGACTTTTTTGTCGATGACGTGGCGTGAGGCGAGTTCCTTGTGGATGTCCTCGAGAGATATGCCCATCTCGACCATCATCACCATCACGTGATACGCGAGGTCGGCGACCTCGTATACAGTCTCCTTTTTGTCGCCCGCTTTGGCGGCGATGATGACCTCCGTCGACTCCTCGCCGACTTTTTTGAGGATCTTGTCTATCCCCTTTTCAAAGAGATACGTCGTGTACGAGCCCTCTTTTTTCTCGGTCTTGCGGCCGCGGATGAGCTCGAGCAGGCCCTCGTAGCTGAATTCGTGTCTTTCCTCCGACTCCGCGAAGAGATTGTGGAAGCAGGACTTTTCTCCCGTGTGGCAGGCGGGGCCGTCCGGCTCGACGACGACCTTGAGCGCGTCGAAGTCGCAGTCCGCCGTTATCGAAACGACGTGCTGATAATTTCCGCTCGTTTCGCCCTTGAGCCAGAGTTCCTGTCTTGAACGGCTGAAAAAGCAGGTCAGCTCCTTTTCGAGCGTGACTTCAAGGCTTTCTCTGTTCATATACGCAAGCGTCAGCACTTCTTTCGTGACCGAGTCGACGACTATCGCGGGGATGAGACCCTTGTCGTCGAATTTGAGTTTTTCGATGTTGAAATTGTTTGTCATTTTTATCTCCTTGTTTCCGGTGGGGTGTTCAGATCTCGATGATGTAAAACGCGTCTTCCCGCTCGCAGACCGCGGGGAGCGTGACATATTTTATCCCGTTGTAAACGGAAGTTTTCCCCGTGTGATAATGTCCCTGATACACGGTCTTCACTTTGCCGCTTTTTTGTATGATATCGAACATAACGTCCGCGTTCGCGAGTCGGTGATCCTCCGGGATCGCGGGGTCGATATTGTGGTGGACGAAAACGACCGCCTCGTCAAAATCTCCGCGCAATCTGTCCGGAAGCTTATCCGTTCCGGGAAAATAACAGTCCGTCCAGTCGCCGTCACGCGGAGGATAGGGCGTTCCGTCGCCGAAATAGCAGGTGTCGGGAAAAACAAGTCTTTTTCCGCATACGATCCGGTCGGACGGTTCGGTTATTCCGGGAACACGGT
>CACZZA010000191.1 GCA_902785485.1 uncultured Ruminococcus sp. | reverse complement strand
AAAAAGACAAAATTGACGATCTGGCGTCGAAAATGATACGATACGCCCTGCTTTTTTCGATCGGAGTCGCGGGGATAATGACGTACTATTCGTACGATCTGAGCCTCGCCGTCTATTCGAGTCCCGATACTTACCGCTATATAAAGATCTTCGCTCCGCTTATCTGCGTGATGTATCTTGACGCGTCAGTAGACGGGATGCTGAAAGGACTTAACGAACAACTTTATTCGATGAAAGTGAATATAGCGGACGCGCTCCTCAGCGTTTTGGCTGTATATTTTCTTACTCCGCATTTTGGGATCTTCGGCTACGTGCTCGCGGTATTTATATGTGAGATCTTCAATTGCGCGCTCTCGCTTATCCGCCTTGTCTCGGTTTGCCGTATCCGCCTCGATGTTCTAAACGATCTTATTCTCCCGGTGTTATTTGCTTTGTTTTCCGTATCTGTCTCCGAAACGCTTAACTCAAAAATAATACCTTTCGCTTTTTCAGGAGCGGTAGGACTTGTTTTCAGGATCGTATTTTCCGTGTTCCTTTACTGCGCTCCGCTGTTTATTCGTAAATCGGCAAAAGCGCGGAAACGGAAATTGACATATTGATCATGATGTGATAAAATATTACTGATCTATAATACTTTTTCAGTAAGATGTTTTCTTTTTTCGTGTTTATATCTTTTGAGTTCTCTGACATTTATCGAGCAAACGGGATCAAAAATAGTCGGATACGCCTCGGAGGTCATAAATAACAATGAAAAGCGCCGGAAGAAAAAAGATCGCTGAAATATGCCGCGTTTCCGGCGGCTCTTTCAGAGACCTTACCGGGTATATCGACAGCGGGATACCGGTGATAGTATGGGGAAAATGTCGGTATGAAGGGACGCGGATACGCGCTGTTGACAAGTAACTCCGGAATATCGTGGTATATCCACTCCCATTGTCTTGTACTGATAGGCTACACGGAAGAAGAATATATTTTTGCGGATCCTCTCGAAGGTATCGTCAGCTACGCAATGGATCGTGTCAACAACTCTTATATCTCGGAATACAGCCAGGCTTGTGTTATAAAATAAAATGATCGCCGCAAAAACACGTTTTGCGGCGATATTTATGTTGTTGAAAACATATCACAGATACTTTTTAAGTTCTTCGGGAACTTCTTCGACGGGGATCGAAGAAGTCATCGTAATATCTATGTTGTGTTTCGCTCCGAACTCTTCGGCTCTCTTGACGAACTCGATAAATCCCGGCATATCATTGTTGCAGATCTTGAGAGCGGAATCAAGAAAGATATGCATAACGTCGTGGTTGCTTGCGTAGCAGCCCGCGATCATACCGTAAAGCATTTCGGCGTTTTTGATAAGATACTCGTCGGTATCGATGAGTCTTGCGGTGTACTTGATCTCGTGGATGAGCTTTGTTCCTTTTTCAAGGCATACGACGCATCCGGGCGCCGCGTTGGCGGCGGTATTTACAAGTCCGATCAGAGTTTTCGTTTTTCCTGTTCCTTTTACTCCGACGATCAGTTTCAGCATTATGCGCTCCATTCCCGGTGATTGAATTTATCTGTCGGCGTATGACCGGGTCACCGTCCCAGACGTACGTCTTTCCTTCTGTATATATTATACAATGAACGGAGACTTATTTCAAGTCTTTTCGATCAAAATCTTGATAATAATTCCGCTCTTCTCTTTTCGTGAGCTTCTCCGGGTTTTCCGAGGAGAGCGTACATATTGTTTTTATAGCTTTCCACTCCCGGCTGATCAAAGGGGTTGACACCGAGGGTATATCCCGAGATGCCGCACGCCTTCTCGAAGAAATAAACGAGCTGACCGAAGTCATATTCGCTTCTTCCGTCGATCTCAATGACGATATTGGGGACTCCGCCGTCGTTATGGGCAAGAGCGGTCGCAATAAAAGCCGTGTGATTGACTTCGCTCATGGGTTTGTTCGCTATGAAGTTGAGACCGTCTCCGTTCATTTCGTCGAACGGGATCACTACTTCTTCTTTGCTCTTTTTTACGTCGAGAATGGTCCCGAAGATCGTGCGTTCGCCCTGTTGGATGATCTGTCCGAGTGAATGGAGATCCGTCGAGAAAACTACGGAAGTCGGGAAAATCCCCTTATTGTCCTTGCCTTCGCTCTCTCCGTAAAGCTGTTTCCACCATTCGGAAGTCATCTGGAGGGCGCTTTCGTAGCACTCGAGGATTTCGATCTTCTTGCCCTTTCTGTAAAGCACGTTGCGGATCGCCGCGTATTTGTAGCAATCGTTTTTGTTCAAGTCTGTGTCACAGTACGCGAGTCTCGCGTCCGCCGCGCCGCGCATCATTTCGCTGATATTCGCGCCGCTGACCGCGATTGGAAGCAGTCCGACCGCGGTGAGAACGGAATATCTTCCGCCCACGTCGTCGGGAACGACGAAGGTCTCGTATCCTTTTTCGTCAGCCAGCTCTTTTAACTTGCCTCTCGCTTTGTCGGTAGTGACGAAGATACGTTCGCGGGAGCCGTCTTCTCCGTATTTGTCTTCAAGAAGCTTTCTGAAGATCCTGAAAGCGATGGCGGGTTCGGTCGTCGTGCCGGATTTTGAGATCACGTTGACGCAAACGTCGCGACCTTCGCAGAGTTTGACAACGTCGCTGATGTCAGACGGCGAAATGCTGTTTCCGGTGAAGTATATTTCCGGAGCGCCGTTGCGGAACGAATTGTATTTCTGTCCCTTCAAAAATTCGATCGCCGCTCGAGCGCCGAGATACGAGCCTCCGATACCGATTACTACGAAAACGTCGCAGGTATTGCGGATCTTTTCAGCCGCTTTTTCTATTCTCGCGAATTCATCCTTGTCGTAATTGACGGGAAGATCGAGCCATCCGAGAAAATCGCTTCCCTTTCCGGTGCGTTCCGTGAGCGTTTTGTGCGCGG
>CACZZA010000190.1 GCA_902785485.1 uncultured Ruminococcus sp. | reverse complement strand
CTGATACTGGAAGCGAGTCCCATACCGAGCGTTTCGAGCGGAAGGACCGTCACGTTAAGTATATCGAGGACGACGTCGGCGACCGTCATACAAACGACGGCGGTCACAAGGCGCGTTCTGCGCCCGGTGATCTGGAAGTAAGGCACCATCACCTGCGCCGCCATAAACGCGGGAGCGCCCACAATAAAGCCGCGCAGATAGTCCACGGTCAGCCGCAGGACGACCGGATCCTCGCCCGCGCCGAGCATTATCGCGACGGGACGCGCGAAAACGAAGCAAAGGACCGCTCCGGCAACGGAGACCGCTCCGCAGACCGACGCCGAAACGGTAAAGCAGGCGTTTGCGCCTTCGAAATCGTTCCTTCCCGTCGCCTTGCCGCAAAGCACCTGCACTCCGGCTCCGATCATATTGCCTATCGCGGCGAATATGAGCAGTACGGGAGTAGTCAGTCCGTACGCGGTGAGCGCCTCGGGACGGAGAAAACGCCCGATCATCATACTGTCTATAAGCATACAAAGAGATACCGTCATCGAGGACAATATCTGCGATATGAGCATTTGTCTGAATAGTTTTTTTATCATTACAGATCTCCGGAAGAATTCTTACTTTTATAATATACAGTATAATAATATAAATGTCAAGTTGATAACGTGCGAGAAAGGTATTGTTTTTTTCACGCAATGGTGGTAAAATAGAAAAAAAGCAGATCTCTCTGCTCTACCGGAGGTAAATGATATGAACTATCGCAGATCGGGAAACACCGTCGTACTGCGCCTTGACCGCGGCGACGAGATAATGGAAAGCCTCAAACGTCTGGCTGACGAATGCGGGATAACGGGCGGCTCGTTCTACGCCATCGGCGCGCTCGGAGAGGGCGAGATAGGCGTGTTCGACCCGGAGAAAAAGGAATACTCTCTCGCGCATCTTAAAGGCGACCACGAGATCGACTCGCTTATCGGCAATATCTCGCGTATGGACGGCAAAAGCTACGTTCACGCCCACATCGTCGTCACCGACAAGGACCTAAAAACGACGGGAGGACACCTCATCAAAGGAACGATCTCGCTGACCTGCGAGATATTCGTGAACGTACTGGACGAGCCGGTCGAACGCAGGTACGATCCGAACGTCGGTATCAACGTTTTCGACCTGTGAAAGCCGACGGAGCCGTTTCTGAAATGAGAAACACGGAAAACGGTATCGAAAAACTGAAGCGCTTCATAGACGGGTCGGACTCCGTCGTCTTTTTCGGAGGCGCGGGAGTGTCGACCGAGAGCGGAGTCCCCGACTTCCGCAGTAAAAACGGTCTTTACAACAAGCCTGACGTGAACTTTGAAAAGTACCGCCCCGAATATCTGCTCAGCCATACCTGCCTCGTAAGTGAGCCGGAGGTCTTTTTCGAGTTTTACAGACAAAAGCTCGACACGAGGAACGTCGAACCGAACGCGGCGCATTACGCTCTTGCGGAGCTGGAACGGCGCGGCAAGCTGAAGGCGGTGGTGACGCAGAACATAGACGGACTGCATCAGAAGGCGGGGAGCAAAAGGGTCTTTGAGATACACGGCACGACCTCGCGCAACTACTGTATGAAATGCGGCAAAGCCTACCCGTCGGACTATATTTTCAAAGTCACGGGAGTTCCGAAATGCTCCTGCGGGGGAACGGTGCGCTGCGACGTCACGCTCTACGAGGAATCCCTTCCGGAAGATGCGGTTCGTGGCGCCGTCGTCGCCATCTCGTCGGCGGATATGCTTATAATAGGCGGCACGTCGCTGACGGTCTACCCCGCCGCTTCGTATATCGGCTTTTTCAGAGGCAGGTACCTTGCGGTCATAAACCTCGAACACGTGGATCACGGCATCTCCCTCGGAGAAGACCGCTTTGTCGAGATCAACGCGCCGATAGGAAAGGTACTCGGACAGGTCGTGTAAACTTTCGGCGGGTACCCAGCCGTCAATTCACAAAAAACAAGCTGAAAAAACGATCTTTTTCCATGATCCTTTTTTCAGCTTGTTATTTTTTCCTCTGCCGCGCTTCGGCGCGGCGGTCTCATTCGGATACGTCTTTTCCGCTCTTCCGAAGCCGTTTCAGAGATTTGATATTCAGAACAAACGCAGCTGTTCTCAACACCAAAAGAAAAGAGTATAATCTAATAAGAAAGTGCAATGAGGATATATCTCCGCGGGCATACGCCGCCGTAATGGCAGCGCAGATCAAAGTCATGATCAAGGCTGCTGCCCAAAGCGGAATTACCGAGGTTTTTAAGAATAATTCGCATACCATCTCGATAAGCGCCGCCGCTTCACAGACCGCGTAGAGGATAAGGACGTAAACCGTCGCGTGAAGTATATTGGACTCATCCGTCCACCCGGAACCGATAAAATACGCTTTGCCCGAAAAGAGGAGAAAAACAGTCTCGGTAAAAACGCAAATTTGAAGTATCAGCACCGCGCTTTGCAGAATAAGCGTGACTACACGGCGTACCTTTTCGTTTTTGAGATCGCGCGCGGTGTCAACTTCGTTGCTTTTATCGACGTTAGTGATCATCGGTTCCACTCTCCTTTCGCACATAGTATATCATTAGAATATTAAGGTAATATTACGGAAGTGTAAAATAGCGCAGACAGAACCGCGCCGGCAAAAAGGCTGTAAAACTGCCTCTGATCTTTTCGGAAAAACAACTATGTAAATCATAGTTTGCGGAAATAAAACACAACGCCAAGCAAGAATTTAGAGGGCGAGTCATAGAAAAACGGTGCGGACGCGTTATTCTATGACGTAGTGGAACGGGAACGTTAGATTTGCAGAGGACGTTTGTTCTCGCACTTTCTTTCGGTTGCCGAAAGAAAGTGCGCAAAGAAAGGGCAACGAGGAGGGGTTAGGAGGCACTTCCGCCACATTCGCGCGGAAGCGCAACTCCTCCCCTCCTCGACCTCCCCACACCTCAACGGGGAGTCCTACCCTTTATCTCGC
>CACZZA010000189.1 GCA_902785485.1 uncultured Ruminococcus sp. | reverse complement strand
CACTCATTTTCTCCTTTTTCTCACACTTAATGCAATCAATTTCTCATAGTAAACGCAAGTGCTTTGCTACTGTTGCATTTACTTTGAGAATTTACGAAAAAGAGACGCGCCCGAAGACGTGTCTCTTAAACTCTGTTTTCTTGTTTTCAATGGCTTAGCTCCGCGACGAGAGAGTACATCTTGCGAAGATCCTCGGTGCGTTTGTCGCAGTACGCTCTCATTTCGGAGATCTGCTCGGGAGTGAGCGACGCAAGCTCCTCCTCGGTGATCTTGCCCTTGTACATACGGTCGAGCTTGAGCGCGTAGCCGATCTCGGTCGAGATGATCTTTTCGTCTCTCATTCCTACGACGAGGTTGCTTTTGCCTTCAAGCAGGAGTCTGACCGCCTCGCTTCCCATCTGAGCGGCGATGAGTCTGTCGCGCATGGTGGGAGCGCCGCCGCGCAGAACGTGCGCGAGACGGACGAATTTGGTCTCGATGCCGGTCTTCTCCTCGAAGCGTTTTGCGAACTTCTCGGAATACAGCTTGTCGCCTACGGTAGCGGGAACTCCCTCGGCTATGCAGACGATGAAGTTGCGCTTGCCGTTCTTCTTGGCTTTCATGATCTGAGCGATGGTTTTGTCCTCGTCGAACTCGACTTCGTTGAGAATGATGGCGGAGGCGCCGACCGCGATGCCCGCTTCAAGCGAGATCCAGCCCGCGTTGCGTCCCATTATCTCGACTACGTTGCACCTTGCGTGGCTTTCGCAGGTGTCGCGCAGGCGGTCTATCATCTCAACGGCGGTGTTGACAGCGGTGTCAAAGCCTATCGAATACTCGGTGGACGTGATGTCGTTGTCGATCGTTCCGGGAATGCCTATCGTGGGTATGCCTCTGACCGAAAGGTCGGTGGCTCCTCTGAACGTGCCGTCGCCGCCGATCGCGACGATGCCGTCGATGTTGTTCTCTCTGCAGGTGGCGATGGCCTTCTGCATTCCTTCCTCTTCCTTGAATTCAAGGCAGCGGTTGGAATAAAGGATCGTGCCGCCGCGCGAAAGGATGTTGGAAACGTCGCGGTCCGTGAAGCGTTTGAGCTGAGGATGGACGAGTCCCTTATAACCCTCGTAAATACCGACCACTTCGACTCCCTTGTCGATAGCGGCTCTGGTAACGGCTCTGAGAGCCGCGTTCATACCGGGCGAGTCTCCGCCCGAGGTGAGGACGCCTATACGTCTGAATTGTGTTGCCATGACAGTTTTTCTCCTTGGAATGTTCCCCTGTTTTTTTCATTCTCAAAAAGTTATTATATATGATGCGTCGCAGAAAATCAATATTTTTGCGACAGTTTTTTTATTTTTTTGCCTGTCTTCCCGAGTTTTTTCCCTTCAGATGAAAAGGGGACGTATCTGTCTTCCCTCTCTCGCCGCGTCCGCCGCTTTTATGACAAGCCCGGGCGCGAAAACGAGAGACGTCGGCTTATTCTCGGGATCATCCTGTACGAGCGGCGAGAAGAAAACGTTCTTACGCGCCATCAGCCGCCCGACGTTCTCGAAATTCGCGGACATCGCGTCGTTCGAGGCGAGGCAGACGAGCAGAGGTCTGCCGTTTCTCAGGTGCGATTTTGCCGCCATCGTGACCGTCGAGTCGGTGATGCCGTGCGCGAGCTTTGCAAGCGTGTTGCCCGTACAGGGACAGATCACCATAAAGTCGCTCCTGTATATCGGACCTATCGGCTCGGCGGACGCTATGTCCTTTATCACGGGTCTGCCGCAGAGCCTTTCTATCTCGGCGACGATCCCGTCCGCTTTGCCGAACCGCGTATCGGTCGACCGTACCGACTCCGATACCACGGGAAGCACCTCGTCCGTTTTCGTAAACTCCGGGAGAACGGAAAGCGCCCGGCCGACCGTACAGAACGAGCCGGTAAACGCGAAAACCGTCATTTTTCCAACACCTCCGCTATCTCGTCGGCGACTGCGATACCCGCCGAGCGCGGAGCGACTTTTCCGGGGAGTCCAGACGCTATGATGACCTTTCGTCCCGCCTCCTCCGCGTCCGTGGGATCGAGTCCGTAGGGACGCGACGCAAGCTCGATGAGCAGCGCTCCGCGCTTTGTTTCTGCGAGAATGGCGCGGTCGGTCACTTTAGCCGGAACGGTGTTGAAAACGGCGTCAAATCCGCCTATCGTCTCGCCGAGCGACGGGAAGTCGAGCGACCTTATCCCGCGCGACAGCGCCTCGAAGCGCGCCGACGTCCGCCGCGCGAACACCGTGACCCTTGCCCCGAACGCGCGAAGCCTGTCGGCGAGCGGCTTTGCGATGCGTCCGTATCCGAGGATCGCGACGTCCGTTCCGGAGACGGAGACGTCGCTCTCGCGCATCAGCACTTCAACGGCTCCCTCGGCGGTCAGAACGGCGTTTTTCTGCAAAAAGCGCTCCGACTCGGAGTAGTCGCAGAGCGTCGCGCCTCTCGTCCCGGCAAGAGAACGCAGACGTTCGTCTGTCCCGCCGGAGAGAACGAGGTGCCGAGGCTCTATCAGCGAAAAAACGTCGCAAATATCGATCTCGCTTCCGCCCGTCGAAAAGATCTTTTCTCTGTCCCGCGTGTACGGCAGCGGAAGAACGATACTGTCCGACTGCGCGAACGCCTCGTCGAGCGGAACGTCCTTTTCGCCGTCGACTCCGCAGCAATGGGTGATATATCCTCTTTTGCGCAGCTCGAGCGAGGCGTGATACATCCGTTTGTCCCCGCCGACCATGCAAATATGCTCTTTCATGTTTTTCCGTCCTTTCACGTTAGTTGGGGAGTATTTTCCCCCTTTACAGTATATGAAAGGACGCGTGAACTCTCCATTGCGAATGAGAAAGCGGAAACACAAAAACCGTAAAACCGGATCTTCGATTTTTGTTGAAAAACAAAACGAAAAAAGTCATAGAAAAACGGCGCGGGAGACGTTATTCTATGACGTAGTGGAACGGGAAGGTTTGATTTGCGAAGAACGTTTGTTCTCGCACTTTCTTTCGGTTGCCGAAAGAAAGTGCGCAAAGAAAGGGCAACGAGGAGGGGGTTAGGAGGCAC
>CACZZA010000188.1 GCA_902785485.1 uncultured Ruminococcus sp. | reverse complement strand
TCGCCGATCCCAAATATCTGAAAAACAAGGGTTTTTCCATCTGCGACGAGTCGGATAACGGGATACAGCTTATGTATCTTCCTTTCGACAACACGAGCGAAAAGCCGCGCTTCAAGGATTGCGCGAAGCACCCGCATACCGACGAAAAAGGCTACGTCCTGTACTATACAAACCAGTGCCCGTTCAACGGGAAATACGTTCCGATCGTCGAACAGACCGCAAAGGAACACGGTATCCCGTTCAAGGCGATAAAGCTCGACACCCGGGAAGCGGCGCGCTCCGCTCCTACTCCCGTCACGACCTACGCCCTCTTTTATAACGGCGAATACCTTACGAACGAGCAGATGAACGACACTAAGTTTTTGAAGTTAGCAGGGAAATGAGAGGTAAAAATGAAAGAATATGACTTCAGCACAGCGGAGTCGTTGATCGGGTTTATACAAAAAAACAGAGAGAAAATAGTCGGTCACACGTTGAAACATCTGTATTCCGATTGCTGGTTTTACAAGGGGGTTGTTCATATAATGACAGATCTTCCTGTCGTGATCGAACTTGACGACCGTTGGATAAAGCTGTATTATATGCTGTTGAGCCACGTTATTATCACCTGCGGAAAAAAGGATGAGATACTTCGGAAAGATGAAGCCGCGCACGTCGTCAAGATAAGAGATGAGGCGCATGATTTCTTCGGGCGCGAGTTTGGAGACGGGATCGACCGGAAATATATAGAGGACAGAAAGATAGTGGACGTTATAGTTGAGCGCTTTTCTCACTCGTTCGAGCTCGACGTTCAAGGCAACGAGCGTCCCGACAGCGGAGATTATTTTTCAAATATCAGAGTGCTGCTTGACAGCGGATTGACTATCTGTTTTTGCGGCGGAGACGGTATTGTCGACGGCTATCTGTTTATCCGGTGTGAAGGTACGCCGTACGAACAGGACCGATTGAATTGAACGGAGGCAAAAATGACTAAAAAAATAATTGCGGTCAACGCGGGACCGCGGATCGGGTGGAATACCGATATACTTATAAAAGAGGCTTGCGCGGGGGCGGAAGCCGAGGGAGCGGAGGTATTGCGTTTCGATCTGTTCCGGCTTGAAAAGTTCACCGGGTGCGTTTCGTGCTTCGGGTGTAAAAAAGAGGCGCACAAAGGGCATTGCGTCTGCCGCGACGGACTGACGCCCGTTCTCGACGCTATTCGCGAGTCGGACGGACTTATCATCGGCTCGCCGAATTATCTGTCGGAGATGACGTCGTCGTTCCGCGCGCTTTACGAACGGCTGATCTTCCAAAACCTGACCTACAACGTGGAGAACCCATGCTGCGCCGAGCGAAAGATCCCCGTCCTTTTTATAACGACGAGCAACGCGCCGGACACCGCCTATACCGAGCTTGTCGGCAGGTACAGGCAGACTTTCTCGCGTTTCGTCGGACCGTGCAAAACGCTCATCTGCGGCAACACGCTCCAGCTGAACGACTACTCAAAGACGGACTGGCCGTGGACTCTGTTCGACGCCGAGGCGAAAAAACTCCGCCGCGAGACGGTATTCCCGCTCGAACGCAAAAAGGCGTACGAAATGGGCAAAACACTCGCAAAGTGAAAGGATAGCGGTATGAGTATTATAATAAACCTCTACTACACGGGCAAAAACGGCGCGGCGAGGGCGTTTGCCGCGGAGATGGAGTCGAGCGGGACCGCCGCCGAGATACGCGCCGAAGAGGGCAACGAAAGATACGAGTACTTTTTCCCGGCGAATGACGCGGAGACCGTACTGCTGATAGACCGCTGGAGAGACCAAAGCGCGCTCGACGCGCATCACGCCTCGCCTATAATGGCGAAGATCGCCGCTCTGCGCGAGAAATACGACCTCCACATGAAGGTCGAACGCTTTACCGAAGACGCGGGAGCAAAGGACGACGCAAAATTCATCCGAAAGTGAGAAGAAAGTAGATCCAATTGATTTGCTTCAACTGTTAAAGAAAGGAAAATACAATGAATAATCAAACACGCAACTCGGTCAAAGAACAAAACATAGCGATCGAGACAGAAATGAGACTGTTGAATAAGGTCAACTGTACAAAAGAGGAAAATACGGCGTTTGCGGAAATGTGCAAAAGAGGAGAATCCCTTCCCGAAGGAGTTTATCAGCATTTTGACTACGTTTCAAACGAGTACATCGATTCGTTTTACCGGATCGATGATCGAGGAGCCGAAGAAGCCGACAGAGATCGTTACGTTCAGCTCAATATACTCAGAAACTTAAAGACGATCAAAAATATTTTGATCTTTTTTGCGGTATTGGTGGTCATTTCGATAATAGCTGCAATCATTATCATTGCAACCACTAAATCCGGTCAGCGTTATCTGTATTGAGTTTTTTGTCAGGGTGTGATAAGATGATCTTTGAGACCGAGCGGCTGATTCTCCGTCCGTGGGAGGAGGGGGACGCCGCGGAGCTGTTTAAATACGCGAGCGATCCGGGCGTCGGTCCGTCCGCCGGATGGCTCCCGCACACGAGCGTTGAAAACAGCCGCGACGTGATAAAAAACATCCTTTCCGCTCCGGAGACCTACGCCGTAGTGCTGAAAGAAACGGGACTCCCCGTCGGGAGCATAGGTTTTCACCGCAACGACCTTGCCTCGAAGAAAGACGAATACGAGCTTGGATATTGGATCGGCGTTCCGTACTGGGGCAGGGGACTGATTCCCGAGGCGGCGCGGGAAATGCTGCGACACGCCTTTCTTGACCTCGGACTCGAGCGCGTGTGGTGCGGCTACTACGACGGCAACGACAAGTCGAAGCGCGTGCAGGAAAAACTCGGATTCACGTATCAATGGACGACCGACGACCTTTACGTCCGTCAGCTCGGCGAAACGCGCAAGGGTCACGTCAACCTTCTGACGCGCGAAGAATGGGAGAGGGCGCAAAACTACATTGGATGCGCGGTCTACGTTCACGGTATGGGTGGCTCCGCATCAGAGGCGGAGCATTACAGACACCTGTTTCCGTGCCTCCGCGTACTCGGATTTGACTATAAGTCGGGGACTCCGGCGGAAGCGGTCACGGAG
>CACZZA010000187.1 GCA_902785485.1 uncultured Ruminococcus sp. | reverse complement strand
TCTTTCGGCAACCGAAAGAAAGTGCGAGAACAAACGTCCTTCGCAAATCAAACCTTTCCGTTCCACTACGTCATAGAATAACGCGTCCGCACCGTTTTTCTATGACTCGCCCCCTAAATTCTTGTTTATCGTTTGCTTTCCGACACAAAAACAGGGACTGTTTTTTCAATCCCTGTTTATTCTATATCATCAAAAGAATGAGATCTGATTCGTTTCCGGAAGTTCCTTGAACGCTCCCGCGTCGCGCAGGAGGTCTATGACCTTTTTCGAGAGCTTGCCGCGCTCGGCGAGCTCTTCGACGGAGATGACGTTCTCTTCGCGCGCCTTGACGATATTCTGCGCGACTGAGAGTCCGAGTCCGGGCAGGCAGGAGAACGGGATGCGTATCTTTCCGTCCTCGGGCAGGAACGCTCTCGCGTCGGACTTGAACAGATCGACGGGCAGAAAGCCTATCCCGCGGCACATTGCCTCGTTGACGAGCTGCATCGCGGAGAACGTCTCCTTTTCGGTCGCGGAGGCGTCGCGCCCCTTCTCCTCGATCTCCCTCATTTTGGCTTTGACCGCGCCGTGTCCGTTCATCACGACCTGACCGTCGAAGCCGTCGGGAGCCGCCGAGAAGTACGCCGCGTAGAACACGACCGGCTTATACACCTTATACCAACCGAGCCTTATCGCGGACATGACGTACGCCGCCGCGTGAGCCTTCGGGAACATATATTCGATCTTCTTGCACGAGTCGATGTACCACTCGGGCACGTTATGCTCGCGCATTATGACCTCCTGCTCGGGGGTGAGGTTCTTGTTCTTCTTGCGGACGTTCTCCATTATCTTGAAGGCGTCGCCGTTCGGCACTCCCGCGTGCTGAAGGTAGACCATTATACTGTCGCGCGTACCGACGCAGTTGGATATGGTGCATATCCCGTTCTTGATAAGGTCCTTCGCGTTGCCGAGCCACACGCCCGTGCCGTGGGAAAGACCTGAGATCTGGAGCAGGTCGGAAAACACCTTGGGCTTTGCGTCCATCAGCATCTGACGCGTAAATCCCGTGCCGAACTCGGGCAGACCGAACGTTCCGACCTCGCTGTCGATGTCCTCGGGAGTGACCCCGAGCGCCTCGGTCGACGTGAACAGACTCATGACCTTGCGGTCGTTCATCGGGACGTCGAGCACGCTCGTTCCGGAGTAGTTCTCAAGCATCTTGTACTTCGTCGGCACATCGTGCCCGAGCAGGTCGAGCTTGAGGATCGTATCGTGGAGATGGCTGAACTCGAAGTGAGTCGTGACGATGTCGCTCGTGCGGTCGTCCGCGGGGTGCTGTACGGGGGTGAAGTCGTAAACGTCGTACTCGCGCGGGATGACTATGATGCCGCCGGGGTGCTGCCCGGTAGTCTGCTTGACTCCGAGGCAGCCGTTTATGAGCCTCTGCATTTCGGCGCGGTTGACCGAAACGCCCTTGTTTTCGAGGTATTTGCTGACGAGCGCGAAGACCTTTTTGTCGGCGAGGGTGCCGAGAGTGCCGGCGCGGAAGACGTTCTCCGCTCCGAACAGGACTTCGGTGTACTTATGCACGTCCCCCTGCACGTCGCCCGAGAAGTTGAGGTCGATGTCGGGCGTTTTGTCGGCGTTGAAGCCGAGGAAGGTCTCGAACGGGATGTCGTGTCCGTCGTGGACCATATCGACTCCGCACTCTGGGCATTTCTTGTCGGGCATATCAAAGCCCGAGCCGTACTCGCCCTTGGTGAAGAACTCGGAGCGCTTGCACTTCGGGCAGCGGTAGTGCGGCGGAAGCGGGTTGACCTCGGTGACTCCGCACATCGTGGCGGCGAAAGAAGACCCGACCGAGCCTCTCGAGCCGACGAGGTACCCCTGCTCCTCGCTTCGCGCGATGAGCTTCTGCGCTATCATATACATAACGGCAAAGCCGTTCTTGACTATCGGCTCAAGCTCGCGTTCGAGCCTGTTATAAACGAGCTCGGGGAGCGGATCGCCGTACAGCTCCTTCGCCTTGTTCCAGCAAAGCTCCTGTAATTCCTCGTTGCATCCGGGGAGCGACGGAGGATAGAAGCCCTCGGGGATCGGGCGCACCTTCTCTATCATATCGTTGATGAGATTGGTGTTCGTGACGACGACTTCGTACGCCTTCTCCTCTCCGAGATACGAGAACTCCTCGAGCATCTCGTCGGTCGTGCGGAAATAAAGCTCGGAAATACTGTCGAAGTCGGAATATCCGCGGTCGAACTGGAGCATATTGCGGAAGACCTCGTCGTCCTTTTCTATGAAATGGCTGTCGCAGGTCGCGACGACGGGGATCCCCGTCTTTTCGCCGATCTCGACGACCTTGCGGTTGAAGTCGCGGAGCTTTTCCTCGTTTTCGACGTTCTCTCCGTCGATCATGAAACGGTTGTTGGAAAGCGGCTGTATCTCGAGATAATCGTAATACTTTGCGATGTCGCAAAGCTCGGAGTCGCTCTTTCCGGTGATCACCGCCTGAAACAGCTCGCCCGCCTCGCACGCCGAGCCGACGAGCAGACCTTCGCGCAGCTCGTCGAGCCTCGTCTTGGGCAGACGCGGATAGCGGTAGTAGTATTCGAGATACCCGGCGGAAACGATCTTATACAGGTTTTTCAGTCCCGCCTTGTTCTTGACGAGCAGAGTCATGTGGTGAGGACGGATCTTCAGAGGGTCCGCCTTCTCGCCCATATCGCGTATCATCTCGTCGGTGTTGGTGACGCCGTCCTTTTTGAGCCTTTCGATCATCTTGAAAAAGATCTTGGACAGCATTTCGGCGTCGTTATACGCCCTGTGGTGACCGAAGTCGCCGAGGTCATAGTATTTGGCTATCGTGTCCAGCCTGTGCTTGTTCAGATCGGGATTGACGTGGCGCGACAGCGGTACGGTATCTATGTAGGTGGGGGTGAACGGGATCTTGTTCTCGGAGCAGACGCGGCTGATGAACCCGACGTCGAACGTCGCGTTGTGAGCTATGAGGATACGGTCTCCCGCGAACGCGAGGAAGGACTCGACCGCCTCTTTTTCCTTCGGCGCGCCCTTTACCATCTCGTCGGTGATGCCGGTCAG
>CACZZA010000186.1 GCA_902785485.1 uncultured Ruminococcus sp. | reverse complement strand
GCGCTTCCGCGCGAATGTGGCGGAAGTGCCTCCTAACCCCCTTCTCGTTGCCCTTTCTTTGCGCACTTTCTTTCGGCAACCGAAAGAAAGTGCGAGAACAAACGTCCTTTGCAAATCTTACCCATCTTTCCACTACGTCATAGAATAACGTGCCCGAGCCGTTTTTCTATGACTCTCTCCTAAATTCTTGTTTACCGTTCTGCTTTTTTCCTCGACAAATCCTGTTTTTGTAATAACAAAACAACAAGGACTGCCCGAAGGCAGTCCTGATCGTTATTGCAACAGTCATTTATTTTTCGGCGGCTATTATAAACCCATCAGCATTATTTCCCGTGACCGTGTACGGCTTGTCTTTCGGGACGTAGATCGTGATCGTCTTGCTCTCGTCCTCGCCCTCGCCGAGCATTCCCGCGAGACAGTAGTAGATCTCGTAGGTCTTGCCGTCGGGCGCGTCGACCGTCAGATGTTCGCCGTCGTAGGGGTAATCCGAGATACCGAGCGCGTATTCCTCAAGGCACCAGCCGAGGGACGCCATCGCGGCGGCGTGGGGGATGCCGACGTAGCGCAGGCAGAGTCCCGAGTCGTAGGTGATGCCGGTAATATCGGCTTTCGCGTCGGGGAAACGGACGACAAATCCGTATTTGCCGCAGTTTTCGGTGAGCCAGTTATATTCCGCGGTGCCTCTTATCTGTTCATAGGCGCTGTTTGAAAACAGCCTCAGGTCGACCGAATATCCGGTGTGGAAATCGCTCTCGCCCGGCTTCGAGACGTTGCCGACCGCCTTTTCCTCGCCGTTCTGCGCGACGTACCTGTCGTAGATCCCCTTCTGATCGTCGAGCGAACGGTAGGCGACCTGGACTATCGCGTTCGTGCTTCCCACTGCGGCGGACAGATCGTCGAGCATCGAGTTGAGATACGGGAGCATTTCGGTCTGCACGTTGAGAGCAGACGAGGCGAGCTTATACGACTTCGTTTTGTTCGAGTAAAGATTTGAGAGCTTGTTGTTCTCCGCCGAAAAAACGTACTGATAGGCGGAATTCACAAGCACGGTACTGCCGGAGTGAACGAGAGAATGCGCCCTGTCCGCCGCTTCAAGCTCCGTTCTGACGACAGGAGGCTCGGTCGCGGGCGGTTCGGTCGCGGGAGGCTCGGTCGCGGGAGACTCGGTCTCCGGAGCAGTCATCGGGACGAGATCCTGAGTTTCGGGCGCCGGCGCGTTCTTTTCTTCATTGTAGGTGTGAAGAAAGCTGTACGCGGAAAAAATCACCGCAAGCGCCACTATTACGGCTAAAGCCACTTTGAGCGCGGTCATTCCGCTCTTTCCTTCCCCGTTGTTCTTTATCGGAGACGAGTAATCGTCGTAATTTTTTGACATTCGTAAACCTCCCTCGTTTTCAACTGATACAAGTATAGCACAGTTTTCGCGTTTTTGCAATATATTATAATTATTCCGCTCATTTTTGATAATATACGCGCCTGTCATTTTTTTCAAGGAATACCCCGCGCCCCTTCTGCCTATAATAATCGCGGTCCGGTTGCCGGACCAAATCCAAAACGACAGGAAAGCGAAAAATATGCGGAACTGTATAAAAGAAAGACGAAAGCCGCGATTTCGGCTCGCCGTACTGTTTTCGGCGGCGGTCTTGCTGTGTCTTATCCTCGCGGGAGAGTCCGCCGCGTTTGCGGACGATAACCTTTTCGGCTATACGTCGAGCGAGGTCTCCGCAAGAGAGATAAACCCCGACGTCAAGCTCATCCCGGGCGGTATGCCCTTCGGGATCAAGCTCTACACCAAGGGCGTGCCCGTCGTGGGACTGACCGAAGTCAATACCGGAACAAAGAGCGAACGTATCGCGGGCGACGCCGGTATCAGAGTCGGAGACGTCATCACCGGGATCGACGGAACGGAAGTCAACACGGTGAGCGAAGTCTCGAAAGCAGTCGAAGCGTCCGCCGGAAAGCCTCTCGTCTTCACGGTCGAAAGGGACGGCGAAAAACTCGACTTCACCGTCGCGCCGAAGAAATCCGTCGACGACGGAGTCTATAAGGCGGGTCTGTGGATACGCGACAGCACTTCGGGCGTCGGGACGGTGACCTATATCGACCCTGCGGATAATTCGTTCGCCGGACTCGGTCACGGGATCAACGACGTCGATACCTCGCTCCTGCTTCCGATGTCCCGCGCGAACGTCCTTGAAGTCCGTATCCTCGGCGCGCGTAAAGGCAAGTCGGGCGAGCCCGGAGAGCTGAACGGAAGTTTTGAACCGAAGCTGACCGGAACCCTTTCCGCCAATACTCCGTACGGAGTCTTCGGCAGGTTCGACGTGATGCCCGCCGGCGCGGGCAAGGCGCTTCCCATCGCGCTGCGCGACGACGTCAAAACGGGCGAATGTGAAATAATCTCCACCGTGGGTGACACGAAGGAGATCTATTCCGCCCGCATCGTCAAGAAAAACAGAAACGACTCGATGCAGAAAAACTTCATCATCGAAGTCACCGACGAACGCCTGCTCGACGCGACCGGAGGCATCGTCCGCGGAATGAGCGGAAGTCCCGTCATCCAGGACGGACGGCTCGTAGGCGCGGTCACCCACGTTATGATAAACGAGCCTCGCCGCGGCTACGGCATTTATATCGAAAATATGCTGAAAAACTCGCCCGACAGCGAAAACGCCTGACCACGGAAATGGGAGAACACGAAAGCGCGGGAAAAACCTTTTAAGGAAAGGTTTTTCCCGCACCCTTTTCCAAACCTTTCAGAGGGACAGAAATATAAACAAGAATTTATCGCACAAACGCTTCCCGTTACAAGCGACAGCCACAGACATCACCTCGAAGCATTTGCGCGGAAGCGCACCCGCCGCCGTCATCCTCGAGCAACGCGAAGGATCTCGGCGGGACGGTAATTAACGATAGCCACAGACTTCACCTGCGATAATAAAGCGAACGTATATAAAAAGCCTCCATCCGGGAGGGAGGTGGCACGGCGTGTCGCGCCCGTCGTGACGGAAGGAGCCCGGCGTTATAAACGGGAGTCAGTGCCGAGGGGATAAACCGTATATGCAAGCATTTGTGACGCAGGCTCCCTCAGTCTGTCGGG
>CACZZA010000185.1:3290-4029 GCA_902785485.1 uncultured Ruminococcus sp. | reverse complement strand
AGTAATAATCCGAGGTGATATTATGTCTGAGATACTTGAGATCATAATGATCGTGTCGTTCGGAGCCTCCTGGCCGCTGAACGTCATAAAATCGTATAGATCACGTACCGCAAAAGGGAAGAGCCTTCCGTTCCTTGTCCTGATCTTTTTCGGCTACATCGCCGGGATCGCGTCGAAGCTGATGAACGAAAGCTATATGGCGTCTTTTTCCTCAAAGTGGTACGTTCTTTTCTTCTACGTGCTTAATTTGCTTATGGTAGGTGCGGATCTCGTGCTTTATATAAGAAACCGCAGGCTCGATAAACTTGCGGAAAAAAATAACGGAGGAACGATATGAACGACAAAATTTGGGCTTACTACATCCGGCTCAGCGACCATTTCTGGGATGACGAATACTCTCCAATGTGGAACATCAGCCCCCGCAACCTTTACAACGACAACAACGATATCGACTTTGAGGTGTGGGATGAGATCGTCGACCATCTCGCCAAAGAAAAGTACAATATGCTCGTCATCGACGTCGGCGACGGTGTGAAATATGACTCTCACCCCGAGATCTCTGCTCCGAACGCTGTGTCGAAAGAGTTTCTCAAAAAGAAGCTCGACGAAGCGAGGGCAAAGGGGATAGAACCGATACCGAAGCTCAATTTCTCGACCTGCCACGACACGTGGATGAAGGAATACCGCCGTATGGTCAGCTCGAATTTGTACCGCAAGGTCGTCGTCGACCTTATCGACG
>CACZZA010000185.1:0-3255 GCA_902785485.1 uncultured Ruminococcus sp. | reverse complement strand
GTCGACCTTATCGACGAGCTTTGCGAGCTGTTCGACACGCCCTCGCTTTTCCACCTCGGAATGGATGAGGAAAACGACCGTCTCCAGACTCAGTACGAGATCTCGATCATCCGTCACGAAAAAGTCCTGTGGGAAGATATGAACATTATGTTCGAGGCGTGCCGGAGCAACGGCGTCCGTCCGTGGGTGTGGTCCGACTACTATTGGGATCATCCGGAGACCTTCAAAAAGCATATGCCGCTCGACGTTATGCAGTCCAACTGGTATTACGGACTTATCGCCGACTATCCGAAGGACAGCGTGAAGTTCAAATACATCAACACCTACCGCGCGCTGAGGGATCTCGGATACGATCAGATCCCGACCTGCTCGACGTGGTCGACGAGTGCAAATCCGCTCCACACGCTGCTTTTCGGCAAGCAGGAGCTTGAAAACGGACATCTATGCGGTTACTTCACCGCGTCGTGGGTCAAGACCAACCGCAGCGACTTCTACTACCTGCAAAACGAGGCTTATAAGCTCTACGATGCAAGGATGAAGGTATATCCAGAGACTCTGGAATAAGGTGACATTATGGAAAACAACAAGATTTGGGCTTATTATATCAAACTCAGCGACCACTTTTGGTCGGATGAGACTACCGTCGAGGGCGGTATGTTCCCGGGAAAAGCGTACGACGAGAACAACGATATCGATTTTGAGGTCTGGGACGAGGTAGTCTCATACCTCGGAGAAAAGAAGTACAATATGCTCCTCATCGACATCGGCGACGGCGTGAAATACGAATCTCACCCCGAGATCTCGGCTCCAAACGCGGTATCGAAGCAGTTTTTGAAGGAAAAACTCGACGCGGCGCGCGCTCTGGGGATCGAGCCGATCCCGAAGCTCAACTTCTCGACCTGCCACGATACGTGGATGAAGGACTATCGCCGTATGGTCAGCACTTCGATCTACCGCAAGGTCGTCGTCGACCTCATCGACGAGATGAGCGAGCTGTTCGACACGCCCTCTCTGTTCCACCTCGGGATGGACGAGGAGAACGACAAGCTTCAGACTCGGAATGAGATCTCGATCATCCGTCACGAAAAGGTCCTTTGGGAAGATATGAACATCATGTTCGACGCGTGCAGAAAAAATCATGTCCGTCCGTGGGTGTGGTCGGACTACTATTGGGAGCATCCCGACCTGTTCGCAAAATATATGCCGCACGACGTCGTCCAGTCCAACTGGTTTTACCGCCGTTTCCTGAACTACGGTGCGGACACGCCGCAATACAAGCGTATGATGGCGTATTACGGCATCCGCGACCTCGGATACGATCAGATCCCGACGTGCAGCCAGATCGCCGAGAGCGCGAACACCATACACACTCTCAAGTTCGGCAAGAAGGAGCTTGAAAACGGTCATCTGCTCGGCTTCCTCACCGCCGCCTGGGTGCGTACCAACAGAAGCGACTACTTCCGCCTTATGAACGAAGCGTATAAGCTCTACGAGGCAAGAGAGAAAGTATATCCCGAGACTTTGTGAGGGCACGGGAAGAATAATATTGTACGAGAGGGACTTTTAAGGAAAGTCCCTCTCGCGCTCTCTTCAAACCTTTCAGCTGGGGAGGGAGATAAACAAGAATTTAGCGCGAGTTAAGAGTTATGAGTCAGACTGCGTCTGACGTTATGATTTTTGCTTACGCAAAAAGTTATGATATGATCGCCTGCCTGCCTAACGCGGCGACAGCCGTTCATAACTTGACGAAGTCAATCATAACTCATAACTCGCCGCAGGCGATCATAACTGCGCGACCGCAGTCGCGCTAAATTCTTGTTTAGCGTTCTATGTTTTATTTTATTGCTGAGATCCGAGATGTCTTTCTCCGCTCCTTTTTCGCCGCTTTTTTCTGTTTTTTCGTTGACAATATTATAAAAATATGGTATTCTTTTGTTGCGACATAAATTTCCGGAAAAAGGTTTTCCGTACAATTGAATAACACTACACAGCCGTAATAAAAACGACTTTTTGTTTTTATACTGTTTCCACAGATATCCTTTGCTTTTTTTCTTTTGGAAAAAATGCATTACTCGCTCTTGCAGTGATTCTGTGGACTAAGAACAGTATGTTTTTGTACGGAAATACGGCGGGAAATTTGTGTCGCAGCAAAGAGTTGTGCATTTTTCGGTGCGTGGCTCTATGCTGCGCACTTTTTTATTATTATTATTATTTTTTTGGAGGAAACAAAAAATGAAAAAAAGCTATGCGGTAATATTCTTTTCGATCTTGCTGATAATCGTTGGTATCGTTTCTATCGTATTCGGGATACTAATGTTGACCGGATACCAAGAATATGGCGCTACCGGAGAAAGCGCGTCATTCGGAGCGGACTTTTACACTTATGTAAACAGAAACGCCGCAAGAAGCGCATCCAATACATACTATATTTTCAAAACTCTTTCAAAAGGATTTGGTTATTGTTTATTGATCGCCGGCGCGTCGCTGATGATTTTCGGGTGCTTGAAACTTGCTTCAAAACCGCAGACGATCGTTATAAACAACTGCGAAACAAATTCTGTTGTTCAGGAAACGCGTAAGAAAGACGATCTTCCCGAACTTTGAGAGGTGAAAAAATGAGAGAAAGATATACACGGATATTTGAAGGGACGCCCGATCTTTATGCAGACGGCGCTCCGGTCATTATCAAAGCAAACGTCCTGCTGAAAGACAACACAGACGGACGCGTCATCGCGCAGCTGAAATATCAGAACGTTTCCGAAAAAACTGTAACCTTTATTAAAGTCGTTATTACCCCATTCGACTCTATGAGATCGGCAATAGGGCAAGGAGAAACGTTTGAATACTTAGATCTTTCGGCGGGGCAGTATAAAGAATTCGGCTCGAAAAATCCGCTCGTACTGAGGGAAAGAAATGCAAGGTCGTACTCCGTACGGGTAGTAGGCGCGGCGTTCGCTGACGGCGGTATCTGGAACGACGAAGGAAAAGAATGGCGGCAAGATACCGAAAAAGCGAAAGATATAGATAACGATATAGTTTACCTTCGGGCAAAGTCGTTGCTTGATACTGCAAACTCCGGTCTCGGATATAAGAAAGCGCTTGATTTATTCCGCGCGATTTCCGGCTGGAAGGATGCGGATGAGCAGATATCCACCTGTCAAAGAAAGATCGAAGAGATCAAGGCGAAGGGAGAAGAAGAACTCAAGGCGAGAGAAGAAACAGATCGGATCGAACGCGAGCGTCAGGCAGAGCAAA
>CACZZA010000184.1 GCA_902785485.1 uncultured Ruminococcus sp. | reverse complement strand
ATCAAATTTTTGTAAACCATGTTACTTCACAATCTGTAAACTATGTTACTACACCAAACAGCTCGGAACCCCCAAGCCTCGGCAAGCTCGGCTCGAGGAACCCCACGCGCTCTGCTCCTCCCGCCTTCAAACGATTACCGTAAACCTCACCTTAAAACGCCGAACGAACCCTTCTTTCCGTAGGGGTCGGCGTCCTCGACGACCCGGAATTATAAAGGCGTTCGTTTATCCGAACGGCAAAGAAAGCCACGACGGTTATACTACCGTAAATCCGTGTAAAAAGGCATAATTCAATTATTACCGTTTGTTTTTGCGGGAGGAGCAAGCCCCTCCCCTACCGCGGTTGGGGACGTTTTTCGGCAAAAATGTTTGCATATATGGCGGTCGTTTATAATTCCGGGTACGCCCGTGACGCCGACCCCTACGGATGGCGGGAATTTTGCGTATCGGCGAAAGGTTGCGTCTGTGCGAATTCCTCGACTGTTTCTTATTTACCTATCATTTTTAATTAAAAGGAAAACCCGGCGCGGGTGAAAGCGCCGGGTAAATATCGGGTGAAAAATCGGCTGAATATCGGGTAAACAACGGGTAAACATCCGGTAAATATCCGGTAAATATCGGGTGAAACAATAGGCTGTATTACTTCACGTAGTCGAATTCAAAATCGTACACGGAGACGGTGTCGCCGTCTTGGATCCCTTTTTCTTCGAGCTTATCGAAGACTCCGTTGCGGCGGAGGGTCTTTTGGAAGTACATAAGGCTCTCGTAGTCGTCGAAATTGATATTTCCCATAAGGCGGTAGATCCACTCGCCCTCGACGACGTAGGTGCCGTTGACGTTCTTTATTGTGATCTCCTTATCGGTCGACGGGTCGGCTGTCTCGTCTTCGACGAATTCAGGCTCGTAGCGGCGGACCGGCGGGAGCGTATCGAGCATGGCGACGGTCTTTTTGAGCAGGAGTTCGACGTTCTTTTCGGTCAGCGCGGAAATGTAAACGAGCTGCCAGCCGTTTTCCTTTACGAACGCCTCGAAGTCCGAAAGGTCGGGGGCGTCTTCCCTTCTTGCGTCAGTCTTGTTCGCCGCTATTATCTGCGGACGGGACGCAAGGTCGGGACTGTACGCCGAAAGCTCGGCGTTTATCTTCTTTATATCCTCGACGGGGTCGCGTCCGCTCTCGCCCGACACGTCGACGACGTGGATGAGCATACGGCAGCGATCTATATGGCGCAGAAAATCGTGTCCGAGACCGAGTCCTTCGCTCGCGCCCTCGATGATGCCGGGGATGTCCGCGACGACGAACGATCTTTCGTCACCCGCGTCGACAACGCCGAGGTTGGGACTGAGCGTCGTGAACTCATAGTTAGCGATCTTCGGCTTGGCTTCGCTTATTTTGGACAGGAGCATACTTTTGCCGACGTTCGGAAAACCGACGAGACCGACGTCCGCGAGCATTTTGAGTTCGAGGACGACTTCCCTTTCCTCGCCCTTTATCCCGCTTTTCGCAAAGCGCGGTATCTGCCGCGTCGGGGTCGAAAAATGTCTGTTGCCCCAGCCGCCCTTTCCGCCCTTACAGAGGACGAAAGGCTCGCAGGACGACATATCTTTTATTATCTTTCCGCTTTCGGCGTCGCGCACGACCGTCCCCGCCGGGACCTTGAGGATGAGGTCCTCCGCGGACGCGCCGTGAAACTTGCGTTTCATTCCGTCCATGCCGTTTCCGGCGACGAACTTGCGGTGATATTTATACCGCAGAAGCGTGGTCTCGCCCTCGTCGATCTCGAGTATGACGTTGCCGCCGTTGCCGCCGTCTCCGCCGTCGGGACCTCCGTGCGAAACGTATTTTTCACGCCTGAACGAAACGCAGCCGTTGCCGCCGTCGCCCGCCTTGACGTATATCCTGACCTTGTCGATCATATCATTTCTCCTTGATCATCCGTAAAAACATGTCTTCGTCTATAATCTTCGTCCCGAGAGCCTCGGCTTTGGTGAGCTTCGAGCCGGCGTCGTCTCCGCAAAGCAGGTACGACGTCGCCTTCGACACCGAGGACGAGGTCTTGCCGCCGTATTTCTTGATAAGCGCCTCCGCCTCGCTCCTTCCGAGCGTCGGGAGCTTGCCCGTCAGCACGAAAGTCAGTCCGTCGAGATACGCGACCTCCGCCTTTTCGGTCTTGACGAACGTCAATACGCCCGCGTCCTTGAGTCTGTCTATCAGCGTGCGGGTATTCGGGTGCGCGAAAAAGTTTACAACGTATTCCGCGGAGATAAGTCCTATATCCGACAGCGACGTCAGTTCGTCGACGGTCAGCGTGAAAAACCTTTCTATATCCCCGTAGTTTTCGGCGAGGGACGCCGCCGCCTTTTCGCCTATCTGACGTATGCCGAGCGCGTAAAGCAGGCGCGCAAGTCCGCGGCCCTTCGACTGCTCGATCGACGAAATAAGGTTCGACGCGGATTTCTCTCCCATACGGTCGAGTCCGGCAAGCTCGCCGGCTTTGAGGGTATAAAGGTCGGCGATACTGCGGACAAGTCCGTTTTCGTAAAGCATTTTGACGAGTTGAGGTCCCATGCCGTCGATGTCCATCGCGTCTTTGGAAACGAAATGTTCGATATTACGCAATATCTGCGCCGGGCATTCGGAGTTGGTACACCGCAGAGCGGCTTCCTCCTCGTCCGCGAAGACGGGTTCTCCGCACGACGGGCATACCTTCGGCGGTTCGTATTCCGGCAGGAGAGAGGAACGCTTCGACGTATCGACGAACGCGATCTCCGGGATGATGTCTCCCGCCTTATGCACCGCGACAAAGTCGCCGATGCGGATGTCTTTTTCCTTAATATAATTGAAATTGTGGAGCGTGGCGCGCCCGACGGTCGTCCCCGCGAGCTTCACCGGTTCGAGGACCGCGTTGGGGGTCAGGACTCCGGTGCGTCCGACCTGTATCGCTATATCAACGAGTTTCGTTATCTTTTCTTCGGGCGGATATTTGTACGCGACCGCCCACTTCGGACGACCGCCTACGCTCCCCTTTTCCTCGCGAAGCGATAGGTCGTTCATCTTGACTACCGCGCCGTCGATGTCGAACGAGAGCGAATCGCGCATCTCGCCTATTTTGCGTATGTGAGCGTCGATCTCATCGGGGTCGGAAGTCACCTTGACGTAAGGCAGGACCTTAAATCCGAGCGAGCGCAGAAAATCGAACGTCTCGGAGTGTGTCTTGAAGCTTTTGTCGCACTTCTGAAGGTTGAAAATGAAAATATC
>CACZZA010000183.1 GCA_902785485.1 uncultured Ruminococcus sp. | reverse complement strand
ATCCGGTCGGAGAAGGGGCGGGCTACGCCGGCGGTATTACTTCCGCGGCCGTAGACGGTATCCGTACCGCCCTCAAGATAATGGAAAAGTTCAGGCCTTAAACCGAAACAGGGAGTAAACCGATGAAAACACGCGGAACGGTAAAAGAAGTAAAGAGCGACCACGTCGTTATAGAGTGCGAAAGACGCTCGGCTTGCGTTTCGTGCGAGTTTGCCGCTTCCTGCGCGGAAAAATGCGAAAAGACGCTTACCCGCGCGACGGATAAGCTCGGCGCGAAGGTCGGGGACGAAGTCGAGATCGAAAGAGATACGTCGTCTTTCCTTTTTAACGCCTTTCTTTTCTTTATCGCGCCGCTGATCGTGATCGCGGTCGTTTATCTTTTGCTCTCTCTGTTTTTATCTGAAGTGACTTCGGCTATACTTTCGGTCGGTGCCGCTTTGATCTATACCGTCGTTTCGGGACTTCTGCTCAATAAAAAAGCAGGCGGGAAATACCCCGGGCGTGTGGTACGCATTATTACGTTAAAAAATGAAAGTGAGATAGATTCAGGAAAATGAAAAACAAAGAATGGAACGTCAAAAGTTTAGGAGAAAACGAAGAAAAAGCCGCGGAGATAATATCGAAAGAACTCGGTCTTTCGATACTGACGTCCCGGCTCCTGGTCGGAAGGGGGTACGCCGATCCTGAGAGCGCAAGACGCTTTATCGCAAGCGATTACGTAGTGTTCCACGATCCTTTTTTACTCAAGGATATGGACAAGGCGGTCGAAAGGATAATCCGCGCGATCGAGAACGGGGAAAAGATCGTAATTTACGGCGATTACGACGTTGACGGAGTGACTTCGGTCAGCATATTGTACCTCTATATCCGCAAAAAGGGCGGAAACGCAGGCTATTACATCCCCAGCCGGACGGGGGAGGGATACGGGATCAACCCCAACGCGATAGCGTCTCTCGCCGAAGACGGCGCAAAACTGCTCATTACCGTCGATACGGGCATTACGGCCATTGAAGAGACCGAACTCGCCAAATCGTACGGACTTGACGTCATCATCACAGACCACCACGAATGTCAGGAAAATCTGCCCGCGTCGTACGCGACGGTCAACCCGCGCCGACCGGATTGCGGTTATCCTTTCAAGGAACTCGCCGGAGTCGGAGTAGTCTTCAAGCTGATATGCTCCATCGAGAAAACGCTCAGTGAGCGAGACGGCGCGCAAAAAGACTGGCTCGACGAAATGATGAGAACGTACGGAGACCTTGTAGCGATCGGTACCGTCGCGGACGTCATGCCTCTCGTCGACGAAAACCGGTATATCGTTTCGGTAGGACTCGGAATGGTCGAAAAGATCAAGCGCCCGGGTCTTGAGGCTCTGCTCGAAAAATCCGGAGTCCACGCGCAGAAAAACGGCGCTCCGGGCAAGAAGATAACCTCGACTCTCATAAGCTACGGGATCGCTCCTCGTATCAACGCCGCGGGAAGGATCAGCAACGCCACCCGCGCCGTGGAACTGTTCCTTTGTGAGGATCAGACGTCGGCGCGAAAGATCGCCGAGGAGCTTTGCGAGACCAACAGACAGCGCCAGGCGGAAGAAAACAAGATCATAGAACAGGCGTATAAAAAAATACACGAGGAACACGATTTCGAGAACGACAGAGTCATAGTCCTTTCCGAGGACAACTGGCACAACGGCGCCATCGGGATCGTCGCTTCCAGGATAACCGAGCATTATAACCTGCCGTCCATTCTTATCTCGTTCGACGGGAACGTCAGCAAAGGCTCCGGACGCAGTATCAAGGGACTCAACCTCGTAGACGCTCTGTCGTACTGCTCCGACCTGCTCATCAAATACGGCGGACACGAGCTTGCCGCGGGCCTTTCGATAGACAGGGAAAACCTTCCGGCGTTCAAAAAGAAGATAAACGAATACGCCAGAGAGCATCTTTCGCCCGAAGATCTCATAACCCATATCAACGTAGACGCGGCGATAGAGATGCGCGACGTCACTCTGAAGAACGCCGAAGAGCTTTCGCTCCTCGAGCCGTTCGGCGTCGCCAATCCGATGCCCGTGTTCACGATGAACGACGCTGTCATCGTGGACGTGATCCCGATAGGATCCAACAAACATACGAAATACATACTCAAAAAAGACGGTAAGATCGCGACGGCGGTATGCTTCGGAAGGAGCTATTCCGAAAACGATCTGTATGAAGGAGACACCGCGGACATCGTGTTCAATCTTGAAACCAACGAGTATCTGGGACAGAAATCGGCTCAGCTCACCATCCGCGACATACGACCCGGACGCGAAACGCTCGAAAAGAGAAGCCGCGGCGCCGAAGACTACCGTTCCGTCAAAGCGGGAAGAAAAATCGGCAAAAAAGAAAACGTCATTCCTTCGCGCGAGGATTTTGTCAACGTTTATTACGCGATCCAGCGCGAGATGCGCCAGGGCAACAATACAATCACCGTCGGACTGATCGAAAGAAATCAGCGCGGACTCGGCTACACCAAGATTAGATTTATCATCGACATCCTGCGCGAGACCAACGTGTTCCGTATCGTTCCCGACGAAGAAAAAGACGGAGTTTACAAAATCACCGCCAATCCCATACACGAAAAGATAAACCTTGAAAAGTCGTCGATCCTCAAACGGCTGAGATCGCTTCAGGAGTAAACGTACCGTACGGAGAAAACAGAATGTGTCACACCTTTGAAGACCTTGTTTCTGTCCTCAAAAGCACAAATAAGCCTTATGACTATGAAAAAATAACGAAGGCTTACGAAAAGGCGAGAGAACTTCACGATGGTCAATTCCGCGACAGCGGCGAACCGTATATCTCACATCCGCTCGCAGTTGCGGAGATAGTGGCGGGACTCGAGCTCGACACCGACTCGATCTGCGCGGCTCTGCTTCACGACGTGGTAGAAGACTGTTCGTATGACATCCGCACTATCGAGAAGGAGTTCGGGCGCGAAGTCGCGATGCTTGTCGACGGACTCACCAAGCTCGTTCGTATCCCGTTCGAGGACAAAGAGGACGAACATCTCGAAAACCTTCGCAAGATGTTTCTCGCGATGTCAAAGGACGTCCGCGTAATTTTCATCAAGCTCTGCGACAGGCTGCATAATATGCGCACTCTTTCCGCGAAATCTCCGGAGAAACAGCGCATAACCTCGCTTGAAACGATGAGCGTTTACGCGCCCCTCGCGCACAGGCTCGGTATGCAGAAGATAAATCAGGAGCTTGAAAATCTTTCGCTGATGTACCTCGACCCGATAGGATACGAGGAGATAAAACAGAATATCGAGAAA
>CACZZA010000182.1 GCA_902785485.1 uncultured Ruminococcus sp. | reverse complement strand
CCCTTATAGATAGCGCCTTTTCTGTCGCACATTACGACGTCCTTAAGACCGAGAGAGATGAGCAGACGGATGATGGCGATACCCGCGGCGCCCGCACCGGAGGTAACGACTCTGATCTCGTCGAGTTTCTTGCCGGTCAGCTTGAGCGCGTTGAGCATAGCCGCGAGGCAAACAACGGCGGTTCCGTGCTGGTCATCGTGGAAGATCGGGATGTCGCAGCTCTTTTTAAGTCTTCTTTCGATCTCAAAGCAACGGGGAGCGGAGATGTCTTCGAGGTTTACGCCGCCGAACGAGCCTGCGAGAAGCTCTACGGTACGAACTATATCGTCAACTTCTTTGGAGCGTACGCAAAGCGGAATGGCGTCAACGTCGCCGAACTCTTTGAACAGGAGGCATTTGCCTTCCATAACGGGCATACCTGCTTCGGGACCGATGTCGCCCAGGCCGAGGACTGCGGTACCGTCGGTAACAACGGCAACGGTGTTCCAACGACGGGTAAGTTCGTAGGAAAGGTCAACGTTTTTCTGAATAGCGAGGCAGGGTTCCGCAACGCCGGGAGTGTAAGCTATCGAAAGACCCTCTTTCGATTTAGCCGAGGTCCTGGGTTTGATCTCGATCTTGCCTTGCCATTCTTTGTGCATTTGCATCGCTTTTTCTTTGATGTCCATAAGTAATCCCTTTCTGGTAAATATTATTAAAATATTTCATTCCTAACTATTATACCATATTTTTTGCTAAATGCAAGAGGTTTTTGCTTTATTTTTTGAGGTACAATAGATTTGGCATACGGAGGTGGATCAAATATGAAAAAAATTATAATTCTATTGGTTATAGTTATAGCCGCTTCTGCGGCATACTCCTTTCTGACAAGCGCAGAGAACGCCGATATGACGCCGAGGGGATGGTACGTCGTAAGAAATAAAACCCACGAGATCCCGTCGCTTGACGGGGAAATGGCATATATCACAGATCATAAAGCGTATTACGCCGACCTTGACGCCAAACCGGAAGATAAAGTTATCTATTTGACATTTGACGCCGGATACGAAAACGGAAACGTCGAAAAGATCCTTGACGCGTTAAAAAAACACGATGCAAAAGGGGCGTTTTTCATTCTTGAAAACCTTGTGAAAACAAACACCGATCTTGTTATAAGAATGAAAAACGAGGGACATCTCGTTTGCAATCACACTGCAAAGCATCCGGATATGACCAAAAAGACAGACTTTGCGTCTTTCGAGAGGGAACTGAAGGCGCTCGAAGAGGTCTACGCGGAATACACCGGGAACGAGATCGACAAATATTTCAGACCTCCGGAAGGTAAATTCAACGAACAAACGCTGATGTTTGCGGAAAACGCGGGTTATAAGACGGTATTCTGGAGCTGCGCTTACGCCGATTGGGACAATTCGGCTCAAAAAAGCGGAGCATACGCGATAAATCTGCTCAAAGCAAACACTCACAACGGAATGATACTGCTTCTCCATCCGACGTCTGCGACTAACGCAGAGATACTCGACACTATGCTCACCTACTGGGAAAGCGAGGGGTTCCGTTTCGGAACGCTCGATGAACTCAAATGAAGCGAATTGTTTTTTTACTGTTTTCTTTCGCGTTGCTTTTTAACGTTACGACTGCAAGCGCCGCGCGCGAAGGAACGGTGTTTCGCCGGGTTGATTGCGAAGAAAAACTGATCGCTCTGACTTTTGACGACGGTCCCCATCCCGAAAAAACCGAAAAAGTGCTTGAAGTTCTCGATCATTACGACGTTAAGGCCACTTTTTTCGTCGTCGGTCAGAACGCGGAACGCTATCCGGAGATCGTTCAACGTTGTGCGGAAAAAGGGCACGAGATAGGTAATCACACTTTTACTCACCGGTATTTCAACAGATTGTCGGCATTAGAAGCGGAAAACGAGATCAAAAAGGACAGTAAGCTCCTCGAGGCGCTGACAGGGGTTCCTTGCCGCTTGTTCAGACCTCCGGGCGGGATCTTTGACTCCGCATCGGCGTCTCTTGCGTCAAAGGCGGGAATGAAAACCGTGATCTGGAACGTCGACACGAAAGACTGGGCGGGCGAAAGCGCGGATAATATATTCAAAAACGTGACAAAAAACGCGTGCAACGGCTCGATAATCCTTTTCCACGACTATACGGGGAACAAGAGCCACACCCTCGAAGCGCTCAGACTCGTCATTCCTTATCTTCTGAACGAAGGTTACTCGCTCGTGACTGTAAGCGAACTTATATCAAGATCAAACGCCGCAGGCTGATGCCGGCGGCGTTTGCATATTCGGTCTGTGATACGAATAATCATTAAAACAAGAGAGGTGGTACATATTAAAAAATATCTTAAGATCCTGTGCTTTGCCTTCAGCGTCGTTTTTGTCTTTTCGATTTTTCCTGTCGACACAAAAGCAGATGAAGACCTTATGCCGTTTGATCTTGACTGTACGTCCGCGCTGTTGATGGAACAGCAAACGGGCAGGGTGCTTTACGAAAAGAACGCGGATTCGCCGTATCCTCCCGCGTCCGTAACCAAGATAATGACGATGCTTCTTATCGTAGAAGACGTCGAAAGCGGAAAGATCTCTTTATCCGACGAAGTCACCGTCAGTGAGAACGCCGCGAGTATGGGCGGCTCGCAGATCTTTCTGGAGCCTAACGAAAAGATGAGCGCAGACGACCTGCTCAAAGCCGTCGCGGTAGCATCCGCAAACGACGCCGCAACTGCTCTCGCGGAACACGTCTGCGGAAGCGTCGACGCTTTTGTCAAAAGGATGAACGAAAGAGCGTCGGAGCTCGGTATGAGATCCGCAAATTTCGAGAACGCGACGGGTCTTGACGACGCTACCGTAAATCACATTCTCAGCGCGAGAGATATAGCGATAATGTCAAGAGAACTGCTGAAACATAAAATGATCTTCAACTATACGACGATCTGGATGGATTCGGTCAGAAACGGACAGTTCGGACTTACCAATACCAACAGACTGATCCGTTTTTACCCCGGAGCAAACGGACTGAAAACAGGTTCGACCTCAAAAGCAAAGTTCTGTATTTCCGCCACCGCGGAGCGTGACGGTATGCAGCTTATTGCTGTCATTATGGGCGCGCCGACGCGAGACGTACGCAACGAATGCGCAAAGAAACTGCTCGATTACGGCTTTGCGAATTATTCTGTCGTGACCTTTGAAGGCGGCGCCGGCAAAATACGCGTCAAAGGCGGAGAAGAAGACGAAGTCGGTTACGCTTACGATACGACGTCTCTGCTCGTGGAAAAAGGGAGCGCGGCGAACGTCGAACAGGTCGTTACCCCTTATGAATACGTTGCCGCGCCTGTCGAAAAAGGGCAAAAAACGATT
>CACZZA010000181.1:668-4157 GCA_902785485.1 uncultured Ruminococcus sp. | reverse complement strand
AAAACCGTTCATTCGACGGGCAAAAGCTGGGCGGGAGACGATCCGACTCCGATTGTTTTGCGGACTGTATCGAAATACGGGATCACGACGCGTTCTAAGATCCTCGAACTCGGGTGCGGCGAGGGAAGAGACGCTTTTGAACTTCTCAAACGCGGATACGACGTTATACCCACCGACGTATCTCCGGAGGCAGTTCGCTGGTGCAAAGAAAAGTATCTTGAATTCTCCGACAGATTTCTCGAGCTTGACTGCGTAATCGGAATTCTTGAAGGTCGTTTTGATTTCATATACTCCGTAGCAGTCCTTCATATGCTGACAGAGGATGAAGACAGAAAGAAATTTTTGAGCTTTATTTTCGATCATCTTTCTGTCGGAGGAATCGCGCTTATTTGCGTGATGGGCGACGGAGAGAAAAACTACTGTTCTGATAAAGATAAGGCTTTTGAGAACGTTCTGCGCAGACACGGAAATTCGTTTATCGAAGTCGCGTCAACTACCTGCCGCATCGTCGACACTGAGCATTTTACCTCGGAGATAAAAGCGTCCGGTTTGAAAATACAAGAAACGGGGATCACTTCGTCTCCTCCGGAATTCGACAGAATGATCTATTCGGTCGTATCAAAACCCTAACGAAAGGAAAACAAAATGAACTATCTTGAGGCGTATTACAACGAATATAACGAAGACGGCAGACTGACGAGTCAGCACGGACAGGTCGAATATATTACTACGCAAAAGTATATCCACGAATGCATCGGAAATGCAGGCGCGCGTAAAATACTCGAAATAGGCGCCGGGACCGGAAGATACAGTATCGCCTTATCGCGCGAAGGGCATGACGTTACGGCGCTCGAGCTTGTCGATCACAATATCGACGTTATGAAAAGCAAGCTGACAGAGAACGACACCCTCAAAATCGTCAAGGGAAACGCGCTCGACCTTTCGAGCTTCGCCGATGAAGAATTCGACATTACTCTGCTTTTAGGTCCGATGTATCACCTTTATTCGGTCAAAGTTAAAGAAAAGGCGCTTTCCGAGGCTGTAAGAGTCACCAAAAAGGGCGGGTACATCCTCGTCGCATATTGTATGAACGATCCTACGGTCGTACAGTTCGTGTTCGGAAAAGGGCATCTTGCCGACGTCATCGAGAAGCAAATGCTGACCTCCGATTGGCATACCGTAAGTCAGCCTGTCGATCTGTTTGAAATGATCAGGACGGAAGAGATCGATGAACTGAATAAGACCGCATCCGTTGAACGTGTAAAGCTGGTCGCCGCGGACGGCGCCACGAATTATATGCGCGAAATAGTAGACGCGATGGACAGGGAGACCTTTTTCAAATGGGTCGAATACCATCTGTCGACCTGCGAGAGACAGGATCTTATAGGAGCCTCTCATCATACGCTCGATATACTGAGAAAGGTTTGAAAGGAACATAGAATGGAACTGTATCTTGAAGCCGAGTCGCTTATCAAGGGCGTTAGTCATTTTACGGCTAATCTTGCAAACCTTTCGTCGTTGATCTATAATTCGCTTCCTGACGTGAATTGGGCGGGATTTTACCTTCTTGAAGGCGACAAACTTGTCCTCGGTCCATTTCAGGGCAAACCCGCCTGTATAGAGATCCCTTTGGGAAAAGGAGTTTGCGGAACAGCCGCAAAAGAAGACCGAACTCTCGTCGTTGATGACGTGACGTCGTTCAAAGGGCATATTGCCTGCGATTCCGCTTCGAGGTCCGAGATCGTTATCCCTCTCCACGGAAACAGCGGAGTCGCCGGGGTCATTGATATTGACAGTGCGAGTTTTTCCAGATTTTCCGAGAACGACAGGGAAGAACTTGAAAAGCTCGCAAGAATTACGGAGAAACACCTGTTCGTCTGAAAAAAACTTTCGAGCCTGTATGTAAATTTTTCCGAAACGATTGAATTATCATGACATATATGATATAATGACATTGTTCATTTGCTTGAAATACCGGTGCATCTCGGTATTATAAATCATTCTTTAGTTATTCATCTTTGGAGAACGTTAACAATATGAAAAGGAAGATCATAATAGCGGTATTTGCCGCGGTGTCCGTTTTGCTTGCGATCTGCGCGGCGTTACTGTATAACAACCGCGAGAAAGAACCTGAGACAGCCGTACTGTACGGAGTTGAGTATTTGCTTGACACGGAAAAAATCAGTCTCGGGGGAAATGAATTCAGTAACGTTGAAGACCTGATAAACGATCTCAAACCGTTCGCCTCGCTCAAAGTACTCGACCTCGGAGAACACGAGCTTCACGTTTACGATTTGGACGTCCTCACGAATTCTCTTCCGGGTGTTGAAGTTATCTGCCGCTCTTACGTCAATATATACGGCGAGAAGGTTTTTACCGATACCGTTACGCTTGACCTTTCGGGAAAAGACGTCAGCGACGTTTCCGAACTGATGGCAGGGATCCCTTATCTTCCGTCTCTGACGGAAGTCATAAGCTCGACGTCGGAGATCCCGCTTGAACAGTACGAAAAACTGAAAAGCGAGTTTACCGGTATAAAATTCGATATGGTGTGTGTTGTTGACGTTTGCGGACAAAAGGTCAGGGGAGACGCAGAGAGTCTTGACCTCAGAAAAGCTCAGATCGACTCTGAACTCGGCGACAAACTCGCCCTTTTGACTTCATTGAAAACAGTTGATCTTCACGGAGTCGACATTTCTCTTGAAGAAAAGCACGCGCTTGCCGACCGTTTTCCCGACGTCTCTTTCGGATGGGAAGTAGAGATCGCGGGAAAGACTTACGATTCGTTTACGGAAGATATAGATTTTTCCCGTAACCGCAAGATAACCGTCGAACTGATGCGTGAGTGTCTTCCTTTGATGCGAGGAGTCAAACGTATCGATCTGTCCGATTGCGGCAACTCGAACGAAGACCTCGGAGCGCTCCGCGAGGAATTTCCGAACGTTAAAATCGTTTGGAGGATAACGATGGGACAATGGTCGCTCAAGACCGACGCTATCGCGTTCTCGGTGCTTATTTATAACTACGAGCATACGCGTCTTCGTACCAAAGACATTGAAGTTCTCAAATACTGCACCGATCTTCAAGCGCTTGACCTCGGACATCAGTCCATTTCCGATATTTCGGTCATAGGTGATTATCTTCCCGAACTCAGAATTCTGATACTTGCGGATAACATCGTAAACGACCTTACTCCTTTGTCAAAACTCAAGCACTTGCATTATCTCGAGTTGTTCGTCAATTATCCTCTTAACGATCTATCTCCGCTGGCCGAGTGCAAGGAACTCGTCGATCTCAATATAAGCTATCTTTACAGTATCAGGGATATTACCCCGATACTCGATCTGCCTTTGCTTGAACGTCTTTGGCTTGAACATACGAATATCGCGGCGTCTGATATTCAGCTTCTTCGCGACACTTATCCGGACGCGACTGTGATAAGCCAGGGCGAAGGATCCATCGACCAGGGGTGGAGGACGCATCCGAGAT
>CACZZA010000181.1:0-621 GCA_902785485.1 uncultured Ruminococcus sp. | reverse complement strand
GCAAATACGACGGTCTCGCTTCTTGAACGTTTGAAATCAACGTCAAAAAAATACCGCCGGATCGAATGGCGGTATTTTCGGTATCGATCTGCACCGGTTGACAAGGCAAAACGAATTTGATATAATTATCAAAGTTAGTAAAAAGTAAAAAAGGATCTTATATGGACCGAAATCAAATCAGTAAACCCAAAAACGGCAAGTTGGGCAAAATACTGCTGCAGCTTTTTTTAATACTTCTTATCGGAGCTGTATTTCTGCTTTGTCTGACTACGCCCGGCTGCACTGATTACGCCGCTCTTCAGATCCCCGTACACAACGCCGCTCCCCATCAGGGCGGGATCAACGACTCGCTCAGCGTGATAGACACCGACCCGATCGCCGTCGAACTGAAGGACTCGATCAACAGCAGTAACGCTATACTGATAGACTATTCTTCCGGAGAAGTGGTCGCTAAAAAGGCTCCGGATGAGCGGATCTATCCTGCTTCATTGACAAAAATAATGACTACGGTCATCATACTTGAACATTATACGGATCTCGAACAGGAGATCACGATGCCCGCCGAGATGTACTCGTATCTGATCGATCAGAATGCGTCTGTCGCCGGCTTTTTGGCGGGCG
>CACZZA010000180.1 GCA_902785485.1 uncultured Ruminococcus sp. | reverse complement strand
CAGGAAAACCGTTTATCATATCCGGAACGGCAACCTTAGTATCCGCTCCGACGTATTTAATAACGCAGGCTTCGCCTCCGGTCACGGTGTAATAAAAGTCCCGAACGACGGGGCGTTCGCATTTTTCACAGGTCGGATCCTTGAAAAAGCGCGGCGGGATTCGCGTTTCCCCGCAGCCGTTGTCGCATACGGCGTCGCAGTCGTCGGTATATGAGTGGGACGCCTCGCGCCGTTCGCCGCAGACGTCGCAGAGAGGATCGCAGACGTTTGAATACGTATGCTCCGTTTTCGGGGCGCGGGTCGTTTTGAGACAGAGGTCGCAGATGCAGTCGCAGCCGCCCGAATAAACGTGAGTGTGGTTTATCCCGGAGTAGTCCGGCGCGCTTCCGAGCTTATCAAGCTCGAACGTGAACTGGTTTACCTTTCTGAAATACGCGTCGCGCACGGTCGAATAGTATTCGACGTCGACCGTCCTTCCGTCGCGACGGAAACCGAACAGGGCGACGAGTCCCGTTCCGCCGTGTTTTTCGGGAAGGTCGACCACCTGAGGGTTTATCATAAACTGCGTCACCGTGTTTCCGCAGTCGCCTTTTTCCCGGCTCCACACGATGTCCTGATACGAAACGTGCCCCGACAGGACGAGGACTATATTGCGGTGACGCCGAACGAGCCTTTCCCAGACCGTCGATCCGCCGTAGACGCCGTAGTATTCGTACTGATTGGTCGCGTCAGCGCTTCTGCTTCCGTCGCTTTGAAGATAAATATGCGTTGTCAAAACGACCTTGTATTCGGGATTGGATGAGACGACTTTGTTCGCCCATTCGAGTATATCGTCCGCCTTCTCGGTGTGGCTCGCGACGCCGCAGTCGAGGGTGAGGATGAGGTATTTTTCGCCCGCGACCTCGAACTTGATATAAACGTTGTACGTCGTCCCGTCTTCGTATTTGCCGTCATAGCGTCCGACCGTGCCGTCGGGGTAGAGTGACGCGTATTCCGCGTACGGGAAATAGGCGTCGAACGTGTATTCGGTGCTTGAAGCGTCGCTCGGCTTGTCGTGATTTCCCCTGACGAGGGTATAGGGGATCCCCGCGTCAGCCAGCTTGTTGATATTTTCCTTTGCGTAAAGGTATTCGTTCGTCCGGGCGGTATTGCCGTTGAAGATATGGTCGGGATCGCTCGGGTTCTTTCCGGTGTTGGCGTCGGTGACGTCTCCGAGTCCCATCACGCACGCTATCTTTCGGTCTTGCGCGTTATCGACGATCCAGTCGTACATTTTCCCGAGGTTGTCTGTGCCGTTCAAAAGGTCGTACCAAAGCAGCTTTTGAGTGTCTCCCACTACCGCGAAAGAATAGGCGTATCCTTCGTCGGGATCGCTTATCCGGTCCTCTGTCCAGTCCGACTCCGACGGAGTCCACGCGGCGAAAGCGGAAAAGACCCCGCCCGCAAAGGATAGAATAAGGGCAAGAGCCGAAAGCAGTATGGAAAAAAGCAAAATACGGGAGCTTTTTTGATATTTCATCGCCGAAAACCTCTCGTGATACGTTTTTCGCCGGATTACTGGTGATATTTTATCACATTTTTTTGCGCTTGTAAAGATTTTCTGTAAGGTTCAGAACTAAGTCACGGAACGCGGACCTTATGCCGCATAGCGGATGAGGGAGCCCCCGTTTCAAAGGTCTCCCTCTTTTTATAACGCATTTGCGAGGTCTTCCGCCGACTGAAAGCGGTCGTCGGGGTTGACCATGGTGCATTTTTTGACGATCCTTCCCGCCCTGCCGTCGGCGAGGACCTCGGTCGGGTGGGCGCCCGTCAGCATCACGTTGAGCAGGACTCCGGCGGCGTAGACGTCGGTGCGGTCGTCGCTCTGCGCCATTCCGAGCTGCTCGGGCGGCGCGTAACCCACCGTCCCCATGATGACGGTGTCTTTTTTTCCGAGCGAATGTACGCGCGAGGCGTTGAAGTCGATCAGAACGACTCTGCCGGACGGCGTGACGAGTACGTTTTCGGGTTTGACGTCGCGGTGAACGATGCTCCGGGAATGAAGCACGGTCAGCGCCGAGCAGACTCCGCGAAGGACTTCCGCCGCGCCCTTGTATTTGTAAAGGCCCGTTTCCATTATTTCACCGACGTTGATCCCGTCGATATATTCTTCGAGGACAGCCGTACCGTCGTCGAGGGAGACCGCGTCGTAGATCTCGGGCAGGTTCGGGCATTTTACCGAGCAGAGCTTTTCGTACACGCGCGACGCGTCGGGAAGGAGCCTGAGCGTAACGTCTTTTCCAAGGCGTTTGTGCCTCAGCCGCAGGACTCTGCACCCGTTCTTGTCGGAGAGGGTCGTGACGAGAGAGTACGTCACGAGGCATTTTTCAAGATATTCGTTTTGCGTCATCTGTTCAGCCTAACGTGTGTTCGCCGTAGCGAAAAAGCATCTCGTTCGTTTCGATCACAGTCAATCCCTTGATCAGTCCGTAGGTGACGATGCAGTCGAACGGGAGCTTGACGTAGAGAGGCGCGTATCCCGCCGTTTTGAGGAGCTTTTGCGTTTCGTCGAGCGTAAGTCCCAGCGCGAACGCGATGCACAGGAGCTTGGGTCTCTCGGGAAGGCGTTTTCCCGAAATGATCTGATATGCGTACGTCTCGGCAAGCTCGGATCTTTTCACGACGTCCGCCCTTTTCAAACCTTTGGAGGCGATAAGTCCCTCGATAAGCTCGGAAAGACCGGTGTTGGTCAAGTATTCTTTGTTCTCGTCGTAAAAGTTGCGGAAATCGGGACAAAGGTTCAGTTCTTCAAGTATCTTCGACGTGTCTTTTTTCTCCATTTTTCTCACCTCTCCGACATTATTTTATAATAATATGGCGTAAATGTCAACCGATTTTTTACGCTCGGAGCATAGAAAAAAGTCAGTGGATGAGTGTGACAAATCGGATACGGCAAGAAGAATAAAACGATAAACACGAATTTATCGCACAAACGATTGCCTTTTCAAAGGGTAGCCACAGACTCCACCTCGAGGCAACAGGCGACCACTAACGGGTACCTCTCACTTTGGGAGAGGTGGCGCGGCGGTGTCCGTCCCGCCGTGACGGAGAGGGTTTTACGAATAGCAACCAACTGCACGCGTGCCCTCTCAGTCGACTTCGTCGACAGCTCCCCCAGAGGGGTGAGCTATTGACATAGGCGTTCGCTCGCCGATTTAAGGTGAAGTTTTCGGCTATCATTCGTCTTTCAAATACGCCGTTAAATTCTTATTTATCTTCACCTACGAAGCCGAGCCATTTGGCAGTTATGTAAACGATTATTGCTGAATGAGCGGTAGTGTTCCAAATGGCGATGCGAACGATAATTACAAGCGAAAAAACAAGATAATATCTACGGAACAAGATAAATGATTGGACTCCTCGTTTAGGTGTGGGGAGGTCGAGGAGGGGAGGAGTTGCGCTTCCGCGCGAATGTGGCGGAAGTGCCTCCTAACCCCCTCCTCGTTGCCCTT
>CACZZA010000179.1 GCA_902785485.1 uncultured Ruminococcus sp. | reverse complement strand
TGCGTTCCATTACTACCGACCATTTGCAGCATTTGTACATTGACGGCGCGGACGCGGAACAGATGAAGGGAAAGAGAGTTCTTATAGTAGATGACGTTATCTCGACGGGAGAGTCGCTCCGCGCTCTTGAATGTCTTGCCGATCAGATAGGAGCGAACATCTGCGGAAAAATGACGATCCTTGCCGAAGGAGACGCCGCGGACCGCAAAGATATAGTTTATATCGAAAAGCTTCCGCTGTTTACCCCCGAAGGACAGCCTATCGACTGAGCCGGAGGTGCTTACAATGCGCATGCTTGAAGAACGTATCAGAAAAGACGGAAAAATACGCGGCAATGACGTTCTCAAAGTCGACAGTTTTCTTAACCATCAGGTAGATCCCGTCCTTATAGACGAACTCGCGAAAGAGTTCTACAGATTGTTCAAAGACGAAAACGTAGACAAGATCCTCACGATAGAGGCTTCCGGGATCGCCGTTGCGGTAATGGCGGCAAAATACTTTGCCCGTCCTCTCGTTTTTGCCAAAAAATCCAGGACCGTGAATATATCGGGCGACGTTTACTCGTCGAAGGCGTTCTCGTTTACTCATAAGACCGAGAATACCGTGCTCGTTTCAAAAGAGTATATCAATAAAGGAGAAAGAATTCTCCTCATCGATGATTTTCTTGCGAACGGCTGCGCTTTGCGCGCTCTGCGCGATATAGTCATTCAGGCCGGAGCCGTTCCGGTAGGAGCCGGAATAGTAATCGAAAAGGCGTTCCAGACGGGCGGAGAAGAGCTTCGCAAGGAAGGACTCAGGATAGAGTCTCTTGCGCGTATCCGTTCAATGAGCGAGGAAAACGGGATAGAGTTCTGCTGAAAGATCATATTATTAAGAAAAGTCCCGGTCGTTTATAGATTATCAACAATATCCGACCGGGCTTTTCGACAATATCCGCCAAAAAGACAAAAAATAAAATTGTTTCCGATGTCTATTGACAATCCTGTCGAAAACGGCTATAATTGTTCTATAATAAAATAAATTATTCGCTTATATATCATTTGAAATAAGGTCAAATGGTCTCTACCAGGCTGCCGTAAATTGCCCGACTATAAGCATTTTTTCGTTTTTCTGCGAAAAATACAGCTTTTTCGGGCGGAGATCGGTATGCCGGTCTCCGTTTTTGATTTTCCCCCGGATCAGACTTTTCGATATTATCAATAGGAAAAAACAAAAATTTTTTTATAAAAAAAAAGAGGAGAAAAAAATGAAAAGATTTATTTCCGCGATTCTTTGCCTCGTCCTCGCATTCACTTGCGTAGCATTCGCTTCCTGCGGATCCGAGACCGAGAAACCTCAGGGCGAACAGCCTTCTCAGGGAACCACCGACGAGGCTCCCGCAGCTTTCGGTTTTGAGGGAACTAAAGAAGTTGCCAAGAGCGGCACTGTGAACACCACTGCGGCAGACGTTACCATCACCGGCGACGTCAGCGCTGTCAAGATCGGTCTTATCCTTGTCGGCGACGAGACCGAGGGTTACACCAAGGCTCACATGGACGGTATCAAAGAGGCCGCCAAAGCTCTGGGCATCAAAGACAACCAGCTCATCTGGAAGTACAAAGTTGAAGAGAACGAGTCTGTTACCGAAGCGGGCAAACAGCTTATCAACGAAGGTTGCACCTACATTTTCTCCAACTCCTACGGTCATCAGAGCTATATGACCGCTCTCGCCGCTGAGAACCCCCAGATCCACTTTGTGGCAATGACCGGCGACACCGCCGCTGCTGACGGTCTTGATAACTTCAGCAACGCGTTCACCGCTGTTTACGAGTCCCGCTACGTCTCCGGCGTCATCGCAGGCCTCAAGCTCGCCGAACTCGTTAAAGACGGCAAAGTCACCGAAAAGAACATGGACGGCGAAAACATCCGCATCGGATACGTCGGCGCTTACAACTACGCGGAAGTCGTTTCCGGTTACACCGCGTTCTACCTCGGAATCAAGTCCGTTGTCAGCAACGTAGTTATGGACGTTTACTACACCTCCAGCTGGTTCGATTTCGATAAAGAAAAAGCAGCTGCCGAGCTTCTTATAGACAAAGGCTGCATCATCATCGGTCAGCACGCTGACTCCGCGGGCGCTCCCACGGCTGTTCAGGAAGCTTTCAACAAGGGTACCACCGTATTCTCCGTCGGCTACAACGTTTCGATGCTCGACGCTTGCCCGGACGCGGCTCTTACTTCCGCTTCCAACGTATGGCAGGTTTACTATCAGTATGCTCTCGCAGAAGCGATCAACGGCGGCAACATTGCCACCAACTGGACCGCAGGCTACGAGAAGGGCGCTGTCAACGTTACCGAGCTCGGCAAAGCCGTTGCTGAAGGAACCAAGGAAAAAGTAGAGGAAGTCATCACCAAGATCGGCTCCGGCGAGATCAAAGTATTTGACACTTCTAAGTTCACCGTCGGCGGCAAGAACGTTACTTGGGCATACGCTACCGATACCAACGGCGACTGGACCAACGACGCCAACAACGTTATTTCCGACGGTCAGTACCTCGAGTCTTACGTTCAGAGCGCTCCTTCGTTCTCGCTCCGTATAGACGGTATCACCGAACTCAACTGATATTTCGCTTAAGAAATGCGGAAGCCGCTCTCATCAGCGGCTTCCTTCGTTTCTTTCTTTTCTGAAAACCGGAGGTTTAGATGAATACTGAACGCAAGCCTGTCATTCAGTTAAAAGGTATCACCAAGCGTTTCGGAACCAAAGTGGTCGCTAATAAGAATATTACGATGGACGTTCTCGAAGGAGAGGTCCTTGCGCTTTTGGGTGAAAACGGCAGCGGTAAAACAACGTTGCTCAATATGCTCGCGGGAATTTATTTTCCTGACAGCGGAGATATTTACGTAAGAGGACAACACGTTTCCATAAAGTCTCCGCACGACGCTTTTAAGCTCGGGATCGGTATGATCCACCAGCATTTCAAGCTCGTCGACGTTTTTACGGCGACTGAGAACGTCGTATTGGGTATGCGCGAAGACGGCGGACTGAATCTTAAAAAAGCCGCGCAGAAGATCAAAGAGATCTGCGACGAATACGGATTTGAGGTCAATCCCTCCCAAAAAGTTTACGATATGACCGTATCGCAAAAGCAGACGCTCGAAATAGTAAAAGCTCTTTACCGCGGAGCCGAGATACTTATCCTTGACGAGCCGACTGCGGTCCTGACGCCGCAGGAGACCGAAAAGTTGTTCTCCGTCATACGCAATATGCAGGCGGCGGGGAAGACTGTTATAATCATCACCCATAAACTCCAGGAAGTCCTTGAACTGTCAGACAGAGTCGCGATACTCCGTAAGGGCGAATACGTGGACACCGTTAAGACTTCCGAAGCGACCGTTCAGTCTTTGACCGAAATGATGGTCGGTCAGAAGGTCGAGTTAAACATCGAACGTCCGGAACCTCAGGGGCGGGAATTGAGACTCAAGATCTCCGATCTCTCGTGCAAAAACTCCGAGAACGTCGAGATACTCAAGCACATTTCGTTTGAAGCGTATTCCGGGGAGATCCTCGGTATAGCGGGCATTTCCGGATGCGGACAGAAAGAACTGCT
>CACZZA010000178.1 GCA_902785485.1 uncultured Ruminococcus sp. | reverse complement strand
TTTTCCGTTCGCTGGCAGATATTCGATCACGAACAATGGGAATATAAAGATATTCCCGATTCGCTCCTTTCGTTCTATCGGGGTAATTCTCCCGCCGATTATTTCCGGGCGGTGATAACGGCGGATGGCTTTGAGGGCGAGGTCAAAAGCCTCAGTCAGGTCTTTACAAACCCCGAAAATCCGATGATCGCCACGGATTATAAAAAACTGTGGAAGTGCTTCACCGAGACCCGCAAAAAAGGGACGACCGCATATATCAAGCTCGGAAGCGATATCATCTTCGAAGGAAGTTCCACGATGATGGAGAACACGAGCTGCAACGTCGACATCGATCTGTGCGGTTACACACTCTCCGTGAAGAATAACGCGAGTTCGGAAGCCTCGATCTCCCATACCTTCATTTCCGGAGTCGGCGACGGCTCCGTCACGGTCAGAGATTCGATGCGATACGATTCCGCGAAAGGCGAGTGGATCCGCGGCGTTATCGAATACGACTGCCCGTCGGCGAAAAACGAGACGAGCGTTCTGTGCGGCAACGTCACTCTTTACGGAGGTATTATCCGAAACAAAAGGCATACCCCGAACTACGCCGTACACGCCGCCCTTGGGGGCAACGGTCCGAGGAACGTCAATCTGACGATGTACGGCGGAGAGATAGACGCCGACGTTCCGATCTCTTCCGACCTCGGTTATTACTATAACTGTCGCATCTACGGCGGTACGATCCGCACGCGCGCTTCGGATTACTGCGTCCGTCTGATAAACGCTTTCAGCAAGCTGGACTTTTATGACAACGAGGTCTTTATAGGAAACGTAAAGTTCATAAACGAGTCGGGAAAGGAGAGGGTCTACGCCGTTTACGAATTCGATGCTGCCTCGCACAGACTCGGAGCCGAAGAAAGACTTGAAAGATTCGGCGGGTGCTTCTCTCCTTCCGCAAAGCTCTATATCGACGGCGTAAAACAGTCTTCCGTCACAAACGGCGTTGTCGTCCAGACGAATTATACCACCGAACCCCTCGTAGGTCCCGCTTTCCTTTCGACCCTTGAAGTCAGATCCGCGGACACGCAGAGCAGTTCGGTCATTTCCGCGATAGAGATAAACGCCGCCGCGCCTCAGGCGGGCGCGCCGGTCTCCTACTACGCGTACGTGCCCCTCGGATCACAGTACGAGGTGGAGGCAACGTACGGAAGCTTCGCTTCGGGCTTTAAGAACGGCGTGCGCTGGAGTGAAAACGGCAAGGTCATCTCGCCCAACGTCGACCATACCTTCGCCGCGGGCAATACCTACAAGGTCGAGATCTCGGTCGTACTGAAAAATAAGGACGCGTGTTATTTTGCCGACGAAGTGACCGCCGTTTTCAACGGCAAGACCGCGGCGGCAAAATGGGAGAGCGACACGAATTATATCGTCTCGTACACGTTCACTTCGCAGAAGGCGACCGTCGACCGCATCGACCTCGTTCTCCCTTCGACCGAAGGAGGGGAAGATATACCGTATGACGTCGGGTTCTCGAGCGAGGGCTTGAAGACGGAAAACTACAACAGCAGTACCTACAAATACGGCGTCGAGTGGAACCACGGTATGGATCCGGTCTTCTCGAACAGCGGCGAAGTCTTTTCGCCGGGGGATATTTACTATCTGACCGTACGCGTGACGCTGACCGACGTTGACAGTTATGAATTCGCGCCGATAAGCCAAATGAAAGCCACGGTCAACGGCGACTCTCACGCGACCGTCAGCAGGATAAGCGACACCGTATATAAGGTCGAGTATACGCTGACCTCGGGTATCGAGGAAATATCGTTCGCCGAAGTGACGGTCCCGATCCCCTATGCGGGACAGCCGATCTCTTATGAAGCGTCGGTCCCCTCGGGAGCGGGTTACAATGTGGAGGCGCTGACGTCGGTGCGTTATAAAAACGGCGTCTGCTGGACCCACAACGGGAAAGCCGTCGATCCGAACGGTAGCGAAAGCTTTATTGCCGGAGACACATACAAAGTGACCGTATCTCTGGTCCTCAGCGACTCCGACCGGTACGTCTTCGCGGATATCGACTCTTTTTCCGCCTCCGTCAACGGGAATGACGCGGGGAATGTGATAGACTGGAACGAAGAAAACTACGGTATCGAATATACGTTTATCGCGCAGGAGGCGGATACGTGCTGGGTCAGCTGGTATCTTGACGTGAATGATACCGAGTGCACCGCCGGCGTGGAAATCATACGCGGCACGGTCTTCGGCGAGCCTGCCGTCCCGGCGCGAGTCGGCGCCTATCTTGTCGGCTGGTTTACCGACCGCGAGCTGACCGAGCCGTATGATCCGACTTCTCCGATCACGGAGGATACCGAGCTCTTCCCGTACTGGGAGACTGTCACCGGGTACCTCTTCGGCGACGCGAACGGCGACAACAGTATTACCGCGCTCGATATCGTCCGCCTCAAAAAATATATCGCCGAATACGATCACGCCGCCGGAAAGTCTTCCGTTGAGATCTCCGACTTCGCCGACGCGAACGGCGACGGAACAGTCGACGTGCTCGATATTGTCCGGCTCAAGCGTTATTTCGCGGAATACGATCCCGTCACCGGGAAGTCTTCCGTCAAGCTCGGTCCCTGAACCGTTTTTTCCCAAATTGTAATTATTCGCAAAAAAACTGTTGACAAATTTTCGCTCTTGGGTTATAATGGTGAAAATTCAAAAATGCGATGACGGAAGTATGTTTCCGAACTTTTTCGAGTTACAGAGAGTCGGCGGGCGGTGCGAGCCGATACCGGAGTCGGAAAACAGTCTCTTTCCCGAGCAGGCGGGATCAAAGCCGCAAGGCAAGTAATTCCGCACGGGCGTCCCGTTACAGACTGTGGGCTTGACAGAGCCCGAACGAGAGACCGTGTATTCACACGGTAATCAGGGTGGTACCGCGATATTATTCGTCCCTGAAGCGATATTCGCTTCGGGGACTTTCTATTTTTTATTCAAAGGAGTGCGTCTGAATGAGAAAAGTAATTATCAGCGACGTTACGGTCAAAATGTCGAAAAGGAACGGCGAGGACAGCCTCACCTTCCGCGAAAAACTCGAGCTTGCAAAGCTCCTCGACCGACTCGGCGTATCTTATATCGAGACCGGGGTCATCGAAAACCGCAAGACCGACGGACTGCTGATAAAATCGCTGTCGTCGGCGATAAAGGACGCGAGTCTCACCGTCCCCGTCCCGGTCGGCGAAGAGGACGGGATCGAATACACGTGGAGTTGTCTGCGCGAGGCTAAAAGTCCCCGCCTTCAGGTCGCTCTGCCCGTATCGACCGTGCAGATGGAGTATTTCTATCATAAAAAACCCGAAAAGATGCTTTCCCTCATTTCCGAAACGGTATCAAAATGCCGTTCGCTCTGCCCGGACGTCGAGTTCTCGGCGGAGGACGCCGGACGCGCCGACGGAGATTTCCTGTTTCAGGCGATAGACGAGGCTATCAAAGCGGGGGCCGCGACCGTCACCGTCTGCGACACCGCGGGCAATATGCTCCCGGATGAGTTCGCCGAGTCGGTGAAGAGGATAAAAGCGCATATCGGAGCCGTCAGACTCGGAGTTAAGGTATCGAACAACATCTACCTTGCCGACTCATGCGCGGTATCCGCGGTAACGGCGGGCGCGGATGAAGTCAAGACCGCCGCCTACGGCGAACTGACCG
>CACZZA010000177.1 GCA_902785485.1 uncultured Ruminococcus sp. | reverse complement strand
CTTCCGTTACTGAGTTCCTTGTCGCAGGCGGTTACTATTCGGCTTCCTCGGTCAGAGGCGGAGACCTTACCGTCGCTACCACAGGCAACAGCACCGTCCGCAACATCTGCTGCTTCGTCGGCGGTTCGGGCGCTGAGAGCGAAGGCGTTACGAGACCTACCTATAATCTCAATATCACCTCCACCGCTACCCTCACCGTTACCAACGGTATCAGCGTTTCCGTACAGAACGGCAATATGAGCAAATACGCTTACGCCGACACCAATATGTACGTCGGCGACGGCGTCAGGATCACCAACGACTGGTACAGCGGCTTCCTCCCCGGCAACGGCGGCGGCAGTAATTTCAGGATCCTCGCCGGCGGCAACAATACCGTTACTCTCGACGGCGTACAATTCGCTACCAACGGCAAATCTTTCTACGGCGGCTCCAAGATAGTTTCGACTGCCGATAAGGGCGCGTCCGTCGACGCTACCAACATTGACGTCACCGTAACCGACAAATACACAAGGAAAGGAACGGCGTTCCTGTTCAACGGATACTTAGTCACCGGTTCTAACTTTGTAGCGACTTCCGAGAACGGCACTCATTCAGGAACTACCACTCTGCACTTGAACGGAGCAGTAGACTACAACAGCTACGGCGGTTCCAACATTCAGGGTATCAACGCGAAGCAGACCGGAGACTCATGCGTTTACCTCGGCAAGACCGGCATCAAGGAAGCGGTCTACAACTACAAGAACGTTTACGGCGGCGCTTGCATTGCCGGAACGACTGCTGAATTCCAGGCAAATTCCGCTCTCGTTATAGAGAACGTGGATTACTACGGCGGCTCTCTCTTCGCAGGCTCGCTGTTCAATGCGGCATCCCATTCCGAAGACTCTGTCGGCGGACGTCACGTCGGCGACTCCACTCTCACTATGAAATCCGGGACCCTCAGACACACCACAAAAACTTCGTCCGGATTTACCGTTACCAACGTTGTGGCTCTGCTCAGCGGCGGGTGCAGCGGTTATCAGACCGTCGCTTACGACTCCGATGCCGACGACAAGATCGACGGCGGCTTCAGCCAGGTCGGCAACGTCTACGTCAACATAGAAGGCGGCACGCTCAGAGGCAAAGCATCGTTCGCGGGCTACGGCGTCAACGTTGACGGCAGCGTTACCGTTAACGTTACCGGCGGTAAGATCCAGTACTTTTCACAAGTGGATCTGAACAGCGAAAAGACCGGTACTAAAACTACCGTCAAATATCCGTCCTTCCTTTGCCTTGAAGCTTCAAGCTCTACCTGGCACAACACCGTTTCGATCACCGGAGATATGAAGATATATCTCAGGGGCGGCGATTTTTCCAGTGCGGCGAGACTCCGTCTCTGCACTTACGGAACTTCCGGGACCCCGACTTTGTCGCCCAGTAACGGACACGCTGTTGTAAAAGGAAACGTTTACTGGGAGATCACCGGCGGCAACTTTGCCGGATGCAGATTCACCTTCGGCGCCGACAGCGCGATAGGTGACCTCTACGTCAAGATCGCGGGCGACACCGTCGATATGTCTTCCGCCGGCGAGATGATGAACGTCAACGTGAGCAGCACGTATCACGCCAACACAAAGAACAAGAGAACTCTTGACCTTTCTCAGCTTAATAACGCAGGTTCCTACGCGTTCTTCACGAAGGATTGGAATCACGCCAACAACCCCGTTGCGATGTACACCAACACCGGCGCGTTCACGACCGTTATCCCCGCTCTTATGGATATCAATACCGCGACCATCACCGGAGCGACCTACGCTGCCGGAGCCGATCCGCTCGCCGGTACGACCCTGAGCTTCGCGTTCAATACCGCGGTACAGCACAGCGGCAAGTATAATACCGCTGAGGGGTTCCAGAGCACCGACACCTACAACAAGACCTACGATGAGTTCATCGCCTGGGATGAATACGCAAGCGAAGGCTACAAGAACGCGGATCTGTTCACTCTTTCCGAGAGCAAGCTCGGCAAGTTCACCACCTCCGTTGACGTCTCCATCGCAGGAAAAGACGCAACTCTCGAATACACCAACCCGAATATCGCATCCGTCACTTCGGCAACGAACGACGAGTTCGGATACCTCGGCATATCGCTGAGACCCGCTGACAGCGCGATCCGTGTAAGAGCGTACGTCAACGAAACACTCCGCAACAGAAACCTCACCGACGACGGTTACGTCGCAGTCGAATACGGCGTACTTCTCTCGAAGACCGTCGAGAGCGGACTCACCTACGGCGCGGCTAAGGTCTCGAAGGCGATAGCGTTCGACAGCTCGAACGACACGTTCTTCGTTGAAGACGGCAAGTACACCTTCGCGGCGGCGCTCTACAACATCAAGTCCGGAAGCTACGATACCGACGTATCGTTCCGTCCGTATATCGTACTTGAAGACGCCAACGGCGAACAGCTCGTTATCTACGCCGATATGACCGGTGTAACGAACTTCCTCAACGTCGATACGATCAGAACGAACCTGCGCGAAGTCGCAACGTACGTACGCGACAATCAGGTAGATTTCTATAACCAGAACAAAAAGAAGATCGACGCCATCATCGCAGGCTGATAAGGAGAAACGGATATGAAAAAACTGTTCGAAGCTCCCGAAATGCAGATCGTTACGTTTGAAAACGAGATCCTGACCAAGGATCCAGATCGTTACGTTTGAAAACGAGATCCTGACCAAGGATCCGTCGATAGGCGACGGCGACGTCGACTTCAACTTCGACGATCTTCAGTAAAATGAAAAAACGAAATCTCCCGCGTGACTTTGAGCCACGCGGGAGTTTTTTGCTATTCGCTTGAAATGACGAGCGGATCTGAACACGCCGGAAAGAGTTTTATTTCGGTTTTTTTCGACGTACTGTCCCTTTTTTACGCGGGTCAGCCGTTACGCTTTGAACCTGTGATCCTTAACGAGCGTCTGCTCGATCCCGAGGCATCCGGAAACTGTCACTTCGAGATCGAGGAGATACTCCGTTCCGGGTCTGAGAAATGTGCCGGAAAGGTCGAATTTGCCGAGGTCGAATTCCCTCAGGTGGAACGACGGGACGCGATTGGGTTTGATCGGAGGGATAAGATCGCGTTCGACGACCGTATTGTTTCCGCGGATCCTCGCTTTGAGAGATATGATCTGTCTGTTGGATACGATCTTGCCGCAAAGGACCGGGACTCCTTCTTCGGCTTTGATCGCGAAGTCGGTCAAAGTGGTCTTTTCGTCTTCATAGGCGCCGTCCTCGCAGAGCTCGGGAAGCGTGATCGGAAGGGAACCCTCGCGGAACAGATCTGCGAAAGAATGGTTTTCGACGTGACACGACGAGAGATTCTCCCCCACGATCCACCGGGACGGAGTGCCCGCCGCCTGATCGAGCTGCGTCAGATAGCTTTTTTCCGTATCGATCACGTCGACACCGTTCTCATCCTTTTTATACTCGACGTGAGGCTTCTCCACAGTCAGACGGGCGTGCCTCGGACTGCCGGGAGAGGAGGAGCGTACGTAGCAGGTCGCGTCTCCGGGAAGCGACTTTGCGTAGGCTTTTGCCATACGCGCTTCGCCGTTCGCCGCCGCGACCTTGTCCGTATTGAAGCCGAAAAGATCGGAAACGTCGTAATCGCCGACCGCGAGAACTCCGGTACCCTGACCGGGGAGGACGGACGTAGTACCGTCCATCCCGTCGACCTCGGGACGGTTGTTAATGACCGTGTTCCAGGCGAGTATTACGGCAAGCACGCAATCGTTTCCGGGAAACGTAAAACCGTTTTTCAAGGCGTCGGTGTATATTTCCGGTCCCGCCGAGATAAGGCGGTCAGGGCTGACGATGCGGTCAAGCTCCTCTTCGGTGCCCTTGAACGGGATATATGAGCCGCGGCGCATACGGTCAAAGCTCTCGGGCTGAGACATATTGAGGTTTATATAGGGCATCCCCTTGTATTTGACGCCCTTGCGGAACACTCCGAACATCCTCGTGCATCCGTTGAGCCCCGAATTGTAAAGAATAAACGACTCCTCCGGAGTCCACTCGGTTTGAGCGATACCGTACATATAGTCCACGACTTTTTTTCTGAGTACGCTTTTGTCCATTTCCGTCCCTTTCTTTGTATCAAGATGAAACAAGGCAAGACCGGTATCATCCGGCTTGCCTTTTTCCGTTTATATTTTGCCGAGCGCGTTGTCGATGTCCGCGATAATGTCGTCCGCGTCCTCGATGCCAACGCTGAGACGCATAAGGTCCGGCGAAACGCCGCATTCGAGAAGCTCCTCGTCGGTCATCTGTCTGTGGGTAGAGGAAGCGGGATGCAGGATGCAGGTGCGGGCGTCCGCGACGTGTGTGACTATCGCCGCGAGACGGAGATGCTTCATAAATTCTTCCGCCGCCTTGCGTCCGCCCTTGACTCCGAACGAGAGGACTCCGCACGAGCCGTTCGGCAGGTACTTCTGACCGAGGGCGTAGTATTTATCGCTCTTGAGTCCGCAGTAGCGCACCCAGGAGACTTTTTCGTGAGACTCGAGGAACTCCGCGACCTTCTGCGCGTTCGCGCAATGCTTGGGCATACGGACGTGGAGCGTCTCCATACCGAGATTGAGCAGGAACGCGTTGAAAGCGGAAGGGGAGGAGCCGAAGTCGCGCATCAGCTGAGCGACGCATTTTGTGATGAACGCTCCGCCGAGACCGAATTTTTCCGCGTACGTGATGCCGTGGTAGCTGTCGTCGGGAGTCGTGAGTCCGGGGAACTTGTCCGCGTACTTGAACCAGTCGAATTTTCCTCCGTCGACGATGGCTCCGCCGACGGACGTCGCGTGTCCGTCGAGATATTTCGTCGTCGAGTGTGTGACGATGTCTGCGCCCCACTCTATCGGTCGGCAGTTGACAGGAGTAGCGAACGTGTTGTCGACGATCAGCGGCACGCCGTGCTTGTGAGCGACCTTCGCGAAAAGCTCGATGTCAAGGACGGTCAGGGCGGGGTTCGCAATGGTCTCGCCGAACACCGCCTTGGTGTTGGGTCTGAACGCTTTGTCGAGCTCTTCCTCGGTCGAGTCGGGGGAAATGAAAGTGAATTCTATCCCCATTTTCTTCATGGTGACGGCGAACAGGTTGAACGTACCGCCGTATATCGAGTTCGACGCGATGACGTGGTCTCCCGCGTTCGCGATGTTGAATACCGCAAAGAAATTCGCCGCCTGACCGGACGAAAGGAGCATCGCCGCAGTTCCGCCCTCGAGCGCGCAGAGCTTTTGCGCCACCGAGTCGCACGTCGGGTTGGCGAGCCGCGTGTAAAAATATCCGCTCGCCTCGAGGTCGAACAGACGAGCCATATCCTCGCTCGTGTCGTATTTATAAGTCGTGCTTTGTATTATCGGCAGGACGCGCGGCTCTCCCGACTTCGGGGTGTAACCCGCCTGCACGCATTTGGTACCGAGTTTCTGTTCCATTTTGTTATCTCCTTTGAAAAAACGGGATGTTATTCTTTCTTTTATATTATATAACGCCGTTCCGCCGTTGTAAAGACGGTTTTGCAATTTTTATTGCCTTTAGAAACAGGCGGCGGATAAGTTTTTCAAAAATTCTTAACAAAAATTCAAAATCCTATTGACAACGCGAAAGGCTAATGATATACTACATATTGCGACGGGCAAACAGATTTGACCACAATATATTGATTTTTTGAGATTTTCGGAAGTGATTTCCGGTACAAATAATAATAAGACGGAGAAGTAAAGATGAAAACTATCGTAAAGCGGAACGGACAGGCGGTCCCGTTCGATGAAAGCAAGATCTTCAACGCCATTTTCGCGGCGAACAAGGCGGTCAAGGACGAAAAAATGTCGAATATCGACTTTGAGTACCTTACCAAGAAAGTATGTGAGCAGCTCGAGGGCGACGTCTGCACGGTCGAACAGGTGCAGGATATAGTCGAGTCGATGCTGATAAAATACGACTACGAGAAGACCGCGAAAGCGTACATCCTTTACAGAGCGGAGCATGCCAAGATCCGCGAGGCTGAGATCAGCCTGATGAACATTTACAACGAGCTGACGTATTCAAGCTCGAAGGACGCCGACATCAAGCGCGAGAACGCGAACATCGACGGCGATACCTCGATGGGCACGATGCTTAAATACGGCTCCGAGGGCGCTAAATACTACGTCGACAACTACGTCCTGCCGAAGGACATCGCCAAAGCCCACATCGGCGGCGACATCCACATCCACGACAAAGACTTCTATATGCTGACGGAGACCTGCTGTCAGATCGACCTTATCAAGCTGTTCAGGAACGGCTTCTGCACCGGACACGGATACCTCCGCGCTCCCCAGTCGATAATGAGTTATTCTTCTCTCG
>CACZZA010000176.1:3119-6849 GCA_902785485.1 uncultured Ruminococcus sp. | reverse complement strand
GACGTATCTGCAAAACTCCTCGACTCTCGAACAGGTGCTGTCAACTATGGACTTTTTAGCGTTATCGGGTCCGACAGGGTTGCGCTGCCACATATTTTCGACCCCGACCTTGATACCGAACTTTTCACAGTAGGGGATAAGTCTTGCGTAAAACTCGCGGTTCAGCTCCTGGAGTTTGTCGGCGTTCGTACGGTAATTTAGATGCTGTTTCGGATGGACTACGATGATCTTTGCCCCGAGGATGGCAGACGCTTCCATCGAACGGACGACAGTTTTGAAGATCTCCTCGTCCTTGACTTCGTCTCCCACGCTCGTCGGAAAAGGCGCGTGCGCCTGGTTGCAGACGATGCCGAGAGAATCTGCGTATTTGCGTAAAGCCGCCGCCTCTTCGCGGAAGTTCTCCGAAAGGAGAGGATCCGTATCCTTCATCGAATTCATGAAGGTCATATCGTATGCGTCGTAACCCGCTTTGGCGAGGATCTCGATGGCTCTTTCGTTTCCGAACGTCGTTTTCAGAACTCTGGTTTGTGTGGATAAAAGCATGACTTGAACTCCTTTGATCTTGAAAAACGTTTATTATGAATAGAACCGGACCGTTTCGCCGTTCAACACTTTGACGGCGTCCTCGACTATTCGGTCGACGGATTCTTTTATGACGTAGAATTCCGCGTCGCCGTTGGCGGAGTACAGACATCTTCTCGTGGTGTACGGGTAGAATTTGAATTCGTATTTCTGTCCGTCGCGGGTAATGAGCGTAAAGGTGGCGAGCAGATCGAGTCCTTCGGTCGAATCGACCTCCGCGTAAGTGACGAGGCTGAGTGTCAGCATTCTCATATAAAGAGAGCGGAAGCTCGTTACGTCGGTTATTTCCTTGCCGCTGAGCGTTCTGACTTTGATGCCTTTGGCTTTCTGCGTATCGGTCGCTTCGTCAAGCGTGATGATAAACGTTTCGTCTATTCCGTTGCCGGAGATCGCTATGCTCGCGACGTCGGCAACATTCAGCGTGAACAACGGTTTGTCGATGAATTCGAGCAGATCCCATTCGAGAAAATCCAAAGAGGAAGAATCGACCTCGACGATGGTGTTGAACAGAAGGGAATACGCAAAATACGTATCGTTTTCGGTTTTTTCCGAAAGGACGATGCTGTTGAACGTTCCTTTATAGTTTATATAGAGTTCGTATTCGGGTTTCTCGAGACCGAACAGAGCGAGCGTTTCCGCCGGGACGGTCGCTCCGTCCTTGCCGAGGTGGACGACCCTGTTTCCCGAAAGCTCCATAAAGCCTTGGAGGATCGTATCGTAATTCGAGGTGTTTATCGAGTAACCGGAGGGATAGACCATTTCGTACCTGTCGAATTCCTCGGTCTCGTTTCCGGAGTCGTCGACGCCTTTTTTCGTTTTGCTCTTAGCGGAGAAGAAAGGCTGCATTTCTCCGTCTTCGTCGCGTTTCGCGATGGTGAATTCGTTGACGAGGAAGTAGTCGGTCTGCGACGGAGTCAGCGTGAGTACCGGTGAAATGAAGTTGTTGATACTGCCTTTCAGCAGCGCGCCGGACGTCGCGTTTATGACGTAAACGGCGTTCCTGTCGTTGAATTTAGCGTAGTAACCCGCTCCGGTGACGATCTGTGAACCCACGTACGCGACGTATTCCTTGCCGTCGTTCGTTGTGATCCTGTACACGGCGCGTTCTTCGTTGTCGTCGAGTCCGTATTCGGAAAAGTCCTTGCAATCGGCGGTCACTCTGTCCATCGCGGCAGAGTATCCCACGGCAACTACGAGCTGAGCAAAGACTTCCTTGCTGTACGGCGCGTTTATATTGTCTTCAATATAGAATTCTTTGTCGTTTTTGTCGTAATAGAAGGCGAATTGTCCGAACTTGTTGCTGACTTCGATCCTTGCGATCATTTCGCGGGTGATCTGAGGATACATCAATATCGAATTAGCCTGTCCGAGCGCTTCGCCGGGATCCGTTACTTCGCCCGCGGCGTTCGTTTCCGCGGGGAGAAGCTCCGGAGTGTCGTCGGTCTCTTCGTTGGCGATAAGCGGTCTGACGACTATAAGATAAGCCAACAGAAGTATAACGAAGACCGCCGCGGCTATTATGATAAGTCTGGTCTGTTTTTTTATCATAAGTGTCTTCTCCTGATCTGGATGACGGCTCCCGCGATGAGTACGATAACGGGAAGGATGAGAGTCACGCGCAGAGTCCACGCGTTTGCCTCTTCCTTGGTTATATCGAGCTTGTTATCGTCGAGGAATTTGTATTTGACTCCGACGGGAACGGTCGATTTGCCCATAATACGCATCGCGGCGTAAAGGATCTCGTCGTTTGCGTAAGCCTCGTTGTAGAGATAGTCGTCGCTCGCGAACTGAGTAGATCCGCACACAAGGACGTAGGAATAGTACGATTCGTTATTGCTGATCTGCTGTCCTCTCGTGATGGTCATCAGGTCGAACGGAGCTTTGAGCTTGAGTTCGGTCTCGTTGTCATAGGCGTAAGCCACCGCGTTCTTTGTCGTGGTAAGAACGGGAGACGCCTCTCTGACGGAGATGTCGTCCATAGTCTTCGTTCCGTCCTTGCCCCAGACTATCGAGATCGGACGGGCGTAGTTTACTATCGTTTTCGGCAGAGTGTCGTAAGTTTTGAGCTGATTTGTCAGACTTGACGCTATTCCCTCGGTCGTATAGACCGCGGAGAGCTTGGTCCCGTCTGTCGAGATCGTGGACGAAAAGTCTTTGACTATCGCTTTTTCGACGGCGACGCCCCACTCTTCGAGCAGACCTTCAAGCTCGGGAAGCTCTTCGGTCTCGGGATCGATGAATACCATCAGGCTTCCGTAGTTTTTAAGAAAGTCGCTGATCTTGTTGACCTCGTCAACGTCTTTTCCGTTGACGTCAAGGTCGTATCTCGGTCCGTTCATTATAAGGACCTGCGCGTTTGCCTCAAAACCGTCCTTAGAAAGGTCTATTTCGCGTACGTCGTAACCGGCGTTTTCAAACAACCCCCAAAGCGCGGGACGGGAGGTCTCGTTCCCGGTCGTTTCGCCGTGCATGGTCGTGAAGTACGCGACGGGCTTATCGGACAGCAGTTGAAGGATCGCGGTGGTGAAGCGCAGTTCGCCGCTGTACGCCGAGACTTCCGTCGGAGTATCGGAGTAGTACGCGAAAAAGCTGTTTACGGTAAACGTGCGGAAATCGTCGTCTGTCTCAACTATGACCGTTCTCTGGGTGATACGCGAATTTGAAATGTTTGAATATTTGTTCACGAGAGACGGATTCGTTATAATGTCTATCGAATCGACTTTGATATTATCGTAGCGTTTCTGATATTCGAGCGCCGTCTGATAGACGAGGTTGAGAGCCTTTTCGTCTACGAGCTTGTCAAGAGGCATACAGAACAGTATGCGTATCTCTTTTCCGCTCTCGTCGACTTTGCCGTCGAGAAGGTCTTTCGTTTCGTCGCTGAGGGTGAAGAGCTGGCTGGACGTCATATCGACAGACCAGAGATATTTGGCAGCAAGGGAAGTGAAGACTACGTTCAGTATGATAACGAGCGCTATGACGGCGACAGTGAAAATGATCGCGGCGGCGCCGTATTTGAGTTTCTTTCTTCCGTCGGTATTTCCGGTTTTTCCGTTCATTTTGATTTCCTCCTTTCAAAAAGCCGTATCAGTCCCAACGGCGCTTTTCATAAACGCGCACCGTGAGAAAGAGGAATATGAACGCTATC
>CACZZA010000176.1:0-3081 GCA_902785485.1 uncultured Ruminococcus sp. | reverse complement strand
ACGCCGAGTCAATGAAAGAGTTCGCAAGGCTCACAAGGAGCATGAACAGAAGGATGCCTATCGTTCCGAACGCGGCGACGAGCTGGCTTTCGGTCAGAGACGAAACGAATATCCCGACCGCGATGAAAGCCGCTCCGACGAGCAGTATCGAAATTATATTGCCGAACAGTATCCCGCCGGAAGGAGTTCCGTATTTGCCGAGGAGCAGAAAGTTCACACAGGAAACGAGGAAGGTCAGCGCGAACATCGTGTATGCGGCGAGAAATTTTGCTCCGACCATCGCAGAGAGCTTGATGGGAGACGTTAAAAGAAGCTGCTCGGTGCGTTGCTTGCGCTCGTCGGAAAACGATTTCATCGTAAGAAGCGGGATAATGATGACGAACGCGTAGAGCATAAGGTTGAAGTAGAGCGCGGTGTCGCTCTCTTCGAGCTTTTGTATCGTGCAGAAGGAGAACAAACCTCCCGCGAGGGCGAGGAATATTCCTATAAAGATATATCCTATCGGAGTCGCAAAGTATGAACGCATTTCTTTTTTATAAACGGCAAACATGACTTTACCTCCTTATCTCGCGTTTCTTTGGCGCGAAGGCGTCTTCGCGTCTTTTTTGTCTACAAGGCTGATGAATATGTCTTCGAGCGTCGCTCCGAGCGGCTCTATCGAGATGAGCGGCCACGAGTTGCGCGACAGACTGTAAAACAGAGACTTGCGAATATCAACTCCGGGTTCGCTTTCGACCGTGAAGCGTACGCTGTCAAGGTCGCCTCTGCCTTCCGCTTCGACTTTTGAGATGCCGTTGATCTTTTTGAGTTCGGAAGCCACTTCTTTTTCGGGTCCGCAAATATCAACGCTGTAACGCCTCTCTCCTTTGATGAGGTTTGTGAGATTTTCGCGCTTTTCGTCCGCGACGATCCTGCCCTCGTTGATTATTATGATCCTGTCGCAGACCGCCTGAGCCTCTGAAAGGATGTGCGTGCTGAGGATCACGGTATGATCGCGTCCGAGAGTCGAGATCAGGCTCCTGATCTCGATTATCTGCTTGGGGTCGAGTCCGACAGTCGGCTCGTCGAAAATAAGCACCTTGGGATTGCCGACGAGCGCCTGGGCTATCCCGACGCGCTGGCGGTAGCCTTTTGACAGATGCTTTATGAGTCTTTTACGCACGTCCGTTATGCGTACGACTTCGCAGATCTCGTCTAAATGCTTTTTTCTGTTCAGAGTACACTTTTTAAGGTCGTAAACAAAGTCGAGATATTCGTTTACGGTCATGTCGAGATAGAGGGGCGGAAGCTCCGGAAGAAAACCGATGTCCTTTTTCGCTTTGATCGGATCTTCAAGTATCTCCGCTCCGTCGATGTAAGCTCTGCCGGACGTAGACGAAAGATAACCTGTCAGCATATTCATAGTCGTACTTTTTCCGGCTCCGTTGGGACCGAGAAATCCGACTATCTCTCCTTTTTCGACGGTAAAGCTGATGTCGTCGACGGCGACTTTGTCGCCGAACCGCTTTACCAGATGGTCGATCTTTATCATAATAACCTCCGTGACGCGTTTCAAAACGCGCCTTATTTTATCTGTGTATGAGTGTGTCTATCCCGGTTTTCAGCGTCCGGGCGAATTCTTCGCATTCTTCCTCGGTGTTCGATGAGTCGAGAGACACGCGTATCGACTCGTCCGACTCGCGCTCGGAGAGACCGAAAGCGCGAAGTACCGCGCTTCCCGCGGTCTTGTGGTTGGATGAGCAGGCGGACCCGCTTGAAACGAAGATCCCGTTTGCGGAAAGATAATGGAGCATCGTTTCGCTTCTGATCCCCGGAAGAGTGAAGTTAAGTATGTTCGCCGCCCGTCTTTCGCTCGACGGAACGTTTATGCGTACGAAGTCTTTTATAAGTCTCGCGAGACAGTCACGCAGGAAAGAGACGTTTTTCTCGAACTGCGCGATCTTTTTTGCGCCTTCGCTCGCCGCCTCGCCGAATCCCGCGATACCGATGACGTTTTCGGTACCCGAGCGGAAGCCGCTCTCCTGTCCGCCGCCGAGCATAACGGGGACGACGCGTTTGTTTTTCACCGTCTCGGCGGAAACGTACAGGGCGCCTACGCCCTTGGGACCGTGTATTTTGTGAGAAGATACGGTTATGAGATCAGCCGAGAGCGATCTCGGATCGAACTCTGTTTTAAGGAACGCCTGAACGCAATCGGTGTGCGTCGTGATCTGCGGATCGATGCGTTTGACACGGCGGAACAGCTCTTCGACGGGGTATCTCGCTCCGGTCTCGTTGTTTACGAGCATTACGGAAATAAGGAATGTGTTTTTATCAACGTACGAAAGCGCTTTTTCAATGTCGATATTTCCGTTTACCGTCGGAAGATAGATCACGTCGTAACCGTCCTTTTCGAGCTTTTTGAAGCATTCGAGGACGGACGGATGCTCACTGTCGGTGGTTATCGCTCTTTTTCCTTTGTTGCTTTCCTTGGACCACGCGCTTCCGAGAACGGCGAGATTGTTCGCCTCGGTCCCCGAAGACGTGAATATGAGTTTGTCTCCGAGAGGAGGTCTTTTTCCGCCGAAGATCGCGGACAGTACGTTCTTCCGCGCTTCCGATACGAATTTTTCCGCCTCGACTCCGAGCGTGTGAAGGGAGGAAGGATTGCCGTATGAATTTGCCACGAGACGCATTTTTTCCGCCGCGAAAGACGATAAAGACGTCGTGGCGCTGTTGTCGAAATAGATCATAATATCAATTGAAAGAGAAGTTATCGAGCATGAGCTGAACGTCTTCGAGGTGCGAGTCGTAAGCCGCCGCCTGCGAAGTATAGGTGAATATGTACATATATCCGCTGTAAACCGTGATGACCTGCATGAATTTGTACTCGTTTTCGGTCAGCTTCGCGGTGTACTCGAATTTTTTAGCCGCGGTCTTTCCGAGCAGTGTGTCCCTGATACCGTCTTCGGTAAGCTCGAAGTCGGAAAAGGTGGTTTTCAACCCGTCGATATACTCGTCAACGTAAGTTCCGAGCGTTTTTTCGTAGTCGTCGACGGAGAAGGTCGAGACCGATACGTTCGACATATCTTTAAGTCCGTC
>CACZZA010000175.1 GCA_902785485.1 uncultured Ruminococcus sp. | reverse complement strand
GCCTACGGATTCCACGATCTCGGGACCGTGGATACCAAAGTTTTTCAGGTCGTAAATAGCGTTTCCGAAAGCAGGGTCTTTAAAGCAGACCGCACCGCCCTCAATAGTGTTGAATACCTTTGTAGCGTGGAAGCTGAAGCAGGAAACATCGCCGTAAGAGCCTATGCCCTTGCCCTTGTAAGTTTCGCCGAAAGTATGTGCGGCATCGTAGATAACTTTAAGACCGTACTTATCTGCAATACGCTGTATCTCCTCGATATTGCAGATATTTCCGTAAACGTGAACGGGAACGATAGCTGAGGTCTTATCGGTTATCAGCGATTCAAGCTTTGTGGTATCGATAGTGAAGTTATCGGGGTCGATATCGCAGAAAACGGGAGTCAGACCGTTTCTGACTATGGCGTGTGTTGTGGAGGCAAAGGTGAAGGGAGTTGTGATGACTTCGCCTGTGAGACCCAGTGCCTGCATGGTAAGTTCAAGCGCCATATGACCGTTTGTCAGCAGGTCGAGCTGTTCAACGTCCAGATAATTTTTAAGGTCCTCCTGAAGCTTTTTGTGTTTGGGACCCATATTTGTGAGCCAGCGTGTATCCCAGATATCACGTATCTCCTCGCAGTACTCCTCATATTCGGGCATAGAGGAACGTGTCACAAGAATTTTGCCTGTGACGTACTTATCTATCATTTTGGTATAGTTTTTATCATTTGAGTTCATCTGCATCATATCTCCCTATCAGCATATTATTTCCTTCTTCATCAAGCACTCTGACGGTGCTGTATATCTTTTCGATAGTATCACGGAGTTCCTGTTTGTCATCCGAGCACATATAGATACGCGCGAACACCTGGGAGTAATCCGCAGGGAGCTTGCACACGGTACCGACTTTCATTTTAGGGCAAACATAGATAACGCACTTTTCGTTCTTTATCTCGTCAAGTCCGCTGATACGCGCGATGTCCGCGGGAGCCATATAGCCCTCGGTGATCGCCTGTCCCTTGCCGATAAAGTCTCCGTCCTCGACGGTGACGCTGATGCCGAACGGTACGGAGTAAGTGACGCTTTCTCCGTCGTTGGAGGTAACGGTAACGTTTCTGCTGCGTTTGACGTCGGCGATACTGACTTTACCGCCAATTTCCGCTATGATCGCGGTCTTCTTGGGTCTGCGCGCCTCGAACAGCTCCTCGACTCTCGGAAGACCCTGAGTGATGTTCGAGCCTGCGACGCCGCCGGTGTGGAACGTTCTCATCGTGAGCTGTGTTCCGGGTTCGCCGATGGACTGCGCCGCGATGATACCGACCGCTTCGCCTACGTTGACGGGCTTGCCGGACGCCATGTCGGAGCCGTAGCACTTAGCGCAGACGCCGTGTCTTGCGCGGCACTTGAGGACCGTACGGATATAAACTCTGTCGATACCCGCCGCGATGATCCTGTCAGCCGCCGCGTCGTTCATCATCTCGTTTGCAGAAGCGAGGATCTCGCCTGTCGCGGGATCTACGACGTCATTGACGGGATAACGTCCGACCAAACGGTCCTTGAACGGCTCGATGACCTCGTTGCCGTCCTTGATCGCGAATACCCAGTACCCTTCCGTCGCCTTGCAGTCGTCCTCGCGAACGATGACTTCCTGCGAAACGTCGACGAGTCGGCGGGTCAGGTAACCGGAGTCCGCGGTACGGAGCGCCGTATCCGAAAGGGATTTACGCGCGCCTCTCGCGGCGATGAAGTATTCGAGTATATTAAGACCTTCACGGAAGTTCGATTTGATCGGGATCTCCATCGTGCGTCCGTTGGTAGCGAACATAAGTCCGCGCATACCCGCGAGCTGACGCATCTGGGTAATATTACCGCGGGCGCCCGAGTCGGACATCATCTTTATCGGGTTGTAGCGGTCAAATCCGTTCTGGAGAGCCGCGACGACGTCCTTGGTGGTCTGTTCCCAGACCGCGATGACGTTGCGGTATCTCTCTTCCTCGGTGAGTTCGCCGTCGAGGAAGTGTTCCATGATCGTGTCGACTTTGCCCTCCGCCTCTTTGATGAGGGTGTATTTCTCCGGCGGGATCGTGACGTCGGCGTAGCTGATCGAGATCGAAGCTCTCGTCGAATACTTGTATCCGAGCGACTTGATGTTATCAAGCACTTCCGCGGTAACGGACGCGCCGTGGATCTTGATGCAGCGGTCGACGATCTGTTTGAGCTGTTTCTTGCCCGCGGTGAACGCGATCTCAAGATCGAGCAGCTTGGACGGATCGCTTCTGTCGACAAATCCGAGGTCCTGCGGGATCGGTCTGTTGAATATCAGACGTCCGAAGGTGGCGTCGATGATGCCGGTGTGCGTAACTCCGTTGATCTCGCGCGATACGCGGACCTTGATGGGGGTATGCAGACCGATCTGTTTGTTTTCGTAAGCCATTTCCGCTTCGTTGTAATCGCGGAAGACTCTTCCCTCTCCGGGTTCGCCCGCCTTGTCTATCGTCAGATAGAACGCGCCGAGGACCATATCCTGCGAAGGTACCGTGACGGCGCCGCCGTCAGCGGGTTTGAGCAGGTTGTTGGCGGAAAGCATGAGAAATCTCGCCTCAGCCTGCGCCTCGGAAGAAAGCGGTACGTGTACGGGCATCTGGTCGCCGTCGAAGTCGGCGTTGAACGCGGTACATACCAAAGGATGGAGTTTGATCGCTCTGCCCTCTACGAGGATAGGCTCGAACGCCTGAATGGACAGACGGTGGAGGGTAGGAGCGCGGTTGAGCAGAACGGGATGTTCTTTGATAACGTTCTCGAGAGCGTCCCATACGTCGGGGTTGACTCTTTCGACCTTCTTTTTGGCTTCTTTGATATTGGAAGCCTTCTGAGTCTCGACAAGACGTTTCATAACGAAAGGCTTGAACAGCTCGAGAGCCATTTCCTTGGGAAGACCGCACTGATAGATCTTGAGTTCCGGTCCGACGACGATAACGGAACGTCCGGAATAGTCGACACGTTTGCCGAGCAGGTTTTGTCTGAAACGTCCCTGCTTACCGCGGAGCATCTCGGAGAGAGACTTCAGCGGGCGGTTGTTCGAGCCGGTGACGGGCTTGCCGCGGCGGCCGTTGTCGAACAGAGCGTCGACTGCTTCCTGAAGCATACGTTTTTCGTTCCTGATTATGATGTCGGGAGCGCGCAGCTCGAGGAGCTTTTTGAGACGGTTGTTTCTGTTGAGAACGCGTCTGTAAAGGTCGTTCAGGTCGCTCGTAGCGTATCTGCCGCCGTCGAGCTGTACCATGGGACGGATGTCCGGCGGGATGACCGGGATGACGTCAAGGATCATCCATTCGGGCTTGTTGCCGGATTTTCTGAACGCCTCGACGACTTCAAGACGCTTGATTATACGGAGCTTTTTCTGACCGGAAGATCTCTCGAGTTCTTCTTTGAGTTCCTTCGAGAGCTTTTCCACGTCGATCTCGGCAAGCAGTTCCTTGATCGCCTCCGCGCCCATTCCGACGCGGAAGTCGTGCTCGTAGCGCTCGAGATTCTCTCTGTACTCGCGCTCGGTGAGCAGCTGCATCTTCTGGAGCGGAGTGGTACCGGGATCGATGACTATATACTGAGCAAAGTAAAGGACTTTTTCAAGGTGACGGGGAGAAAGGTCGAGCAGGAAGCCCATTCTCGACGGGGTCGCTCTGAAATACCAGATGTGCGATACGGGAGCGGCGAGTTCGATGTGACCCATCCTCTCGCGGCGGACCTTTTTGGTCGTGACCTCGACTCCGCACTTTTCGCAGATCTTGCCTTTATAGCGGACTCTCTTGTACTTTCCGCACATACATTCCCAGTCCTTCGTCGGCCCGAA
>CACZZA010000174.1 GCA_902785485.1 uncultured Ruminococcus sp. | reverse complement strand
GGTGTGGGGAGGTCGAGGAGGGGAGGAGTTGCGCTTCCGCGCGAATGTGGCGGAAGTGCCTCCTAACCCCCTCCTCGTTGCCCTTTCTTTGCGCACTTTGGTACAATAATAGCATAGACGTAGATCGGTACCACAACCGGATTTACGGCTATGCTTATTTTTGTTATAATAAGGTGGTAATGGACTGACGGTGCTTACTTTGAACCTCGCGTTCGTGAAAGAAAGTGTCATCCGCCACCTTGTTATAAAGATTCGATTAAGCAGGTTGTACCGTTTTTTTCAGATGGGGGTACCCACCATCTGAAAAAAATCGCGTTCGCGTCACGAACCAAAATGAATCGTAATAAGCTCGGCGGAAGCATTACACATCACATTTTTTTGAAAGAAGGTATGCAAATGATTTGTGTCGGGATCGACGTGTCAAAAGGAAAGAGCACGGTGTGCGTGCTGAAGCCGGGAGGCGAAGTATTGGAAACTCCCTTTGAAATGCTGCACACTGTGGATAGTATTCTTTCTCTTGTTCATCTCATCCGTTCCTATCCCGAGGAAGTACGAGTCGTTTTGGAAGATACCGGACACTACCACCGGCCGGTGGTCACTCTGCTCGTTGAAAACGGTGTCTTTGTTTGCTCGGTCAATGCACTGCGAATGAAAAAGTATTGTTCTCAAAGCATTCGCAAAGCCAAGAACGACAGAATTGATTCTGTACATATTGCTTCTTACGGTCTTACATACTGGAACGAACTCGTTCCGGAGAAGCCGACAGAAGATACGTACAAAGAGCTGAAACTGTTAGCACGGCAGTATTACCAAACCGTGTCTATGCTGGTTAAAGCAAAGGTGAATCTGAATAACCTGTTGGATCAGACGATGCCGGGTATTGTCAATCTGCTGAATGACAACACAAGCAACCACAAACTCACTGATTTTGTTGCGCGCTATTGGCATTACGGGCACATTCTTGAAATGGGAGAAAAGCGTTTTACTGCGGATTACTTCAAATGGGCAAAGAAACAGGGATACCGTGCGTACGAACGTTTGGCAGGAGAGATCCTTGCCGTAGCTCAAAACGGTATCCCTGCGCTTCCAAATTCTCCTGTAACGAGGATCGTTGTAATGGAAGCAGTACGAGTACTCCACCAGATTGAAATAACCCGTGACAACATTTTAGCACAAATGCAGGAACTTGCCAAGTCCTTACCCGAATATTCTGTTGTAAAAAGTTTTGCCTGCGTCGGTGATACACTTGCTCCGAGAATAATTGCCGAGATCGGCGACGTCCGCCGCTTCAAAAACAAGCATTCGCTGATCGCTTATGCCGGAATTGACGCTCCTCCTTACCAGTCAGGCGCGTTCAACGCGACAGAGCGTCACATCTCCAAACGCGGCAACAGTTATCTTCGAAAAACCGGATATGAGATTATGCAGTCCCTGATTATGCATCGGCCTGTCGATGAACCCATCTTCGACCTCATTCAGAAAAAGCGCAGCGAAGGCAAGTGTGGAAAAGAAGCCATGATTGCCGGACTCAACAAATTCCTTCGCGTTTACTACGGCAAAGTTTCTGAACTGTACGAAGATATTCGGAAACAATCGATTTCCGTTACCACAGTTTGACCTACGCAACCGAATACTTTACGGGTGGCGAAAAAATTATCGTTCTTCACCTCTTTTTTGCTATGCATTTCTCCTTTGAAAAAAATCTTGACAATTCTCGATTTTCCTATTGACTTTTCTTAGCAGGTTTCTTTCGGCAACCGAAAGAAAGTGCGAGAACAAACGACCTTCACAAATCTAACCCATCTTTCCACTACGTCATAGAATAACGTACCCAAGCCGTTTTTCTATGACTCGCCCTCTAAATTCTATCAATTCTCACAAAAAAAGAGCCGAAAAAATCAGCTCTCTTTTTTATTCGCGTAAAGCGCCCGCCGGACCGTGTCTGCCGGAAATTAGAAACCCTGCATGTGCAAGGTAGGTGTCCTCCTCCTCAGTTTGTGCGCCCATCGTCCCGAAAACTCGGGGAGGTCTGCATACCCCGTGGGGAGAGCCGGACTCCTTTGAAAAGTTGTAGGTTTAATTCCCCGGAGATCACGCATCAAGCAGGAAACGCCGCTTATTATTTGCCGTTCTTTCCGTCTTCGTCGTAGTCGATCTCATCGAAGAGCATATCCTCGAAGATGTCCGCGACTCGGTCGAACTCATCGTCGTCGTCGATCGTGATGAGCATTTCTTCGCCGGAGTCGTCGATCTGAGTTTTGAGGATGACGTATTCCTCTTTTTCGTTGTTTTTGAGAGGGTAGAGCGCGACGTAGGTGACGTTTTCCTCGTCGTAGGTGCCCATTACCTCGTAATCGCTTTCCTCGCCGTTCTCGTCGGTGAGTGTTATAATATCCTGTTCTTCCTCGTTTTCGAGGTTTTCGTTTTTCTTTTCGTCGCTCATGGTTTTATGACCTTTCGTTATTATTATACGCTTTGTTTTCCATTATTATTCTATAACAAAACGCGCGATTTGTCAATAGAGGACGCCCTCTCCGGAAAAATATAAACAATAATACGGCGGGGAGATCGTCCATCCTCGCCGCGTGGATAGAGGTATAAACGTCCGACAAAAATGGTACGGCACGGAATCACAGTACCCGTCAAAGAGCGTAAATAATACAGAATTGTGCAACTTAGACAAAAAATAAAGAAGTCTTGACTTTTTTATGACTATATGTTATAATGATACTGTAATCATTCGTTTTTTGAATTCAAAACAATATTTAAAAGGAGTCAGGTTATGAAAAAAACAATTAAAATCACAGCCTTATTTTTAGCAGCTTGTTTGATCTTTTTGATAAACTCTACTTTTATTTCGGCGTTTTCCGCGGAAGAAAAAACAGCAGGTGTTTCTGAAACGGTAAATTCCACGGAAACAGACCAAATAAAGACCACCATTTTACCTTTGATCAAAGAAGAAGACACAACTCGCAGAGACCGGTTTACAAAACATTTTCTCTGTGATGACGGCAGTTATATTGCCGCAGTCTATCCTAACGCCGTTCATGAGATGATTGATGGTGAATGGGTAGAATCAAAGGGGTATTCTTTATCGGAAGACGGCTTTATTCATAATCAAGACATATTTCTTCCTGTCGATTCGTCTAAAAGCAATACTAAAGTCTTTAGTATGATAAATGAAGATAAAAGCATTAGTTGGGACCTTTTCGCAGAATACGACAAATCGGGACTGGTCGAACTTAAGAAAGAGGGTTCAGTAAAAGAGGTTGCCAACAGTTTTAGCGAAGAATCTGAAAAGGTGCAGACGTATTTTGAAACGTTGAGCAGTCAAAAGGCAGAAGTTCAGCAGGCAATTTCAGTCGAAAAAGCCGAGTTGTACAGAAATTACAGCGATTTTTCTGACGGAACAAGGACGAGTTCTTCGATTACCGAGACGGTTAAAGAAAAGGAAAAGGTCGTAAAAGCTAATATTGAAAAACTGACGAATGAGTTTAATAACAAAGTCAAAAATTATAACAACAGTATAATCAATGCAAATAGGGGACTTGATCAGAATATCGTCGTTGAGTATGAAAACGCTTTTTCCAAGTCATCTCGGGTCAAATATACAGCCGGCGAAGGTTTTATCAAAGAAGACGTTATTCTTGATTCTTACGACGGGTTTATATCGTACAGTGTGAAATTATCTTCTGAAGGACTTAAACCGATCAAACAAAAATCGGGCGAAGTATCGTTTTACGATGATGCCGGAAACGAAGTTTTTGCCATTGGTCGCCCCTATATGTACGATTCCGATAATAACGACAGCTACGATATAGACGTGAAAGTT
>CACZZA010000173.1 GCA_902785485.1 uncultured Ruminococcus sp. | reverse complement strand
ACCCAGCTCGAGCTTGAAGCGGTAGCCGACAACGAACGCGCGATCGCTCTGTACAAAAAAGCGGGGTTCGTCGAATACGGCAGAAATCCGAACGGATTTATTTCGCGCTATACGGGCAGTCAGGCGCTCGTTATGATGTATCTCGACCTCTGCAAAGACCGAAAAAAGGAGTGAGCAAAACGGCTTCAAGAAAAGAATATCTCGAATTCGTCCTTGACCAAACGTCGTTGATAAGCGGCGTTTCTTACAGAGCGATGATGGGCGAATATATCATCTATCTCAACGGAAACGTCGTGGGAGGCGTCTACGACGACAGATTTCTCGTCAAACCGTTTGAAGCGGCAAAACGGCTGATGCCCGAAGCGCCGCGCGAAATTCCGTACGAAGGCGCGAAAGAGATGCTGCTTGTCGAGCAGATCGATGACCGCGAGTTTTTGAAAGACCTCTTTGACCGGATCGGAGAGGAACTGAACGAAAAAATCAAAACTTCCGCAAAGAAAAAAGGAGTCTGACTTATGTGTCTGTTCGGTAAACGCGCAAAAGAAAAGATCGTATCTTTCAACGTAGTCACCCTTCGCGAAATGGGTATGCGTTCCACCAGAGAATGGGAGATCACGGCAAAGGGCGAAGAAGCCGAGATCTCGCTCTATTTTATAAAATTCGGACAACAAGAAGACGTCCGCGAACTCGAAAAACGCGCCGTCTGCCCGATCTCGCAGGCGCTCGGACTGCTGAACGGCTCCGGCGTCCTTTCGTGGGACGGCTTTGTCGGCAATCATCCGCGCGGAGTAAAAGACGGCACGGTGTTCGACCTCAAAGCGACAGTCAACGGCGGAAAAAAGATCAGCGCCCACGGCTCGCAGAACTTTCCGAAAGGTTATCGCGAATTCACCGCCGGACTGTACGAACTCATCGGAATAGACTGAAAACGCATATTTTCAGCTTTTTTTGCAACTTTTTTCATTTTTCTATTGACAAACCCATACGTCCGTGATATAATCGTCAAAAATTGAATCGTATTCAGATAGAGGCGCGGAACTCAAGAGTACGCGTACGTTCACAAGGCTATTGACGTACGCAGAAAGGGTGTTCCGCCGAAATGAAAAGCGCGCGCCTTGATCCGCTTTTCGTTGGGCTGTCGGGAAATACCCGCCGGACTGTCACTTACAGTGGAGCGCTATCGATACCAAATAATAAGGCTTTTTCTTATTTTTGATACCTGTTGGACTGCTTGACTGCGGTTCTTTTTTTATTTTATTTTACGTCCGCCACTGAACGCGGAGAAAGGAAAAATCAAAATGAAAAGATCACTCGCACTCATTCTCGTATCCCTTATGATGCTCGGCATCCTGGCGTCGTGCGGCAGTTCCGAACAGAAGTCCGGAGTCGAGGACGGCGTCCTCACTATCGCGATGGAATGTGCGTACGCGCCCTACAACTGGTCGCAGACCGACGACTCGAACGGAGCCGTCCCGATCAAAGACTCCAACGAATTTGCAAACGGCTACGATATTATGATGGCAAAAAAGATCTGCGAAGCGAACGGCTGGGAGCTTGAAGTCGTACGCCTTGACTGGGATTCGCTGATCCCCGCCATCCAGTCCGGAAAGGTCGACGCGACGATCGCGGGTCAGTCTATGACCGAAGAAAGAATGAAATCCGTCGATTTCGCGGGTCCCTACCTCTACGCCTCCATCGTCGTCCTGACAAAAGCGGACTCGAAGTTCGCGGACGCCAAGGGCATCGCCGACCTTGCGGGCGGCAAATGCACCTCTCAGCTTTCGACGATATGGTATGACTCTTGCCTGCCTCAGATAAAGGACGCGGAGATCATCGCGGGCACCGAGAGCGCTCCCATGATGCTGACCAACCTCGAATCCGGTATAGTAGACTTCGTATGTACCGATATGCCGACCGCTCAGGCGGCGCTCATCGCGTACCCGGATCTCAAGATCCTCGATTTCACCGGCACCGACGGCAACTTTGAAGTCGACGAGGGCGAGATCAACATAGGCATCGCGCTCCAGAAGGGCAACACCGTTCTCAAGGACAAGATCAACGACGCGCTCAAAGGCATGACCGACAAGGACTTCAACGCGATAATGGAAGACGCCATCAAGATCCAGCCCGTTTCGGCTGACTGAAAGAACTGACGTAAATGAATAAAATTTCACAACTTTTCGACGACGTTGCAAAGCTCTGGAGCACGAGCAGCGGTCAGTACCTCGCCGGGGCGTGGAGTACGGTCAAGCTCGCGTTCGTCGCGACGGCGGTCGGATGTATCATCGGTCTTTTCTGCGGGATCCTTCAGACGATACCGATAAACAAGAACGACCACCCCGTTAAAAAAGCGCTTCTCTATGTCCTTCGCGCGGTCGTGCGCGTGTACGTAGAGGTCTTCCGCGGTACCCCGATGATACTCCAGGCGGTGTTCGTGTTCTTCGCGCTTCCCTATTTCACCAACAGCGCGGTCGTACTCGATCCCGTCCCAGCGGCGTATCTCGTCGTTTCGATCAACACCGGCGCGTATATGGCTGAGACCGTCCGCGGAGGTATCTTCTCGATAGATAACGGTCAGACCGAGGGCGCTAAGGCGATAGGAATGACCCACTTTCAGACGATGACATCTGTCATCCTGCCGCAGACGATACGCAACATCATCCCGCAGATAGGAAACAACCTGATAATCAACATAAAGGACACGTCCGTTATGTTCATCATCAGCTATACCGAGCTTTTCGCGACACACAAGGGCATCGTAGGCTCGAACTACAAGTATTTTCCCTCTGCGGTGATCGTGATGGCGATGTATCTCGTAATGACCGTCGTATGCTCGATCCTGCTCCGCTTCTGGGAAAGAAAAATGGACGGACCGGAGAACTTCGACGTCAAAACGACCGATTCTCTGGCGCACACGAGCGGTATGACGACCTACGTCAAGCCGAAAAGAAAGGTCAAAAGGTGATATTATGGGAGAAAAGATCCTCGAAATACGTCACCTTTCCAAATCCTTCGGAACGAACGAAGTCCTGCGCGACATCGACTTTTCGGTCTCGAAGGGCGACGTCACAAGCATCATAGGGGCCTCCGGCTCCGGCAAATCCACCCTGCTGCGGTGTATCAACCTGCTTGAAACTCCGACGTCGGGCGAGATACTCTTCCACGGCGAAGACATCACAAAGATACGCGGAGGCGCGCCGAAATACCGCGCCAAGGTCGGGATGGTGTTCCAGTCGTTCAACCTGTTCGACAATATGACGGTGCTGAAAAACTGCACGGTCGGACAAAAACGCGTGCTGAAACGCAAGTCCGCGGAGGCGAAGGAAAAGGCGCTCTACTACCTCGAAAAGGTCGGGATGGCGCCGTATATCGACGCTAAACCCCGCCAGCTCTCCGGCGGACAGAAACAACGCGTCGCCATCGCCCGCGCTCTCGCGATGGACCCGGAGCTGCTCCTGTTCGACGAGCCTACGTCCGCGCTCGACCCCGAAATGGTCGGCGAAGTGCTTTCGGTAATGAAGTCGCTCGCCGAGAACGATATGACGATGCTCGTCGTGACGCACGAAATGGCGTTCGCCCGCGACGTCAGCAACCACGTCGTTTATATGAACAGCGGCGTGATATGTGAGGAGGGCGCCCCGCGCGACATTTTCAACTCCCCGCAAAGACAGGAAACGAAAGACTTTCTGTCAAGATTTCTCAACGGATGACCGAAGGCGGCTGTGCAGAACAGCCGCCTTTTATTGTTTGTTCAAGGAAAACCACCCGCTAAGCGGGTGGTTCAAAAGAGGCTTTTGCCGTTGAGAAGAAAAAACTCCTGTGATATAATGCAAGCAGGTCTA
>CACZZA010000172.1 GCA_902785485.1 uncultured Ruminococcus sp. | reverse complement strand
CGGCGAGAAGCATTGTCCCGTTATGATCCACCGCGTCGTGTTCGGCTCCGTCGAACGCTTCATAGGCATCATCACCGAGCATTTCGCAGGTAAATTCCCGGTATGGCTCGCGCCTGTACAGGCGAAGGTCCTGCTCGTTTCCGAAAAGAGCGCGGAGTACGGTCAGAAGGTCTACGAGGCGCTGCGCAACGCGGGCATCCGCGTAGAGCTTGACCAGCGCAACGAGAAGATCGGATATATGATCCGCGAGGCTCAGATGGTCGACCGTGTCCCCTACATGGTCATCATCGGACAGAAAGAGGTCGACGAGGGCACCGTTTCGATCAGGAACAGAGACACCGCCCAGACGACGACGATGTCGCTCGACGAGTTCCTCGCAAAGATCACGACCGAGACCAAAGAGAGAAAATAACAAAACGACCGCTTTGATCTATCGACTTTCGCCGCCGGAAACGACCCGGCGGCGAAAGCATAAGGCAAGTTAGTCAAAAGACGAATAATTATTCGCTTTTCTTTTGAATAAAACGCAGAAAATCGCACGGATCGGATCATTTGATCCACAGTTTATTGACATAAAAGACGTGTTGTACTATAATAATGAACAGATAATAACGTCAACGAAATTCTTTTTCCGGAGGTATAAAAAATCATGAAAAGAGTTTATAATTTTTCAGCCGGTCCGTCGATGCTCCCGCTCCCCGTACTTGAAAAGGCGGCGTCCGAGCTTGTCTGCTACGGCGACAGCGGTATGTCCGTGCTTGAAATGAGCCACCGTTCGCCCGTTTACGACGAGATAATAAAGTCCGCCGAAGCGCTTTTGCGCGAGGTTATGATTATTCCGGATAATTATAAGGTCCTGTTTTTGCAGGGCGGCGCCTCGACCCAGTTTGCGGCGATCCCGCTCAACCTGATGAACGGAAGCGGCAAGGCTGATTACATCATTTCCGGTCAGTTCTCGAAAAAGGCTTATCAGGAAGCGAAAAAATACGGAGACGCCGTCTGCGTGGCGTCGAGCGAGGACAAAACGAATTCGTATATCCCGGTGACGACCCGCGAGTCGTTCAGACCCGACGCGGACTACGTTCACATCTGCTTCAACAACACGATATACGGCACTAAATATTACTATATTCCCGACACGGGAGACGTTCCGCTCGTCGCGGATATGTCGTCCTGCATCCTCTCCGAGCCGGTCGACGTCACGAAGTTCGGTATGATCTACGCCGGAGCGCAGAAGAACGTCGCTCCCGCGGGGCTGACCCTCGTCATCATCCGCGAGGATCTGCTCGGACACGCGAGGGACATCACTCCTACGATGCTCGACTATAAGATCATGGCGGACAACGGCTCGATGTACAATACTCCCCCCTGCTACCCGATCTATATCTGCAAGCTCGTGCTTGAATGGCTCAAGGAGACGGGCGGACTTACCGAACGCAAGAAGATAAACGAGGAGAAGGCGGCGGTCCTTTACGACTACCTCGATTCGCAGGATTATTACATCGCTCCCGTCGAGAAGCAGAGCCGTTCGATGATGAACGTCACGTTCGTCACGGGCGACGCGGAGCTTGACAAAAAGTTCGCTAAAGAAGCGGACGCGCTCGGCTTCAAGAACATCAAGGGACACAGATCCGTCGGCGGTATGCGCGCTTCCATCTACAACGCGATGCCGGTCGAGGGCGTGCGCGACCTCGTTGAATTTATGAAGAAATTCGCGCAAGAAAATCCGAAAGGCTGAAAAAATGAAAAACATACTTTTACTCAATAAGATCTCGCCTGCCGGAACGAAGCTGTTCGACAACGGCTCCTATAACGTCGGCGAGGACGTAAAGTCTCCCGACGCGATCCTCGTCAGATCCGCTTCGATGCACGAAATGGCGTTTGACAAGTCGCTCAAAGCGATAGGCCGCGCCGGGGCGGGCGTGAACAACATCCCGCTCGACCGCTGCGCCGAAAGCGGTATCGTCGTCTTCAACACTCCCGGAGCCAACGCGAACGCGGTCAAGGAGCTTGCCGTGTGCGCTTTGATGCTCGCGTCGCGCGACGTGGCGGGCGGACTTGAATGGAAACGTCGAAAAACTCGTCGAGAAGGGCAAGGGTCAGTTCAGAGGAGTCGAGATATACGGCAAAACGCTCGGTATCATCGGACTCGGCGCCATCGGCGGTATGCTCGCGAACGCGGCGGCGTCGCTCGGAATGAAGGTCATCGGATGCGACCCCTATCTTTCGGTCAACGCGGCGCTCGCGATCTCTCCCGAGGTCAAGAGAGTGAACTCGTTCGACGAGATATTTGAAGAAAGCGACTATATCTCGGTCCACGTTCCGGCGACGGAGCAGACGAAGGGCTTCATAAACAAGGACGCGTTCGCCAAGATGAAAAACGGAGTGCGTATCCTCAACCTCGCGAGAGCGGACCTTGTCAACGCGGACGATATGATAAAGGCGCTCGAAGAGGGCAAGGTCGCGTCCTACGTGACCGACTTTCCGACCGAAAAACTGCTCTGCGTCAAGGGAGTCACGGCGACTCCCCACCTCGGCGCGTCCACCGAAGAGGCGGAGGACAACTGCGCCCGTATGGCGGCAAGGCAGATAATAGACTATCTTGAAAACGGAAATATCAAAAATTCGGTCAACTATCCCGAGCTTGTCGCTCCGAGGACCGCTTCTCACAGGGTATGCGTGCTTCACGCGGCGGAAGACGGACTGCTGACCGAGCTGACGTCCCTCATCCCGGGAGACGTCACGTCAAGAACGAGAGGAAAATACGCTTACACGGTGATAGATACGGAAACAGTAGACGAACACGTCGTGTCCGACGTCCGCATCACCGCGGGAGTTTACGGAGTGAACGTTATTTAAGACCATGAAAGAAAAACTGACGGAAATACTCGCAAAAAGGCTCGGCGTCGATCCTTCGTCGATAGATCAGGACGCGGACGTTATGACCGACCTCGGCTTCGACTCGCTCGAATGCGCCGAGATATTATGCGAGATAGAAGACGACTTTGGAGTGGAAATATCCGACGAATACGCGCCGGAACTGCGGAACGTGCGAGCGATGGCGGACTACATCGATGAAAAAACAAAATGACAGTGTGAGTCATTAAAAATAATCGGAGGATAAAACAAAAATGAAAAAAGCGGTAATGTACGGCGGAGGAAATATCGGAAGAGGTTTCATAGCCCAGCTGTTCAATATGTCTGGGTATGAAGTCGTATTCGTCGACGTCGTCGACGCGCTCGTCAACAAGATGAACGAGGACAGGAGCTATCCGATCTATATCACGAACGGAGACTCGTACGACGAATACAAGGTCACGAACGTCCGCGCGGTGGACGGAAAGGTCGAGGAGAACGTCGCGCGCGAGATCGCGGAATGCGAAGTCATGGCGACGGCGGTCGGCGTGAACATCCTCAAATTCATCGCCAAACCCCTCGCGGCAGGCATCGAACGCCGTATGAAGGAGTCGGGAAAAGAACTGAACATCATCATCTGCGAGAACAAGATCGACGCGGACAAATACTTACGTTCTCTCGTCAACGAGCATCTTTCCGAAGAGGGAAAGAAGTTCTTTGAAGAGAAGGTCGGACTTGTCGAGGCTTCCATCGGCAGGATGGTCCCCGCGACTCCGGACGCCATCAAGGAAAAGAACTTTCTCGCGGTCTGCGTCGAGCCTTACTGCACGCTCCCCGTTGACAAAAACGGATTCAAGGGCGAGATCCCCGCGATCAAGAATATGACTCCCTTCGCGCCGTTTGAGTTCTTCATCCAGCGCAAGCTGTTCATGCACAATATGTCGCACGCGATCACCGCGTACCTCGGCAACCTCTGCGGTTACAACTACATCTGGGAGGCGATCGGCGACGCGCGTATCCGCTACTGCGCGCTCAGAGCCTTGCTCGAGTCCGCGACCGCGATGCACAAGGAGCATAACGTTCCGATGGAAGAGCTGCTCGACCACTCTTACGACCTGCTCGAACGCTTCACGAACAAGCTGCTCGGCGACACCGTCGCCAGAGTCGGTCGCGACACCGTCCGCAAGCTGAACGCGGAAGACAGGATCGTCGGCGCGTACAATCTCTGCAAAAAGCACGGAGTCGACTATACCTACCTGCTGATAGCCGTGGCGGCGGGACTGCGTTTCGCTCCCGAAGGCGACGAGCCGTCCATCGAGGTCTCGACATTTGCGAAGGAGAACGGAGTCGCCGAGGCGGTACGCAAGTATTCCGGCATCACCGACAAGGCGGATGTCGAAAAGATCGCGGAGTATTACGTCAAATTCGAGAATGGCATAGACTGCCTCAACTGAACAAACAAGAAAACGGAGAAGACCGGGTGACGCCCGATCCTCTCCGTTTTGTTTGCATATCTACGACCGAAAGGACGTCGCTATGAAAAAGTTTTTACTTTTGCTGACCGTAATAACGTTGCTCTTATATTTTGCTTCGTGCGGCGCGGGGACGGACCGGTCCACGACCTCTGACTCCGGCGTCATTTCCGGGGAGACCGGCGCTCCCGCCGAGGCTTTGCAGACCGAGCCGGAAGAGACCGAGCCTGCGGAAACCGAGCCTCCCGTACCGGGAGAGGTCGAAACGCTCTCCGTCACGTGGCACAGGGGATATATCGCGTCGGACACGAACTATACCGCGACGAAGACCGTGATGGACGGAGCGGGCAACTATTCATATACCGACGTTTTCAACGTTCCGCGCGCGGGAACGAGGATAGAATTTACCGACACTCAGGCGAGCGGCTCGGGCGGAGCGATGTTCTCGACGAACAACGCGTATATCTTCTCGTTCTGGAAGAAAGACTCCTCCGGCAACTGGACGCTCGACGGGTCGGAAAGGCACTATTCCGGCGTCAGCTCGCTCGAGACCGTCATTTCCTATTCAAAGACGGCGGACGAAGTGACCTATTATTACGTGACCTCAAAGGACGATATGAACGTCCGCCTCTGCTACAACTCCGGAGAACGGAGCGGCGATACGGATATGCCGTATCCCGAGGTGACGGCGCAGTTCACGGGAGAAAAGTCTACCGACGCGCGCTACGACGACGAAATGTCGGAGCTTGAAAAGTGGATCGAGTCTACAAAAGAAACGGCGTGGTATCCCATCCTTGAGGGCAAGACGGTAAACATCATAGGCGACAGCTATTTCGCCGGGAACGGGCTTGACAAGCATTATCTCTGGCCGTCGCTCCTCGCCGCGAAATACGGCATGGACCTCACGAACCGCGGAATCAACGGCGCGACCGTCTGCGTGACCGAGGACAACAAAAATCCGATCGTAAAACGGTATGACAAGCTCCCCGACAACGATCCCGATATTGTCATCGTCGAGGGAGGCAGGAACGACTACTCGCAGTTCAAGGCGGGAAAGGGCGGCGGGATCGGTGACGTCGGCTCGACCGACGAGACGACCTACTCCGGCGCTCTGACACTGATAATACGCGGGTTGAAGGCGAAATATCCGAACGCGATGATAATGTGCGTCACACCGTGGCTCGCAAACGACGATATAGTCAAATACTGCGCCGCCATGCGCAGCGTTTGCAAGCAGGAGGGCGTCCCGTGCTTCAACGCGCTCGACGTCAAAAAGACTAACGTCAATATGACGAGCGCCGATTTCCGCGCGAAATACTGTATGAAGCCGAACGACACGAGCCACCTCAACGCCGACGGCATGAAGCGGGTGATGCCCTCGTTCGAGAAATTCATAGCGGAGGAATACGCGGCTTTTTTGAAAAAGTGAAACGGTATTATTATATATGAGAGGGGCTTTTAAGGAAAGCCCCTCTCAAACTCTCCCAAACCTTTTTAAGAAGGGGCGAGAGATAAACAAGAATTTAACGCACTCGGTCTCGCGGCAGTCGGCGCGGCACGCGCCGAAGTGATGTCGCTTCGCTAGTGATATTGTCGCCTGCGGCGCCAGTGATGTCGC
>CACZZA010000171.1 GCA_902785485.1 uncultured Ruminococcus sp. | reverse complement strand
CAGTTAGCCGCCCTCGGCGGCGACATCACTAGCGAAGCGACATCACTGGCGCCGCAGGCGACAATATCACTAGCGAAGCGACATCACTTCGGCGCGTGCTGCGCCGACTGCCGCGACGACTGAGACCGAGTGCAAGCACTTAAATCACATAATGCACCCGTTTCGAGGCTTGTCGAATGCGGGATTATAAAGGTAGAAATTGCTCTTGTCGCGGGACTTATCCTGGCTGATGCGCAACGCGTCGCCGAAGCGCTGATAGTGGACGATCTCGCGGGCGCGCAGGAAGCGGATGACGTCGTTCACGTCGGGGTCGTCGGAAAGGCGCAGGATGTTATCGTAGGTCACGCGCGCCTTCTGTTCGGCGGCGAGGTCCTCGTTGAGATCGGCGAAGACGTCGCCCTTGACGGCGAAATACTTGGCGTCGAACGGAACTCCCGCCGCGGAGACGGGGTAGACTCCCGTCGTATGGTCGACGAAATACGCGTCGAACCCCTGACGTTTGATCTCGTCGACGGAAAGATCGCGGGTCAGCTGATAGACGATGGCTCCGATGATCTCCACGTGCGCGAGTTCCTCCGTGCCGACGTCGGTCAGTATCCCGATGACTTCGTCATACGGCATCGAAAAACGCTGATTGAGATAGCGCAGCGAGGCTCCGAGTTCGCCGTCGGGTCCGCCGAGCTGTGTGATTATAGTCTGCGCGAGCTTTGCGTTCGGGTTTTTGATCTTGACGGGGTATTCGAGTTTTTTCTCATAGATCCACATAAGTCAGTCCTCCTTTGCCCAGGGCCACGGTGAATTTATCCAGTTCCACTTTCCGCGCTCCGTCGACTTCGGAGTGAGCGGTCCGTATTCTTTTTCGTATTCGTTTGCGAGCGCGTCGTATTTCTCACCGAGTTCGTCGTAATAGGCGAGCGCCTCGGCGCAGTCCGGATAAACGTCGAGATATAGAGCGGTGTCGACGAGGCTGAAGCTTATCTCCTGCAGTTTGCGGAGCATAGCGCATTTTTCTTTCATAAGCATCCGCCCCTCCTTCCGGAGCCTGCGAACGGCAGATCGAGCGAGCGGAAGACCGTACCCGTTCTGAGCGCCTCGGACAAAGAATATATCCCGCCCCACTTCTGGACGGGAGAATACACCATAGCGAGACTTTCCCTGTCGGTACGCGAAGGACGGCGCGGTTCGTCTCCGCCGTCCGGGCGCGCGGGGCGTCCCGGTCTTTCCGCGCCGCGGGATTCGCGAAGACTGCAATATCCTCTGTTGTAGTTCACGTAACTTCCTCCTTTTTCGGTCGGTAAATTTGTTCTCGGGGACCTTATCCCCTCGTTGTATAATATGACTAAACGCCGAAAACCGCTACACTGCAACAAAATCGGATTTCGCCCGTTTCGGCATACCGGATAAACGCGGGAAAATTCATTTTTTTTAACATTAAAATTCGTCGAAAAAATAATAGAAAAACCCTTTACAAAACCCTTGACGTTTGCTATAATAAACAACGGTAAACTCACAGCAGCACGACAGAACAATTATCTTGTGGACTATCAAGCTTATGGTACGTTTTGCATAAAGATAATTCTCTGTTGTGTTTTTTTATATCGAAAAAAACCGCCTTTCAGGCAAATGCACCTTGAAAAAGACGGCGGGATGTGATATACTCATATTATAAATATAAGGAGAAAAACGGTATGCTCTCAACGGTCTATTCGTCGGGGCTTTTCGGCATCGACGGATTTGAAGTCACAATAGAATGCCATTCTCAGAACAAGCTCCCCGATTTCGAGATCGTGGGACTGCCCGACAACGCGGTAAAGGAAGCCGAAAAACGCATCCGCAGCGCCCTTGAAAACTGCGGCTACGAATTTCCCGACTGTATGCTGACGCTGAATATGGCGCCCGCCGATATGAAAAAAGAAGGCTCGTCGTACGAGCTTGGGATACTCGTCTCCATCCTCGCCTCCACGGGCGGCATAAAGAACGGGACCGACCTTAGCGACAAGTGCTTTATAGGCGAACTGTCTATGTCGGGAAGCGTCCGCGGGATCAGGGGAGTCCTCCCCATGACCATCTCCGCCCGGGATCACGGAAAGAAAGAGATGTACGTCCCTTCCGACAACGTCAACGAGGCGTCCGTCGTCGAAGGGATAAGAGTTTACCCGGTCGAAAACATAACCTCTCTCATCAGGCATCTGAACGGAGAGGAAGCGATAGAACAAAAGACGTTCGACAGAAGTCTGTTCGACCGCAAGGCGGAAGAAAGCGCGCTCGACTTCGCCGACGTCAAGGGTCAGGAAAAGGTCAAACGCGCGATAGAGATCGCCGCCGCGGGAAACCACAATATACTGCTCATAGGACCTCCCGGCACAGGCAAAAGCATGCTTGCCAAGCGCATCCCGTCCATTCTGCCTCCGCTTTCTTTTGAAGAAGCGCTCGAAACGACGAAGATCCATTCGATCTCCGGGACGCTCGGCAACGACAGGCTCGTCACCGAACGTCCGTTCCGCTCGCCCCACCACACGATGTCTTCCGTCGCGCTTTCCGGAGGCGGAAAGATCCCGATGCCCGGCGAGATCTCGCTGTCTCATAACGGGATCCTGTTCCTCGACGAGCTTCCCGAGTTCAACAAAGCCGCGACCGAGGTGCTTCGTCAGCCGCTCGAAGACGGCAAAATAACGATCACCCGCGCCGCGGGACACTTCACGTTCCCGTCGAGCTTTATGCTCGTCTGCGCGATGAACCCCTGCAAATGCGGCTACTACGGGCATCCGACGATAAAATGCACCTGCAAGGCGGACGACATAAAGAAATACCTCTCCCGTATCTCGGGTCCCCTGCTTGACCGCATAGACATACAGATAGAAGTCCCGTCGCTGTCGTACGAAGCGCTCAGCGACGCCTCCCCGGCGGAAAAAAGCTCCGAGATCCGTAAAAGGGTCAACCGCGCAAGAGAGATCGCCCTCGCGAGATTCAGGGGCGAGACCGACTACGAGGGACGCCCGGTCTATTCCAACGCCGGGATGACCTCGACTCAGATCCGCAAATACTGCGTCCTCGAGCCGGAGGCGGAAACGCTCCTCAAAGACGCTTTTGAGCGTATGGGACTTTCCGCGAGAGGTTACGACCGGATCATGCGCGTAGCGCGTACGGTCGCCGACCTCGATTCTTCCGATAACATCACCCCAAGGCATATAGCGGAGGCGATACAGCTCCGCTCGCTTGACCGAAAATACTTTTAACGTACTGTAAAGGAGATAATACAATGAAAAGTGTTGGTTACTACAACGGCGAGATCGCGCCCCTCGAAGAGCTTAAAGTCTCCGCTCTCGACCGCGGATTTTATTTCGGAGACGGAGTGTACGACGTCGCTTTCATCCACAACAGAAAGCCGGTCGCGCTCGACGATCACCTCGACCGTTTTTATAACAGCTGCAGGCTCGTGAATATCAATATCGAACAGTCGCGCGGGGAGATGACGAAGATTCTTTCGTCGCTCGTCGACCACGCCGACCCGGAGATCGGGGACTTCATCCTGTACTTCCAGATGACGAGAGGCGTAGCGCCCCGCAACCACGTTTTCCCCGAGAACGCGAAGCCGAGCCTTTTCGCCTATATCACGCCCAAAACGATAGGCGATCAGTCCAAACGCATCTCGCTCATCACTAAAGAAGATATACGCTTCTATATGTGCAACGTCAAGACGATCTGCCTGATGCCCAACGTCATCGCGAGCGAGGAGGCGAAGGAAAAGGGCTGTTACGAGGCGATACTCCACAGAGGCGACGTCCTCACCGAAGGCTCGCATACCGCCATAGCTCTGATAAAGGACGGCGCGCTCGTCTTCCCGCCGCTCTCCAACCTGCTCCTGCCGAGCATCACCCGTAAACAGCTCATCGCCGTCTGCGAGGAGAATTCGATCCCTGTTGT
>CACZZA010000170.1 GCA_902785485.1 uncultured Ruminococcus sp. | reverse complement strand
CGCGACCTGCTCATAGGAATACCCGGCGTCAAACCGGGCGTTTTTCAGCGCCTCCAGCAGATTGTCCTCCACCGCCAGGCCGCCGAGCACCGTGTTGCTGAGCGCCGTGCCGTCGCTGGTATAGATGTTGCAGAAGGTCGCGTCTGTATTCTGCACCCCCATGGAAACGCCGGACAGCATTTCCCCCATGTCGATCTCCATGAAGCACACCGTCAGCTCTTCGCCGTTGAACGCCAGCGGCGCGATGGGTACGGCGATGATCGCCTTCTTCTCCTTGCTCTTCGGGTTCAGCACGGAGATTTCCGGCTGGTTGAGCGTCTTGTAATCAAAGCGGTAGTCGCCGATATTCGTCTGCGTGCCCTGAGAGGTATAGATCAGGCCGTCGCGGTCCACGAAGGCGAATTTATCCAGCCGGAACAGCCGCTTCATCCGGGCCTGATACGCCTGCAGATGCGCAAGATCGCTCAGATCGTCCTCCGTCATCAGCTCGAGCGCCGCCTGCATATCCGAAACGCGCCGGTGAAGGTTGTCCGCCACCACCTGCTCCCGCCTGCCCGCAAGCTCGTCAAGATACAGAAGGCTGACGGAGCGAACTGCGTCTTTTGTTCCTTTTTGCGCGGACTGTCCCATCAGGAGCGTGCTTATAATAAGGATCAGCGCCACGACGATCCCGCCGATGACCGCGATCCTGATGGAATTGTTGTTTTTACTTTTTGTTTTCATTGTTGTTCTCTCTTCCGTCACAGTTGTTTTAAGTCAGTTGTTTTCTTCATCCGGTACAAAATCCATCACGTCTCCGATATTCGCGCCGAGTATGCCGCAGATCCGTTCGAGTACGGCGATGGATACCTCTTCATCCCTTGAAAGCTTTGTCATCGTGTTCGGGGAGACCTTCGCCGCGCGGCGCAGGTCGGCTTTACTCATCTTTTTATCGATCAGCAGCTTCCAAAGTCTATTGTACGATACCGCCATTTGAATCCCTTTCTTTCGTAAAACGGACTAAAATAATCATATTGCTTTTATTATACCACAGACGATGGTTCTTTTCAATATTAAAATCGCAACTTTTTGCGAATTATTCTACGGAAAAATCACCGGTCACACTTGAAGACCGGCTCGCCGGCGGAAGGAACTTTGACAGTCATATCGGAAAATCGCACCGGGACAGTGAACTTCACGAAGGCGTCAGCCTGCGCGTCAGACATTTGCCCGAGAAACCGGACTACGCGATCCGGATATAAGGGTCCTCCAAGGCAGGAGAGCGGGTACACACGGGAGAATACGAATCCAACTCAAAAAGCCCGCCTCGGTCAACGTGCGAGACGGGCTTTCGATGCTCAATACGGCTTATCTCCCCCTGAGGAAAGCAAAATCCCCGCCGAGATCGGCGGGGATTTTGCGGGTAATTACCCTTCGATGGCGATATACTTTTTCTCGGGCAGATGCGGCTTTGATTCCTTTTTCGGGATCTGCAGCGACAGGACGCCGTGCTCAAGCTTTGCTTTGATATCCTCTTCGGTGATATCCTCGCCGACGTAAAAGCTGCGGCTCATGGTACCGGCGTACCGTTCCTGACGGATGATTTTACCGGTTTTCTTATCCTTTTCATCCTTGTCAAGACCCTTTGCCGCCGTGATGTTCAGGTACCCGTTCTCCAGACTGAGCTGAACCTCGTCCTTGCGGAAGCCGGGAAGCTCGATATCGACTTCATAGCTGTCATCGTGCTCCCTCACGTCCGTTTTCATCAGGTTTTTGGCATTGTGACCGTAAAGCGGTTTCTCCATCCGAGTAAACTCACGGTCCACGTCGTTGAACCAACGATCCATCAAATCCTCACCAAAAATACTAGGCATGTACAACATAAGTCAGACCTCCTTTTATTTTCGGTCCTGGATGCTGTTCAGGGCTGTTGATATGGTATATGCCGCAAGTGGAGATGGGAAACCCGGAACCTTGGTTCCGGATTTCTTTCTTTCCCTATTGCAAGTCTGTTATACCACAGTTTTTAGCACTTGTCAAGGGGGAGTGCTAATTTTTTTGTTAAAAAATTATTAACTCTTTTTAACCTTATTCAGTTGCGCAGTTCCGACGGGGTGTTATCGAATACTTTTACACTATTATAAATACCGTTCCAGCAGTCTCTTTGTCGTGAGTTTGTCCGCGTACCGCAGGATTGTGAAAAAAACGAATGTGTGAAAAACGGCAGGGGTACGATTGTTGTACCTCTGCCGAAAAAGGGTCCGTGGCTCTATGTCATTCTAAATGTTCCCGGTATATAACAAGATCCTCGTCTTTGAAAACGTTGAAGATGACTTTTATTCCACTGCCGGTCTGCCGTTTAAAGTCTTTTACGGTCTGTATGGCGATCTTCGCCGCCTCTCTCTGAGGAAAGCCGAAAACCCCGGTGGAGATGCAACAGAAAGCAATGCTTTTACAATCATTTTTATCTGCGAGTTTCAAGCACGAGGTATAGCAGGAAGCGAGCAGGTTACAATGCCTATCCGTCAGTTTGCCGTTCACGATCGGACCGACCGTATGGAGCACATATTTGCTCGGCAGATTGAACGCCGGTGTGATCTTCGCCTGCCCGGTCGGTTCCTCATAACCCTGCTTCTCCATAATGTCGTTGCAGAAATTGCGCAAACGAAGCCCCGCCGCGCTGTGTACGCAGTTATCCTCGCAGTTGTGGAGCGGTCGAAAGCAGCCGAGCATCTGTGAATTGGCGGCGTTGACGATCGCATCACATTCCAGCGTTGTGATGTCGCCCTGCCATAAATACAAGTCGCCCTCGACAGGTGTGAGATCAGACAGGCGCGTTATCCCTTTCGCTTCGGTCTCTGCTCTCAGATATTCGCTTTCAATTTGAACGTACTCGTCGGAAAGCGGCGCGGGCATTCGCACGTTCATCAACGAGCGAAGCAGATCCTTTTGTTCCTGCGTTCCCGTTGGGATCTCAATACCCTTATATCTCGGTTGCTCGGAAAGCAGTTCTTTTATCAAATACAGGCGCTTTTCAGTCTGGTTCATCATTTACACCTATTGACATACGGTCGCGGTTGTTTTATAATTTACTTGACAGATACAATCTTAACATACATTTGTGAATATTTCAACCAATTTTTATATTCGGAGACCGTAAAATGAACGAAGCGCTGAAAAATCTGTTTGAAAGAAGATCTTGCCGCGCGTACCGCGACGAGCAGGTAAAAGAAGAAGAATTAAACGCCGTTTTAGAAGCGGGGACGTACGCCCCGACAGCTATGGGAAGACAATCTCCCATAATCGTCTCGGTCAGCGACAAAGCGACGATGAAACGCGTCGAAAGACTGAACGCGGGAGTCAAAGGAGACCCGGACGCGCCGGCGTTTTACGGCGCTCCTAACCTTGTCGTCGTTTTTGCCGACACGGAAACTCCGTTCGGGACGGCTGACGCTAACCTTGTTATAGGAAACATTCTCAACGCGGCGAACGCGATAGGGGTCGATTCGTGCTATATATGGCGAGCAAAAGAAGCGTTCGAGAGTGAAGACGGGCGCGCGCTCAAAAAAGAATGGGGGATCCCGGATTCTTACGAGGGCGCGGGCAACGTTATACTCGGGTACGGTCTTCCCGAAGGAAAACGGGCGCCTCTTCCCCGCAAAAAAGACTATATACGCAAGTTCTGACTATATTCCTCAACGGGGATCTGAAAACAAAAGCAATACGATCAAATCGGTCAAATCACAGATAAAAAGGAGAAAAAATATGTTGATCAGGATCATAGTATCGATCCTCGTCGGAGCGTTCTTCGGCTGGATCGCGGGAAAACTCATGAAAAGCGAGGGCAGCTTCTGGCGCAACGTCGTCATCGGTATCGCGGGCGGCGCTCTCGGAGGTCTGCTCGGCAACTTCGGCCAGAGCACGGCGAAGATGTACGTGCAGAAGGAGAC
>CACZZA010000169.1 GCA_902785485.1 uncultured Ruminococcus sp. | reverse complement strand
TGCGCACTTTCTTTCGGCAACCGAAAGAAAGTGCGAGAACAAACGTCCTTCGCAAATCTAACGTTCCCGTTCCACTACGTCATAGAATAACGCGTCCGCGCCGTTTTTCTATGACTCACCCTCTGAATTCTTGTTTATCTTTCCGTTTTCGCATAAAAACAAGGCTGTCGCGTGAGTTTGGCGACAGCCTGATATTTTTGACTTTATTGTCCGAGGATGACCGTGGAGGATTGCGTGACCGCGGAATACTCGGCGAAATAGCGTTTCAGTCTCACAACGTCGAGCGAATCGACGATACCGTCGCCGGTGACGTCGGCGCCCGAGGGGAGGGCGCCCGAGGGGGAGGCGAGATACTTTTTCAGGCGGACCATATCGCGCGCGGTGACCTCTCCGTCACCGGTCGCGTCGCCGTACAGAACATCCGTTTTGTTGAGGTATCCCGTGTAACCCGCGACGGGAATGACGTTTTCTCCGTCGCCTACGCAGTCAAGCACGTCAAAACGCAGTTCGTACACGTTATTATCGAGGGTCGACGGTATCTTTATCGCAAATACCGCGACGACTCCGTCTTCGCCGTTCGAGCCTTCTATCACGGTGTTTACCCCGCCCGTTTCCGCGGTTTCAAACACGCTTCCCGCGCTCGCTCCGACGAGGGTGAACCCCTTGGGAAGCACGGGCGTCACGATGAGGGTGTCGATGTCGGTGTTGTTTATTATCCTCAGTTCGACCGAAATAACGTCGTCGGGATATATCTTGCGGCTCGTGAATTCGAGCGAGGGCGTGTCCGCGTTCTGCACGAACGTAGGATAAACGGTCTGCGAGGCGAGCGTGCCGTGATAATTCCCCGCCCCCTTGACTTCGACGCGGATCCGCTTGCCGACGTCTTCGTATTTGACGGCATACGTCGCGCCTGTCGCGAGCTTTATCGGGACGTCGTTTCGGTACCAGCGGTAGGTAAACTCCGCTCCCGCGGGCGTGACCTTGGACACGTCAGCCGTCAGCGTCTGTCCGACCCGCGCAAGTCCCGTTATCCCGACGGAGCCGGAAAGCAATTCGCCGCCGTCGGAAACGTAAAACGCGTATTTGAAGCCGTAATCCTCGCAAAACTCGTGCGCGTAGGAGTCTTCCTCAACGTACATCGTAAGGTTGCCGCACAAGTCAAAAGCGTCGGTCGGAATATACGTCACCGAGGCGGGAACGTACGCCGCCTTGAGGCTCGAACAGCCCGAAAATCCACTGTACGCTATACTGCGCACGCCGTTCAAAAGTGTAGCTTCTTCAAGCGCGGAACAGTTGGAAAAGGTGTTGCTTCCCATATCAGTCACGGAGTTTCCGATAGTAAGGGTTTTAAGATTTGTGCAACCGGAGAATGCATTATATCCTATGCTCGTTACGGAATTGCCGACAGTGACACTCGTAAGTCCCGAGCAGTAGGAGAATGCATGATCGCCTATGCTCGTCACAGAATCTGGAATAATGATACTCGTTAGTCCCGTGCAGTTGTTAAATGCAGCCACACCTATGCTCGTCACGGAATTACCGATAGTGATGTTTGTAAGTCCCGCGCAACCGGAGAATGCACAATAGCCTATGCTCGTCACTGAATCAGGAATAGTGATACTCGTAAGTCCCGTGCAACCGTAGAATGCCTCCCATCCTATGCTCGTCACTGGAAATTTTCCTATTGCGGACGGGATCGTCAGCTCGCCTTTATATGAAGTATTTGAAAGCTTCGTTATCGTCGCTTCGCCGTTTTCGACCGTATAATAACAGTCTCCGCTCGTCAGCGCGTTTACCCTGTCAAAGCTCGCCGAGGCGAGGACAAACAGCGCGACCGCGAGCGCAGACACGATGAGGAATATGAGTTTACGTTTCATTTTGTCGTCTTCCTTTCGGGAATATATTTTGGCAATATTATATATGAATTGCAAAAGTTTGTCAACCGCGCGTGGCGGGAAAAACGCTATTTTTCGTGCGTTCGCCGCGGTTTTGCCTTTGATCGGGCATTTTTTTGTACTTTTTTTCACATTTTGTGTTGATTTTACGCGCGGAGCATAATATAATAGAATACGTTGATAAAAATAATATGCAAGGGAGTACACCAAAGGAGTAAAATTTAATGACCTTATTTACCGCCGTTGACAGTCTTATACGTTACGGCACGCAGAAAAAACTCATCGAACGGGAGGACGAGGTTTTCGTCCGCAACAGTCTGCTTTCGGTATTCGGCGAGGATACGTACGAAATTCCGACGGAGCCTCTTTCGGGCGACCTGCCGCTTATCCTGGCGTCGCTCTGCGACGAGGCGGCGCGGCGCGGGATCATCGAAGACGGGATCACCTCGCGCGACCTGTTCGACACAAGGCTTATGGGACTTTTGACGCCCCTGCCCTCTTTTATCAACAAAACTTTTTACGAAAAGTACGCGGAGTCGCCGGAAAAGGCGACGGACTGGTACTACGCGCTGTCGCAGGACACGAACTACATCCGGCGCGACAGGATCGCCCGCGACCTGAAATGGACGGGCGAGACGGAGTACGGCACGCTCGACGTCACGGTCAACCTCTCGAAGCCCGAGAAGGACCCCAAAGCCATCGCCGCGGCGAAGCTGATGAAGCAGTCGTCCTATCCGAAATGTCAGCTCTGCAAGGAGAACGAAGGCTATTCGGGACGGATGAACCACCCCGCGCGGCAAAATCACCGCATCATACGGCTGACGCTCGACGGCAAGCCGTGGTTTTTGCAGTACTCGCCCTACGTTTACTATTCCGAGCATTGTATCGTCTTCAACGCCGAGCATACGCCGATGAAGATCGACCGCTCGACCTTCGTCAAGCTGCTCGAATTCACCGAAAAGTTCCCGCACTACTTCGTCGGGTCTAACGCCGACCTGCCCATCGTGGGCGGCTCCATCCTGACGCACGACCATTTTCAGGGCGGACGCTACACCTTCGCGATGGAGAGAGCGCCGATAGAAACGCCCGTTGCGTTCAAAGGCTTTGAGGACGTCCGGAGCGGTATAGTCAAGTGGCCGATGTCGTGCATCCGTCTGACTTCTCCGTCGAGAGAACGGCTCGTGGAGCTTGCCGACCGGATCCTGCTTGCGTGGAGGGGTTACACCGACGAAAGCGTCTTTATCTACGCCGAAACGAACGGCGAAAAGCACAACACCGTCACACCGATCGCGCGGCGCCGCGGGAGCGACTTCGAGCTTGATCTCGTCCTGCGCAACAACATCACGACGGACGAGCATCCGCTCGGCGTCTACCATCCGCACGCGGAGCTGCACCACATCAAGAAAGAAAACATCGGTCTTATCGAGGTCATGGGTCTCGCCGTCCTTCCCGCGCGGCTCAAAACCGAGCTTGCCGCAGTCGAACGCAAGCTCCTCTCGGGCGAGGATATGACGTCCGATCCGCTGACCGCTTCTCACGCCGCCTGGGCGGAAGAGATAAAAGCGCGCCATCCCGGTCTTGACGAAAGCAACGTCGGGAATATCATCCGCGACGAGGTCTCGAAAGTCTTCGCGACCGTCCTCGAACACGCCGGAGTGTATAAACGCACCGACGAAGGAAAAGCGGCGTTTTTGAGGTTTATTGAGAGCGTGAAATAGTGTTACGATGAAATAGTGTTACGAGGGGAACCTTTTCTTAAAAGGTTCCCCTCGCACGAAATATAAACAAGAATTTAGCGCACTCGGTCTCAGTCGTCGCGGCACGCGACGAAGTGAAGACGCTTCGCTAACGAAGACGCGCCGAGGGCGCTAATGAAGACGCTTCGCTAGTGAAGACGCCGCCGAGGGCGGCTAACTGAAAGTAGCAAGCGAAAGAAACAAAACACACCTACGAAGCCGAGCCATTTGGCAGTTATGTAAACGATTATTGCTGAATGGGCGATAGTGTTCCAAATGGCGATGCGAACGATAATTACAAGCGTAA
>CACZZA010000168.1 GCA_902785485.1 uncultured Ruminococcus sp. | reverse complement strand
CTGCGCGAAGGTATCGTGGATGAGGATCGTTCGACCGTGACCCGAAGGCGTACTTTGTGTACGTCGAGCGGTCACGGTCGGACGAAGCGCATATTGCCATTGAACAAAGGTTTATAGTTAGTCAGCGGTCATCGCCGCGAGACCGAGTGCGAAAAATTCTTGTTTATATTTTTTTATCGCTTTACCAAGCGCCTATCTTACGCGTTTGCGGCGTCCTGTCCCAGATATTCTCCTATGTCGAGACCGACGTCGATCGCGCAGTTCTTCATTTCCTTGACTGTGTTGATATTGATGTCGATGCCGTTCTTGAGGCGTTCGTTCATCGCGATTATCTCTTTTTCGCCGTGGGTGTAGATGCGGTCGCACCCCTCCGCCTTCGGAGCGTTGCGCAGATCCTGCAAAAATTCGGAGAAATGAGCCTTTATAGCCTCGGGGTCTCCGAACAGGTTCGGGTTGATGGCGAAAAAGCCGTGGCAGATGAGCGCCTTGCCGCCGACGTAGGTCTTATCGGAGGTAAGTCCCTGCGAAAGGATGGACGAGAAGATCTCCGCGAGCATACCGTAGCCGTAACCCTTGTGTCCGCCGGTCTTTTCATACGCGCCGCCGAGCGGGAGTATGCCGCCGCCCTGGTGGGAAGCGATGCAGTCGAGGACTTCGGGAGCCGAGGTGTTGACCTTGCCGCTCTTGTCTATGCCCCAGCAGTCGGGCATTTCCTTGCCGAGCTTCTTATAAAGCTCGAGCTTGCCTCTCGTGACGACGGAGGTCGAAGCGTCGAAGAAGAACGGATAGGGATCCGCGGGCATCGCGACCGCGATCGGGTTCGAGCCGAGCATCGCTTTGCGGGCGAACGTCGGGACCATGATCGCTTCGGTGTTGGTAACGGAGATGCCGATCAGACCCTCGTCGCACGCCATCTTTGCGTAATAACCCGCTATGCCGTAGTGGTTGGAATTCTTGACGGTTATCATTCCGACACCGTGCTCCTTCGCCTTTTGGATAGCCTTTTTCATCGCGTTGTAGCTGACGATCTGTCCCATACCCTCTTTGGCGTCGATGACTTCGGAGATAGGAGTCTCGAAAACCGTCTCGGGCTTGGCGTCCGCCTTGATGAGTCCGCTTTTCAGACCCTTGTGGTAGCGAACGAGTCTCTGCGTGCCGTGCGAGTCGATGCCGTACAGGTCGGAGAGCAGGAGAACGTCGGTGATGATCGCGCTCTCGTCCTTCGTGAAACCGAAACGCTCGAACGCGTCGAGGCAGAATCTTTTCAGATCTTCGTACTTGAATCTTAAGCTTGACATGGTTTTGCGTCCTTTCGCTTTATGCAATTATTTGTATTCGATTTTGATCGGGCAAAGACTCCCGACAACAGTATTATACATAAGAAGCGTGTTTTTTTCAAGTATATAGACAATATTTTTTGACAATCGCAAATATTTGTGCTATACTCTTTCTTTGAACGAAAACGTAAACTCGGAGGAAAAATATGAAAGCATACGAAAGACTGATAAAATACGCGTCGTTCCCCACGGGGAGCTTTGAAGAAAACCCGGACTGCCCGTCGAACCCGGACGAATTTATCCTCGCGCGCCATCTTGAAAACGAACTGCGCGAGCTTGGGTGCGTGAATACTCAGGTGGATGAACACGGATACGTGTACGGCTTTCTCCCTGCGAACGACGGCGGAGCGCGCAAGAAGAAAATCGGCTTTATCGCGCACATGGACACCGTCAGCGAGGTCGAATTCAGAGGCTGCCGCCCGAGAGTCGAAAAGGACTACTCCGGCGGAGATATTGTCCTCAACGCGGATAAGGGAATCGTGATGAAACGCTCCGAATTCCCGGTGCTTGAAAAATATATCGGACAGGACCTCGTCGTCACCGACGGCACGACCGTCCTCGGAGCGGACGACAAGGCGGGCGTCGCCGAGATCGTAACGATGCTCGAACGGTTCAAAAACGACCCGACCCTCCCGCACGGCGATATAGCCGTCGGCTTTACTCCCGACGAGGAGATAGGACGGGGCGCCGACCTGTTCAACGTGCCGCTCTTCGCCTGCGACGGCGCCTATACCGTCGACGGAGGAACTTTCGGACAGATTGAATACGAGAACTTCAACGCCGTCAACGCGACCGTTTACTTTTACGGAAAGGCGGTGCATCCCGGCGACGCCAAGGCGGGCGGGATGATCAACGCCTCGCGCCTCGCGCTCGAGTTCGACGCTCTCCTTCCCGAGAACGAGAGATGCGAATACACCTCCGGCTACGAGGGATTTTATCACCTCATCGGCATCAAGGGCACGACCGAGGAGGCGGAGTCGAAATACATCCTGCGCGACCACGACGCCGGTAAAATAGAGATAAAGAAGCAGACCCTCGCCCGCGCCGCGGACTATCTCAACGCGCGGTACGGAGAGGGAAGAGTAAAAGTCGACGCGAAGGACGTCTACCGCAATATGGCGGAGTACGTCAAAAAGGCGTTCTGGCTCGTCGAAAACGCCAAGGCGGCGATAGAGGCGGCAGGCGGATCACCCGACGTGTCGCCGATACGCGGAGGCACCGACGGCGCGAGACTTTCGTACGAGGGTCTGCCTTGCCCTAACCTCGGGACAGGCTCGCAGAACCACCACGGAAGATTTGAATTCGCAGGCGTTCAGGATATGGAAAAATGCGTTGATACGCTGATTAATATCTGCCGTCTCACCGACTGACCGAAAGGGGAATGAACAAATGTCTGAACTGATACTTTTTCAGGGCGACTCGATAACCGACGCGGGGCGCGAACGCGCCAAGGACGACCGTATGGGGCGCGGCTACGCGACCCTCGTTTCGGCTGAACTCGGATATAAATACGCGCCGAGGTTTTCTTTTCTCAACCGCGGGATAGGCGGCAACCGCGTCGTCGACGTTTACGCGCGGATCAAAAAAGACATCATAAATCTCAAGCCGGATTATATGAGCCTGCTCGTCGGAGTCAACGACGTCTGGCACGAGGTCGCGTTCCAAAACGGCGCGGATACGAAGAAGTTTTCGATGATATACGACCTTATCCTCGACGAACTCCTTGAAGCGCTCCCCGATCTCAAAATAATGATACTCGGACCTTACGTCATGGAGGGAGAGGCGACGCGCGCGACCGAGGAAAGACCCGATAAGTGGGATTTCTTCCGCGAGGGAGTCGCCGAGAAGGCGGAGGCGTCCCGCCTCGCCGCCGAAAAACACGGACTCGTTTATATCCCGCTCCAGGAGCGCTTCGACGAGGCGCAGAAACGCGCCCCAGCGATCTACTGGTCGCTCGACGGAGTCCATCCCACCGCCCCGGGACACGAGGTCATTGCCCGCGCGTGGGTCGAGGCGTTTGAAAAGAACTTCATCAAATAAGAAAAGAGGCTGTTGCAAAACAGCCCTTTTTTTACGAGAGAACGGAGCGCGGGAAAAACCTTTTAAGGAAAGGTTTTTCCCGCACCCTTTTCTAAACCTTTCAGAGGGAAAGAAATATAAACAAGAATTTAGCGCACAAACGATTGCTTTTACAAACGGTTTGCACTGACTTCACTTCGAGGCAGCGAGCGACCCCTAACGGCTACCTCTCATCTCTGGGAGAGGTGGCACGGCGTGTTACGCCCGCCGTGACGGAGAGGGTTTTACATATAGCAACCAACCGCAGGCGTGCCCTCTCAGTCAGCTACGCTGACAGCTCCCCCATAGGGGCGAGCTATTGACATAGGCGTTCGCTCACCGATTTAAGGTGAAGTTTTCGGCTATCATTCGTCTTTCAAATACTTCGTTAAATTCTTGTTTTCTTCACCTACGAAGCCGAGCCATTTGGCAGTTATGGAAATAATTGTCGCTGAATGAGCGGTAGTGTTCCAAATGGCGATGCGAACGATAATTACAAACGTAATAACAGGATATTATCTACGGAATGAGATAAAGGGTAGGACTCCCCGTTGAGGTGTGGGGAGGTCTGAGGGTTCCCTGCCGCGAGTTCGCCGAGCGGTAGGGGTTCCGAGGTCAAGGAGGGGA
>CACZZA010000167.1 GCA_902785485.1 uncultured Ruminococcus sp. | reverse complement strand
AAGATCACGGTAGACTCGGCGACTTTGATGAACAAAGGATTCGAAGTCATCGAGGCGTACCGTCTTTTCGGAGTCGGGGTCGACCGGATCGACGTCGTGGTCCATTTTGAAAGCATAATACATTCTTTTGTCGAATACATTGATAACGCGGTCATCGCCCAGCTCGGCGTGCCGGATATGCGTACCTGCATCCAGTACGCGCTGACCTACCCCGACAGGCTCGAGGGACTGGAAGAACAGCTCGACCTCGCGAAGGTAGGCAAGCTGACGTTCGCCTATCCCGACAAAGAGACGTTCACCCTCCTGCCGCTCGCTTACGAGGCGGTGAGGAAGGGCGGGACTTACCCCGCGGCGCTGAACGGAGCGAACGAGGAGGCGGTCGGACTTTTCCTCGGCGGAAAGATCGGCTTTACCGATATTTTCGACCTCGTTTCGGACGCTTTGCGGTCGTGGAAGGACGAAAAACCGCTCACACTCAACAACATACTTGAAGCAGACCGTTATTCCCGCGCGTACGTCCGGGAAGCCGCCTGCAAATAAGGCGTATTTATGACGATAGTAATAGCCGTACTCGTATTCGGTTTCCTTATTTTCATACACGAACTAGGGCACTTCACCGCCGCGCGTATCTTCAAGGTCAAGGTCAACGAGTTTTCGATAGGTATGGGACCCAAGCTCATATCGAAGACCTCGAAAAAGACCGGCACCGCGTACTCGCTCCGTCTCCTTCCGATAGGGGGATTCGTCTCGATGGCGGGAGAGGACGAGGAGAGCGACGAAGAGGGCGCTCTGAATTCCAAGCCCGTCTGGCAGAGGATGATAATCATCGCGGCGGGCGCGTTTATGAATATCCTCGTCGGAGTCCTCGCCGTATTTATAATAGTAGTGTCGACGCGTCTGCCTTCCAACACCGTGGCAAAATTCCGCGAAGGCTCGGTACTTCCCGCGCAGGGACTTGAAGTCGGAGACACGATAGTTTCGATAGACGGCAAGACCGTACGCACCGCGCACGATATGAGAGAATATATAATGTTCGACGGAGCGGAGGAATGTGACGTCGTCGTTTTGCGCGACGGGGGAGAAGTGACACTTCCGAACGTGCGCTTCGCCACCGCGTCCGAGGGAAAACTGACCGTCGGTATGATGGACTTTTACGTCAAAGAGGCGGAGAAGACCGTCGGAAGCGTGCTTGTGAACACGTTTTATTACGCGAAGTCGTCCGTGACGACGATCTGGAAGTCGCTTTTGTTCCTCGTCACTGGCAAGGTCGGTGTGGATCAGATGTCGGGACCCGTCGGGGTAACGTCCGCCATCGGCGACGCGGCGAAGAGGGGACTTCCCGATCTGCTCGACCTCGCGGCGCTCATCGCGCTCAACCTCGGCATCGTGAATATGCTCCCGTTCCCGGCGCTCGACGGAGGACGGTTCGTGTTCCTGCTCTTTGAACTCATCACGCGGAAAAAGGTCCCGCGCAAGGTCGAGGGATATATCCATTTTGCGGGACTCGTCCTGCTGATGGGATTTATGATACTCATAACTTATAAAGATATACTGAAGCTGTTCAGCTGAAAGGACAGTCAGAAATGGAAAGACGCGACTCCTTAAAAATAAAGATAGGAAATATTTATATCGGAGGCGGCAGCCGTATCGCCGTCCAGTCGATGACGAACACCGACTCGAAGGACTATTTTGCGACGTATTCTCAGATAAAGCGCCTTGAAGAGGCGGGCTGCGACATAGTCCGTATGACGGTTCCCGATATCGAGTCCGTCCGCACCGTCGGAAAACTCAAGGAGAGCGATATACGTATCCCGATCGTCGCGGACATCCACTTCGACTACCGTATGGCGGTGGAAGCCGCGTACGCCGGAGCCGACAAGATACGCATAAATCCCGGCAACATCGGCTCGGACGAGCGCGTGCGCGAGGTCGTGCGGGCGTGCAGGGAAAAGGGGATACCTATACGCATAGGAGTCAACGGAGGCTCGCTCGAAAAACACATCCTCGCGAAATACGGCAGACCGTCGGGCGAGGCGCTGTGCGAAAGCGCGCTGTATCACGCGTCCCTGCTTGAAAAAGAGGATTTCACGGATATAGTCATCGCCGTCAAGTCGTCGCGCGTCGCCGATATGATCGAGGCGAACGAGCTTCTCGCCGAAAAGTGCCGCTATCCGCTCCACCTCGGCGTCACCGAGGCGGGGACCGAGCATATAGGCGCTGTAAAGAGCGCCGCGGGTATAGGCGGACTGCTCCTGCGCGGCATAGGAGATACGTTCCGCGTTTCGCTGACCGCAGACCCTGTGCGCGAGGTCGAGGAGGGGAAAACGCTCCTGCGGGCGATAGGACTCTCCGACGAAAATTATATAAATATAGTTTCCTGCCCGACCTGCGGACGTACGCAGATCGACCTTATCGGGATCGCGAAGGAGTTCGAGCGGCGCGTGGGCGAGTGCAAGACAGACAGACCGCTCAACGTCGCCGTGATGGGGTGCGCCGTCAACGGACCCGGAGAGGCGCGCGAATGTGATATCGGCATCGCCGGCGGACGGGGCGAAGCCGTCCTCATCAAAAAGGGCAAAGTCATACGCAAGATCAACGAAGACCGTATCGTGGACGAGCTTATAGACGAGATAAACAAGCTCTGTTCGGAGGAAAAATGAACAAGACCATTCTTGAAATATTCAACAGATACACGCCGTCGGACGAAGACAGACGTCTGCTCGAGGGAGGGCGGGATCCCGTCACGCGCGTCGACAAGGCGAACAGGCTCGTTGAGGTCGAGGCGCGTTTCGACAAGATAATTCCCAAAAAGACGCTCGAGCGGATCGAAAAGGAGATCTGCCGCGCGTACGGCATCGCGGGGGTGCATTTCGTCACGAAATACGACCCCGCTCTGTTCGACGAAAAATACGTCTCCGAGCTGTTCGAGGAGGCGAGGCGCCGCGGAGCGATAAGTCAGGGCTTTTTCAACGAGTACGACTGCAAGCTTACCTCTGACCGCCTCGAAGTCAGTATCTCCTTCACGAACGGCGGGATAGAGCTTCTGTACAGCGCCAACACTCCCAAAACGATAGAAAAGATCATAAAGGACGAGTTCGGACTCGACTATAAAGTAGAGATCACGCGCGACGAGGACGGCGGGCTTGCGTTCGCCGAAATGATAAGGCAGACCGAGCAGAAGTACGCCGACGACATCGGCGAATGGCTCGCAAAGGGAGGCTTCGACGAGCCGGAGGACAAGCCGGAGGAGGAAGACCCCGACAAGCCGGCGCTGAAAAGAGTTTCCACGATCTCCGACAAAGACGCCGAATATTCAAACGTGGACGGAGTCTGGAGCGTCGGGCGGATGCGCTTCGACGTCAGTTCTCCCGAATTCATATACGGCGACCCCTTCGACCTCGAGCCGATGCGCCTGCGCGACCTCGACAGACCCGTGCGCAACGCCGTAGTATTCGGAGAAGTGACGGCGAAAGAGGTCAAGACCACCAAGAGCGGCGACAAGATCATATTCGAGATCGCGATCACCGACCGCGACTCGTCGATATACTGTAAGCTCGTGACCGACTCCGACGACGGAGAGGTCACGACCAAGGTGAGCGAGGGCGACGTCATCGCCGTACTCGGCAACGTCCGTCACGACAAATTCGCCAAGGAATACGTACTCAATATAAATTCCATTGCCAGGATAAGCAAGCGCATACGCGAGGACAAGGCGGAAAAGAAGCGGGTCGAGCTGCATTTACATACCTGTATGTCGTCGATGGACGCGGTCTCTGCTCCCGAGGACGTCATCAAGCTCGCGAAGAAGTGGGGACATCCCGCCGTCGCCATCACCGACCACGGTACGGTGCAGGCGTTCCCGCGCGCGATGTACCAGTCCGAAAAGTCCGATATGAAGGTCATCTACGGTATGGAGGCGTACTACGTCGACGACACGCAGAGGGCTATTTACGGCGATAAGAAGGGCGTTTTCGCGACCGACGAGTTCTGCGTTTTCGATATAGAAACGACGGGTCTTTCCCGCGCGGACAACAGGATAACCGAGATAGGCGCCGTCATCGTCAAGGGAGACG
>CACZZA010000166.1 GCA_902785485.1 uncultured Ruminococcus sp. | reverse complement strand
AAAGAAAGGGCAACGAGGAGGGGGTTAGGAGGCACTTCCGCCACATTCGCGCGGAAGCGCAACTCCTCCCCTCCTCGACCTCCCCACACCTAAACGGGGGGGGTATAATCATTTATCTCGCTCCGTAGGCGAAATCCTGTTATTCCGCTTGTAATTATCGTTCGCATCGCCATTTGGAACACTACCGCTCATTTAGCAATAATCGTTTCCATAACTGCCAAATGGCTCGGCTTTGTAGGTGGGGTTTGTTCCTTTCGCTTGCTACTCTCAATTAGCCGCCCTACGGCGGCGTCTTCGTTAGCGTATCGTCTTCATTAGCGCCCTCGGCGCGACTTCATTAGCGCAGCGTCTTCACTTCGTCGCAGACGCGACGACCGGCTCGGCTTCGTAGGTGGGGTTTGTTCCTTTCGATTGCTACTTTCAGTTAGCCGCCACCCGGCGGCGTCTTCATTAGCGAAGCGTCTTCACTAGCGCCCTCGGCGCGTCTTCACTAGCGTAGCGTCTTCACTTCGTCGCGTGCCGCGACGACTGAGACCGAGTGCGAAGAATTCTTGTATAGCGTTATTTGTTCATATTGCGCTATAAGAGCGTATTTTCCGTCGAAAAAGTGAGACAACGGGCAGAATTTGGGTAAACTTACATATCCTACTTGAATTCCGTCGGACGTTATGATAAAATAAAATATCGGTTTATAACGTATATTATTTTCAGTTAAAGAGACTATGGAGAACAGAATGGAAAAAAATAATATCACGGAAACGAAAAACAACGCGTTTCCGAAGAGTTCGGACGCGCATACTCAGGCGGGTGCGAACGCAAACAGAGCGTCCTCCGCCGAAAGAAAGTCTGTCGAACGTTCCGGCGTCCGCGCAGGCTCGCCTGCCCGTTTCCCCGCAAGCAATCTGCGTCCCGCGACGACGGCAACACCCCGTCCTACGTCGGGCGAACGGACTGTGAGGACGGAAAACTCCCGTCCTACGTCGGGTGAACGGACTGTGAGGACGGAAAACGTCCGTCCTACGTCGGGTGAACGGACTGTGAGAACGGAAAACGTCCGTTCCGCCTCGGGAGAGCGTCCCTTGAAAATGGAAAACTCACGTCCTACGTCGGGCGAACGGACTGTGAGAACGGAAAACGTCCGTCCTACGTCGGGAGAGAGTCCCGCGAGGACGAATACCGCCCGTCCGTCACCGGATCGGATGCGCAACGCGGCCGCGCTCAAAAACAATTCCGCCGCTCCCGCAAGACAAGCGCGGAACGCGCCGCGAGCTTCGGGAAACGACGCGAGTTCAAGAAAACGCAAACCCAAAGAGCGCAAAAAAGGTCTCTTCAAAAAGGGTTTTATCATCTACGTCTGCGTACTTGTCGCCCTGTCTGCGGTATTTCTCATCTACGTCCACAGCCTGTTGACGAAGTTCGAGAGCGGACAGATCGACAACGTCCTCAAAACGAAGCTCTCTGACATTCAGAAAGCGGCGGACGGAGGAAACGTCGAAAAGGAGCTTTCGCTCGAGCAGATAAAGGCGCGGTATTCCCCCTCCGACGACGAGATAAGATCGTATGAAAAAGCGATCTCGCAGGGCGAACTTACGGTCAAAAAGAGCCGCAGCGAAAGCACTGAAAAGGTCGACGCGTACGACGTGTTACTGAACGGCTTCCGGATCGGCAAGCTCGAGGCGCAGACCTTGCGCGAGGATATGGTGCTTGCGATCTTCCCGGTCACCGAGTGGGAGATAATCTCCTGTTCAGCCGACGTATTCGCGCTTGAACTCCCATCGAGCGTCAGCGTCACCTCGGGCGGAAACAAAGTCGAAGGCAGACCGTCCGACAAAGACGGCGTGACCCTGTTCCCGGTATCTGCGCTCTTCTCGGAAAACGCCGTCATCACCGACTCGGCGGGTCATTCCGTAGAGTTCAACGGCAAAACGCCTTTGACGTTCGTCAATTATACGGCGAAGGTCCTCTCGAATTACAGAGTATGGTCGGGAGACAAAATGATCGATCCCGCGTTTGCCGCGCGGTCGGAGATAAAGGATTATAAATACGTCAAAGAGTATTGCGACGCTCTCCCCGACCTTATGACTTACGAGCTTTGTCTGTTCGGCTCCGACGAAAAGCTCACCGTAAAGGATGAAAACGGCTCGGACGTCGAATTTACTCAGGACGGAACGCTGATAGAGGCGCAGACTCCGGTAAAACACGCTTCCCTTCCGGACGGACTCAAAGGCGCTCCCGACCCGATCAAGGTGGCGGAAACGTGGAGCCTGTTCATGACACGCGACCTCAAGGGCAAACACAACGGATTCGATCAGCTCGGACAGTATCTCATCAAGGGGTCGTACCTCTATGAAAAGACCTGGCAGTACGCAACCGGGATAGATATGACCTTCATGAGCGATCACTACCTGCAAAATCCCCCCTTCACCACCGAAGAGGCGGACGATTTCGTAAAATATTCCGACGAGTGTTTCTCCTGTCATATCAAGATCGACAAACCGATGCGTATGACTAACGGAGTCTGGAACACCGACACGTTTGACAGTATCTTCTATTTCGTATATATTGACGACTCGGACAACAGCATCGACGATCCGCACTGGGCGGTCGCCGACAGACAGTAAAAGCCGGAGGTGAAAAAGATGGATAAGAAAGAATATATGAACTCCGGCAACGGCGGCAAAAGCGCTATGAAGATAGTGCTGCGGGTATTGGCGGTCATACTGACGTTCATCGTCGTACTCGCGCTGACGCTCGTGCTGATGCTCAGAATGATGTTCGGAGACACCTCTCCGAAGGCGCGCGAGATCATGACGACGACCCTGCTCGAAACGGGTCAGCTGAAATTCGTCGTCTCGCTGTTCCTCGATCCCGAAGAGATACAGGCGATAGTGAACGCCAACTCGATGGAGCAATTCAGCGACGAAGTAAACACGAGCCTCATAACGATCGAAAAAAACGACTCTTCCGGTGAAAAAAGCGAAGACGGCACCGAGAAGGACGTAGAGGTCTTCGAGATCCCGGGAAGGACGTTCACGGGATATATGATAAAAGTCAAAGACCCGTCGAGAGTGTCTCTCGCGACTATATACCCGTGGAGAGAAAAAGGTGTGACGCTCGACGTGCTGGTCAATGAAAACAACGCTCTCGCAGGCATCAACGGCGGCATCTACAACTCGACAAACAACTCCGGCGGCGCTCCGCTCGGAGTGGTCGTCAGCCACGGACAGATACAGATGAACAATCCGCGCGGCGACAGAGGCTACGTCCTCGTAGGACTGACCGAAGATAACATTCTCGAGATATTCAGCATCGAGGGGATGACGCCCGCGCAGATGGAGCAGACCATACGCGACAAGAAGATCCGCGACGCCGTCACCTTCCAGGAGGAAAGCAGCGACTCGAACAACCACTTCGTTCAGCTTGTCATCAACGGCAAGGAAAGAGGTCTCAACGGCGCGGGAAGCGGTCTTAACCCCCGTACGGCTATCGGACAGTGTGCGGACGGAAGTCTGCTTCTCCTCGTCACCGACGGCAGAGGCAAATCCGGACACCTCGGCGCGTCCGCGTCCGACCTCATCGATATTATGATGGAATACGGAGCCGTCAACGCGGCAAACCTCGACGGCGGAAGCTCGTCGTGTATGTACTACGACAACGACTGGCTTATGACGAGCGTCACGTTCTATTACTCCAACTCGTCGTGGAGACTGCCGTTCGCGTTTATAGTAAGCAAATAAAATAAGGGTGTCGCCGAAAACGCGACACCTTTATTATTTTGATCGAATTATTTCGATAAACAAGGATTTTTCGCACTCGGTCTCGCGGCGATGACCACTAATAAGGCATAAGCGTTAGTTCAGTGGCACTACGCGTTTCGTCCGTTCTTATCCACTCGACGTACACAAAGTACGCCTTCGGGATAAGAACGAACGATCCTCATCCACGATACCTTCGCGCAGGGCGATCCATCGAAGGTAAAGTTACTTTCAGAAGAAAGGGAACGCACAAACCACACCTACGAAGCCGAGCCATTTGGCAGTTATGTAAACAGTTATTGCTGAATGGGCGATAGTGTTCCAAATGGCGATGCGAACGATAATTACAAGCGGAATAACAGGATTTCACCTACGGAGCGAGATAAAGGGTAGGACTCC
>CACZZA010000165.1 GCA_902785485.1 uncultured Ruminococcus sp. | reverse complement strand
GCCTCCGCCGCCTTGCGGGCGAGCGATGCGGAGGTGACTCCTTTATCGTTGGAGTGGAGCGCGCGGAATACCGTCCGCGCCTGTTTGGCTATCTTCTCGATGTTGCGTAAAGTGAGCGAGCGTTTGATCAGTTCTTCTTCCTCGCCCTCGCGAAGACGGAGCGAGTCGATCTCCTTTATCTGGTAGCCGAGCAGTTCGGTGAGCCGTTCTTTTTCCGCCTGCGGAACGTCCGCTTTTTTTATGGCGGAGCGGAGAGAACAAAGACGGTCGTACGAGTCCGAATACTTTTCAAGCAGTTCTCCGTTGCCCGCGTAAAGATCGAGCAGTTTTATGTGTTCCGCGTCGTCGAGCAAAGCCTTGTTATCGTTCTGTCCGTGGATGTTGATCAGATATTTTGCCGCCTCGCGCAAAACGGAAAGCGTCACGGGACGCCCGTTTATGCGGATAGTTCCCTTCCCGTCGAGGCTGACGGTACGTGTGATGAGAAGTTCGCCGTTCGCGTCGGGCGCGACTCCCTGTTCCGCAAGACCTGAGACGGCGCACGCGGAAATATCCGAAAACACCGCTGAAACGAGCGCGCTCTTTTCTCCGGTGCGTATAAGCTCGCGATCTCCCCTTGCGCCTGTCAGCAGGTTGATCGAGTCTATGACTATGGATTTTCCGGCTCCGGTCTCGCCCGTGAACACGTTGAAGCCCGGTCCGAACTCGACGTCGGTATTCTTTATGACCGCCACGTTCTCGATGTGAAGATCAGTCAGCACTCTGCGTCACCCTGCCTTTCCGTGAGATCTCTTCAGAAAACTTTTCCGTCAGCCTCTGCTGACGACTATTTCCTGAAACTTGTCGTAGAATTCGCGCGCGCTCTCATCGGAACGCATGATGATAAGTACGGTGTCGTCTCCGGCGATCGATCCGACGATCTCGTTCCACCCCATATTGTCGATCGCGGCGGCGGCGGCGTTTGCCATACCCGCGTAGGTCTTGAGTACCATTGTGTTGCAGGCGTAATCTGCGGATACGAGCGTCTCGCGGAGGATAGTCTTGAACTTAGCCGATATTTTTATGTCTTCCTGCGCGGATTCGGCGTATTTGTACTCCTGTCCTCCGAGCGAGACTTTTACGAGTTTTAACTCCCGTATGTCGCGCGAAACGGTCGCCTGAGTGACCTTGTACCCTTCTGCGTTGAGCCTGTCGATCAGTTCGCTCTGAGTCTGAACGTTGTTCTTCTTGATGATTTCGAGGATCTTGTTCTGTCTTGAGGATTTCATATTGTCAAATTCCTTTCAAATTTTACGGTCTTCGGGATCACAGGTCGCTCATTTTGCTGTTGAGGACACTGCAGAAGTGGTTTTGCTTTATGTGTATGAACCGCGCGGCGAGCGGACTTTTGTCTACTCTCAGAACGTCGCCCGTTTTCAGCTCGGCGTAGTCTCCTCCGTCGCAGGTGACGTATAGTTCGCCGTGGCCGCGTTCACCCTTTGTGACTTCAAGAACGGCGTCTCCGCCGAATATTATCGGTTTGGAATAGAAAGACTGAGGCGCGAGCGGAGTCATGGAGATACATTCAAGCGACGGTTCTATCACAGATCCGCCCGCCGCGAGCGAATACGCGGTCGAACCCGTCGGGGTCGCTATTATTATCCCGTCGCAGACGTAACGTCCGACGAGGGCGCCTCCGCTTTTCAGCACGATCTCCGCCATCGAAGAAATGGCGCCTTTTGATACGACTATATCGTTGAGCGAGTGGACGTTCTCACTGACCGTTTTTCCGTCCGATATGATGGACGAGCGGAGCATCATCCGCTTTTCGAGCGTCAGTTCGTCCGACGCGAGAGACGAAAGCAGGGGGATCTCGTCCGGTTCGATCTCGGTCAGATAACCCACTCTGCCGAGGTTTACTCCGAGTATCGGTATGTTTTTCGCGCTCGATTCATGCGAGAGGCGCATGATGGTCCCGTCTCCTCCGAACACCACCGCGCAGAAGGCGTCTTTCGGAAGCTCGCCGGAAGACGAGAAAACGACTCCGCCGTCTTCGGAAAGGTCTCCGAGGGCGTGTCTGTCCTCGGGACGCAGTATGCAGACGAGTCCCGCGGACCTCAAAGTCTTTATCGCCCGGGCCGCGAGCGCCAGTCCCGGATCGCGGTCCGGTTTTGTGATCACTGCGATCTTTTTCATATTCTTTACCCTTATCTATTTCTTTTTAACGAAATAAACGAGAAACTCCACGTTGCCGTCTCCGCCTCTTATGGGCGAAACGACGGTCGCGCGGTGTTCGAGCGAATGGCTCTTCGCGCTTTCGATGACTTTTCTTACGGCGTATTCGCGCTCTGTCTCGCTCCTGACTATACCGTTTTTGCCTATCGACGCGCGGCCGCACTCGAACTGCGGCTTTATAAGAGAAACAAACGCTCCTCCGCCCTTCAAAATTTCAGACACGCTGCCGTGGATAAGCGTCTGACTTATAAAACTCACGTCGAGGGTGACGACGTCGACTCCGTCGCCGAATTTCTCAGGGTCGAGGTTTCTCGCGTTCGTACGCTCCATCACGCAGACGCGTTCGTCTTTTCGGAGCTTGGGGTGGAGCTGATCGGAACCCGAATCTATCGCGTAGACGTATTTCGCTCCGCGCGTCAGAAGCACGTCCGTAAACCCTCCGGTAGACGAGCCGACGTCCGCGCAGACCGCGTCTTTGACGTCGATCCCGAACGCATCGAGCGCGTGTTCGAGTTTGAGTCCGCCGCGTCCCACGTATTTCAGCGGACTTCCCGTCACCGTCACTTCCTGTCCGTCGATCTCGAGAGAGGGCTTGTCCGCAATTTTCCCGCCGACTTTGACGCATCCGTCTTTTATCGCGTCCGAGGCTTTTTTACGGCTTTCAAAAAATCCGTTTTCCTTCAGGTATATATCGAGCCTCATTTATTTCTCGTCAGGAGCATATCGGCAAGCTCGCGCAGAGCGTCGCCGCGTTCGTCCGGAGGAAGGACCGATTTTGCCTCCTCGGTAAGGTCGTACGCGTATTTTTTCGCTTCTTCGATCGTCATATACGTCAAAAACGTCGTCTTGTTGCTTTCTTCGTCCGATCCGATCGGCTTCCCGAGAGTCTTTTCGTCTCCGGTGACGTCGAGTATATCGTCGACTATCTGGAACACGACGCCTATATTTTGTCCGTATTTTTCGGCGGCTTCAAAATAATTTTCTCCGCCGTCCGCCGCGACGCATCCGAGGTACGCCGACGCTTTTATCAAAGCCGAGGTCTTGAGTTCGTCAACGTGGTAAAGCTCCTCGTAAGACAGTTTTTCCTTTTCGCCGCGCAGATCGAGTACCTGTCCGCCGACCATTCCGCGCGGACCCGCGAACGATGCGAGAAGCGACACCGCCTTCGCATTCTTTTCGGGAGAGATAAGCGCGTTCGACGACGCGACTTCAAAAGCGTACGTCAGAAGTCCGTCTCCCGCGAGCAGGGCGTTGGCTTCTCCGAAAACTATATGGTTTGATTTTTTGCCCCTTCTCATATCGTCGTCGTCCATACAGGGCAGATCGTCGTGTATGAGCGAATATGCGTGGATCATCTCGACAGCGCAGGCGTAAGGCACCGCCGAAGCGGGATCCGCTCCGCACAGTCTTGCGAATTCAAGCACGAGAAACGCGCGAATTCGCTTTCCGCCCGCGAGAGTCGTATATGCCATGGCGTCGAAAAGTTCAGGGAAAGACGCGTCCCGGCATTCAAGCATTTTTTTGAGAGAGCTTTCTGTCGTCTCCGCCGCCTCTTTCAGGCTTTTTATGAGCGTTTCTCTGTCCATCACTCGTTGTCCTCGCTGACGAATTCGGTCTCCTGCATCTCGCCGTTTGCGTCGGGACGAAGGAGCTTGATGCGTTTTTCGACGTCATCGAGCATCCCCTCGCAGCTTTTTACGAGCCTTACTCCCTCTTCGTAAAGGTTGATGGACTCGTCGAGCGGTTTTCTTCCGCTCTCGAGAGTACGTACTATCTCCTCGAGCTTTTCGAGAGATTTTTCAAAAGTCATTTTTTCTTCAGACATCTTTTTTCTTTCCTTTCACTTCTCCGTCAACGACACCGTCGGTCGTGCGGAAACAGAATTTGTCGCCGATCTCGACCTGATCGACACTTTTTATCAAAACACCCTTTTCGTCGAACACGGCA
>CACZZA010000164.1 GCA_902785485.1 uncultured Ruminococcus sp. | reverse complement strand
CGCGAGATCAAGCTCGACGAGGTGTGGACCGCCGACGAAGTGCTTTCGATGTCGACGACGAGCGTCATCCTCGCCGCTGACGAGATCGACGGAAAGAAGGTCGGAGGCAAGGCTCCGGAGCTTGTCGAACGGATGCAAAAGCTCTACTTTGAAAAATACGGACTCAACTGATAAAGGCGTTTTTGACCCCCGGTTTCCCGCTCAAAACGCTCGGCGGGACGTTTTTCGTCCCGCTTTTTTCGACCGTTAAAAAATGAGAACAAAACCCTATGAAGAAAACATTTATGATCCTCATACCGTTTATTGTACTGCTTGCTCTCTTGGCGTCGTTCGCTTTCAGGTCTTCGGCGGTGACCGAGACGGATTTCGACTCGCTCCCCGCAGTCTACGTCGCGACGACCTCCCGGGGAACGGGAGACGGCAGTTCTCCCGAGAACGCGATGGGCAACGCGGCGGATTATCAGTCCGGCTACCCGACGGGAAGCGACGGAAAGCTGATCCCGCAGCTCGGCAAGACAGCGCTTTACAGGGGCTATTCCGCGCTGAAAAACACCGGCGGCACGCTCGTCGTCTGCGACGAGCTTGTGCTGAACTGGTCGAACGCGAAAAGGACCGGGACCCCCTCGGAGTATTATTTCGGCGAGGAAAGCAACGCCAACTCATACAGGATAACCTCGGTGTACGGCGGGACCGACTTTCGGGACACCGGAGCAAAGCTCGTGCTCGATTCGACCGACAACCCCTCGCTCGGGATACGTTTTAACAATACGGTGCTGATAGACAACATAACGATAGACTACAAGTACAAGGACGGCAACGAATGGTACGGAGCCAACAAAAAGGTGAATACCGAAAACACCGTGCTGTTGGCGTTCTTGGGAAAATCGTCCGTCATAGGCGAAGGGGTGAAGGTCAATTCCGTCCCCTCTTCGGGCGCTGAAGCGGGATGCCTGCCCTCGCTCATTGCCGGCGACAGGTACCGCAGTCTTTCTTCGACCGATCTTACGGTCAAGTCCGGATCCTGGTATATGGTGATCGCCGGCTCACACGGGATGACTAAAGACTACCCCGGCAACGTCACCAACGCCAAACTGACCGTAACCGGAGGCAGGATCAAATACGTCATCGGCGAAGGAGGACTCGACACTCCTCACGGGATATATTCGTACTCCGAATACGTCGACATAACGATAGGCGAGGGCGCGAAGGTGGACTATGCCGACGGCTCGCCCGCAAACTACGCGGCGGCGAACAAAAAGATAACGTACGACGTCAACGCGTTGAAATACGGAAACGTCAAGAGCTTCATATCGATCACCCCGACGGGAGAACTCAAGGAGGAAGAGGACGACTTCGATACTCTTCCCGCGGTGTTCATAGCCTCGGCTCCCCGCGGCAGGGGAGACGGCAGTTCTCCCGAGAACGCGATGGGCAACGCGGCGGATTACGACGATCTGCTCGCCGACGCCGACAGAAGAAAGAGCGCTTACCTCAAAAACGCGCTCCGTCTCGGTTTTGACTCTCTCAAAAGCACGGGAGGCACGGTCGTCGTCTGCGGAGAGCTGACCGTCGACTGCGCGGACGCGTTCCGCAGCACTCCCGCGGAGTTCAACGTTCAGGCGGCAAAGACCGACCTGCCGTTCAAGCTCACTTCGGTCTATGACGGAATAGACTACGCGGAAAAGTCCGGCGCAAAGCTCATCCTCGACCAGGACGCCTGCCAAAGCCTGAATCTCATCTTCCGTTCGAGGGTCACGATCGAAAACCTCACGATAGATTACGTTCACAGCTCGGGCAACGACTGGTACAAAAATGAAAAAGCCACGATGTTCATTATGTTCGACGGAATGAAGTCCGTCGTCGGCGAGGGCGTCACCGTCAATTCGATCCCCGTCAACGGCGGTTATTCGGGAAGATACCCGACCCTGATCGCCGGACACAGATACGCGGATGAAGACTCCACCGACCTCACCGTCAAGTCCGGAACGTGGGACGCTGTCATCGCAGGCTCTCACGGTATGGGACAGGGACACCCGGCGCACGTCCTCGGGGACGCTAAACTTACCGTCCTCGGCGGAACGGTATATAATCTGTACGGCGAAAGCTCCGCGCACCCTACGTACGCCGCTTACACAGAAGTCATAGGCAAAACGGTCGTCGTCATAGGCAAGGGCGCGAACGTGCGGTCCGCCGACGGCTCCCCCGTGGGAGAAAGAAGCTCGAACAAGTCGATCACCTACGACCTGACGTCGATAAACAAGTACGCGATACGGAATTTCGAGAATGTGACCCGGACCGGCGAGGGCGAGGACCACGTCTTTATCGACCCCGATATGTACGAATACTCGCTGAACGACGGCGACGCGACTATCACGAAATTGAAACACCGGTCTGACGTCGCAGCGCTCACGGTCCCCGAAAAGATAAACGGATATACCGTCGTGAAGATCGGCGACAACGCTTTTGAAAGCTGCTGGAGCCTGACCTCGGTGACTCTCCCGAAAACGGTGCGGGAGATCGGAGAATACGCATTCACCGAATGCCACAGTCTGAGTGAAGTGATCCTCCCCTCCGGGCTTATGAACATCGGATACAACGCGTTTTATTCCTGTTACTCCCTGAAAAACGTCACGATACCGGATTCCGTCACGACCATAGGCTCGTCGGCGTTCGCGGGATGTACGAACCTTGAAAACGTAACGATCCCCGATTCCGTGACCGAGATCGGACAGGGCGCTTTTGCGCGCTGCGTTTCGCTTAAGGAGGTCTCCCTGCCGTATTCCGTCAAAAAGATCAGCAATTCGATGTACTCGGGTTGTTGGGGACTTACCGAGGTAAGGATCCCCGATACAGTGAACAGCATCGGAGAATACGCGTTCGGCAACTGTACGGGAATTACCTCCGTCACGATCCCGCGTTCGGTCAACAGCATATCGTCGACGGCTTTTTCGGAGTGTCCCTCCCTTTCAAACATCACGGTCGAACAGGGCAACTCCTCCTACCACAGCGCGGGGAACTGCTTGATCGCCACCGCCTCAAAACGGCTGGTGTTGGGATGCAAAAACTCGGTCATCCCGAACGACGGCAGCGTGACTTCGATCGGAGATAACGCTTTTTATCAAGCTTCGGCTCTCACACAGATCGACCTGCCGGAAAACCTGACGTCGATCGGAGAATCCGCGTTCTACTACTGTACCGGACTTAAGGAGATCGTCCTTCCGGAAACGCTGAAAAGTATAGGAAACAGCGCGTTTGCTAACTGTTCAGGCATAAAGAGCCTCGTTATCCCGGAGTCCGTCCTGACTTTGGGCGGATCGGCGTTCTGTTACTGTACCGCCCTTACAGAGGTCGTCCTTCCCGAAAACCTGACCGAAATAGGTCACGGACTGTTCTTCCAATGCACCGCTCTTGAAGAGATCGACATCCCGTCCGGCGTGACCGCCATCGGTTACGGCGCCTTCGAAGGCTGCTCGAAGCTTGCGCACGTCAAGCTGCCGAAAGGACTGACCTTGATAGAAAACAATGCTTTTTCAGGTTGCGGTTCTCTTACGGAGATAACCGTTCCCGACGGAGTGAAGCAGATAGGGCAGTACGCCTTTTCAAACTGCGGCAACCTGCAAACGATAACCATTCCTCAATCAGTCACCTCGATACACTGGTCTGCTTTCAGCGGATCCGATAAGCTGGTCATCCGCGGAATAAAAGGCTCCTACGCCGAGACCTTCGCGCAGAACAGGGGCATACCTTTTGAAAAGCTGCCTCTGTACGGCGACGCCGACGACGACGGTACGGTCTCCGCGCTCGACGTCGTGAGACTCAAAAGATACTTTGCGGAGTATGATCATACGACCGAAAAATCGACCGTGACGATAGCTCCCGGCGCGGACGCGAACGGCGACGGACGTATCACCGCGCTTGACGTTGTGAGACTCAAAAAGTACCTCGCCTCGCGCGACAGCGAAACAGGAAATTCGCCCGTTCCCCTCGGAAAATGGGAGTAAAAAAAGAATAAAGGGACTGTAAAAATCAGTCCCTTATTTTTTTGCGGAAACGAAAAACTAAACAAGAATTTAGAGGGCGAGTCATAGAAAAACGGCGCGGACGCGTTATTCTATGACGTAGTGGAACGGGAACGTTAGATTTGCGAAAGACATTCGTTCTCGCACTTTCTTTCGGTTGCCGAAAGAAAGTGCGCAAAGAAAGGGCAACGAGAAGGGGGTTAGGAGGCACTTCCGCCACATTCGCGCGGAAGCGC
>CACZZA010000163.1 GCA_902785485.1 uncultured Ruminococcus sp. | reverse complement strand
TTCTTTGCGCACTTTCTTTCGGCAACCGAAAGAAAGTGCGAGAACGAACGTCCTTCGCAAATCTAACGTTCCCGTTCCACTACGTCATAGAATAACGCGTCCGCACCGTTTTTCTATGACTCGCCCTCTAAATTCTTGTTTATATTTCTTTCCCTCTGAAAGGTTTTTGGAGGGGGCGGGGCGAGGGGTTCCCCGACGCGAACTTGAGAGCGTTGGGGGTTCCGAGGAAACCTTTTTGCCTAAAAAGGTTCCCGCGCTCCCGTTCCTCCGCTAAATTCTTCTTTTCCGCTTTTTTCGCAAAAATTTTTCCGCCCACTTGACAAATCGGGAAAAACGTGATACAATGCGTTTCAATAAAAGGCTGTGACGAAGACGGTCTTGGAAGGACTTTCGCAGAGAGTCGGCGGGTGGTGTAAGCCGACAGAGGACTTTCAAATACGACCCATCGCTTCCGAGCCGGGGCTTGAAAGAAAAAATCTTGAAAGAAAAAATCTTGAAAGAAGTAATTCGAGTAGACGCCTCCGCGAATTGCCGCGTCAGCGCAAAGAGGATCATGCGTCCTTACAGAGTGCGGTCGTTAAGACCGAATTTGAGTGGTACCGCGAGTGTATTTCACCCGTCTCAAAGAAATTTGAGGCGGGTATTTTATTTTATTATTTGCAAATTTTTGCAGGAGGAAAAAACCTATGTCAACCGTTGAAAGAGAAAAGCTGTCGGAGGTCGCCGCGAGAATAAGAGAGATGCGCGAGATCACCGGGCTTTCGCAGAAGGAAATGGCGGAGAAGGTCGAAGTCACCTACGACGAGTACGTCGCGTACGAGTCGGGCGTCGCGGACTTTCCGTTCACGTTCATCCACAAATGCGCCCTCGTTTTCAACATCGGCATTACCGACCTGCTCGAAGGACGTTCGGCGCATCTGTCGTCCTACACAGTCACCCGCAGGGGACAGGGACTTCAGACCGCTAAGGAGGACGGCATCGAGATACGCGACCTCGCGCCGATGTTCCTCAAAAAGATCGCGGAGCCGTACTGGGTGCGCTACGAGTACGACGAAAAGCTCCAGAACAAGCCGATCCACCTGACCAAGCACTCCGGACAGGAGTTTGACCTCGTGATGAAAGGGCGCCTCAAGGTGCAGGTGGGCGACAACGTCGAATACCTCTCGGAGGGCGACTCCATTTATTATAACAGCTCGACCCCGCACGGAATGATCGCCGTCGAGGGCGCGGACTGCCTGTTCCTCGCGGTAGTGCTTCCCGGTCAGGACGCCGAGGAATCGCTCGTCCGCGACACGCTCATCCCCGCGCGCATCAGCGACAAACGCTTCGTTTCGTCGAAGTTCGTCACCTGCACGGAGAACGAGAACGGCTATCCGCTCTCCGTCGAGTTCCACGACGAGGAGAAGTTCAACTTTGCGTTCGATATAGTCGACGCCATCGCCAAGCGCGAGCCGGACAAGCTCGCTATGCTCCATATCTCGAAGGACAAGACCGAAAGACGGCTGACCTTCAACGATATGAAACGCCACTCGAATATGTGCGCCAACTACTTCAAGGCGCAGGGCATAAAGAAGGGCGACAGGGTAATGCTCGTCCTGAAACGCCACTATCAGTTCTGGTACGCGATACTCGGTCTGCACAAGCTCGGGGCGGTCGCCATTCCCGCGACGAACCAGCTCCAGAGCCACGATTTCGAGTACCGCTTCCAAGCGGCGGGAGTATCCGCCATCGTCTGCACGGCGGACGGCGACGTCGCCTCTCAGGTCGAGATCGCCGAGAAGTCCTGTCCGACCCTCCGGCTCAAAATGCTCGTCGGCGGCGAAAGGGAGGGCTGGCGCGACTTCGACTCCGAATACAAGATGTATTCGACCCACTTCTACCGCGACGACTCCACCGCCTGCGGCTCGGACACGATGCTGATGTTCTTCACGTCGGGCACGACAGGCTACCCCAAGATCGCGGAACACAGCTACAAATACCCGCTCGGGCACTACATGACGGCGAAATACTGGCACGGCGTCTCCGACGAGGGACTTCACTTCACGATCTCCGAGACCGGCTGGGGCAAGGCGCTCTGGGGCAAGCTCTACGGTCAATGGATGTGCGAGGGCGCGGTCTTTACCTACGACTTCGACCGCTTCGACGCGGCGGATATACTCCCGATGTTCGCAAAATATCATATCACGACCTTCTGCGCGCCGCCCACGATGCTCCGTATGATGATAAAGCAGGATATCTCGCACTACGATCTCTCGTCGATAGTCCACATGACGACGGCGGGCGAGGCGCTCAATCCGGAGGTTTACAAGCAGTTCGAGAAGGCGACGGGACTTCAGATCCTCGAGGGCTTCGGTCAGACCGAAACTACCCTTTCGATAGCCAATTTCTTCGGCGGCACGCATAAGATCGGCTCTATGGGACGTCCGTCCCCGCTGTTCAACGTCGACATCCTCGATCCCGACGGCAAGTCCGTCCCCGACGGCGAGGTCGGCGAGATCGTGATAAAGGCGGACGAGGGCGCTTCGATCTGCGGTCTGTTCAAGGGTTATTATAAAGATGAAGAAAAGACGCGCGAGGTCTGGCACGACGGCTACTACCACACCGGCGACACGGCGTGGAGGGACGAGGACGGCTTCTACTGGTACGTCGGACGCGTGGACGACGTCATCAAGTCCTCGGGCTACCGCATAGGTCCGTTCGAGATCGAATCGGTCATAATGGAGTTGCCGTACGTCCTCGAATGCGGAGTCTCCGCGGCTCCCGACGAAGTGAGAGGGCAGGTCGTCAAGGCGTCGATAGTCTTAGTTCCCGGCAAGGAAGGCACGGACGAGCTGAAAAAAGAGATCCAGAATTACGTCAAGACGCACACCGCGCCGTATAAATATCCGCGCATAGTGGTCTTCCGCGACTCTTTGCCCAAGACCATCAGCGGCAAGATACAGAGAAATCTGCTGTGAATAAAAACACGTTTCGTGTAAAAAATTCACAAAAAATTCTTGACATAATAAAAAAGTAGTGATATAATCATTCGTAACAGAATAAAAGGCCGTGACGAAGAGTTCACGAGGCAGACGATACGCGCAGAGAGCCGGCGGGAGGTGCGAGCCGGAGGTATCGGTCACGTGATGTAACTTCCGAGCCGGAAAGAAGAAAAGCGTTTTGCGCCGAGTAGAACTTTCCCGCGTATGCCGCGTCAGAGCATAGGGGCTGACAGGTCCCGAAGAGTGGCGGACCAAACCGCAATTTGAGTGGTACCGCGGGTGATATGTATTTACACTCGTCTCAAAGTCATTACTTTGGGACGGGTTTTTGTTTTAATTTTCCCCGATGCGAAAGGATGAACGATATGGAAAACTTCACCGGACTCGACTATAAGATACTCGAAATGAGTTCGCGTATACGCGAGTTGCGCGAGATCACGAGATACACCCCCGTCGAAATGGCGGAGAAGACCGGCGTCACGGTAGAGGAATACCTCGCCTGCGAATCGGGCGAGCGCGACCTCAACTTCGCGTTCATATACCGCTGCGCTCTCGCGTTCGGAGTCGACGTCACCGATATTATCGAAGGCGTGTCTCCGCGCCTCCAGTCCTACGTCGTCACACGCTCGGGCGGCGGTCAGCGCATCGACCAGGCGCACGGGATGGAGTACTACAACCTCGCGGCGTCCTTCCAGAACAGGATCGCGGAGCCGCTGTTCGTCCATTCGGCGTACAGCGAGGAGGCTCAGCACAAGGACATCCAGCTCACGTCCCACGCGGGGCAGGAGTGCGATATAGTCATCTCCGGACACCTGATGGTGCAGGTCGGCAACCATAAAGAGGTTTTGGGACCGGGCGACTCGATCTACTACGACTCGTCGACCCCGCACGGGATGATCGCCGTACAGAAGGAAGACTGTCTGTTCTACGCGATAGTCCTCAACCCGACCGGCGAGCCGATCCCCGAGCTTACGCCCGCGAAGCTCATTTCCTCGTCCGACGGAGCGAGAAAGACCGTCGACGACAGGGAGAAGGAGCGCATCTATCACAAATTCATCGACGTTACCGAGGACGCGAACGGCACCCCGACGTCGATAAAGTTCAAGAATACCGAAAAGTTCAACTTCGCGTTCGACGTGCTTGACGCGATAGCGGAGAGGGAGCCGGAAAAGCTCGCGATGCTCCATGTCTCGAAGGACAAGACCGAAAGGCGCTTCACGTTCAAGGATATGAAGCGTATGTCCAATATGTGCGCGAACTACTTCAAGTCGCTCGGGATAAAGAAGGGCGACAGAGTGATGCTCC
>CACZZA010000162.1 GCA_902785485.1 uncultured Ruminococcus sp. | reverse complement strand
CTGAAAGTTACTTTTCCTGCGATGGATCGCCCTGCGCGAAGGTATCGTGGATGAGGATCGTCCGTTCTTATCCCGAAGGCGTACTTTGTGTACGTCGAGCGGATAAGAACGGACGAAACGCGAATTGCCACCGAACTAACGCTTATGCCTTATTAGTGGTCATCGCCGCGAGACCGAGTGCGAAAAATTCTTGTTTATATTTCTATCCCTCTGAAAGGTTTAGAGGGGAGCGCGAGGGGACCCTTTCCTCAAAAGGGTCCCCTCGTTTCTTACAGTTCCGCTTTCATTTTTCCGAGGGCGCTTTTTTCGAGGCGGGAGACCTGAGCCTGGCTGATGCCGATCTCGTCGGCGATCTCCATTTGCGTCCTGCCTTTATAATAACGCAGGTCGATGATGCTTTTTTCGCGGGGCGAAAGGCGGCCTATCGCCTGCTCGATGGCGATGGACTCGAGCCATTCGTCGTCGATATGCCCGTCGTCGGAGAGCTGATCCATCAGATAAAGCGCGTCCTGTCCGTCTCCGCAGACGGGGTCATAGAGAGAGACGGGCGCGGTGATGGCTTCAAGCGCCGCCGCGACCTCTTCCGCTTTGCAGACGATCCCGTCCTCCGTCAGCTTTTCGACGATCTGTTCGAGCGACGGCTCGCTCCCCTGCGCGACGGAAAGGCTTTCGCGCGCTCCGAGCGCCTTATAAGCGAGATCCTTGACCGAACGGCTGACGCGGATCGCGTTGTTGTCCCGCAGATACCGCTTGACTTCGCCGATTATCATAGGCACGGCGTACGTCGAGAAGCGCACGTCAAGCTCGGTGTTGAAGTTGTCTATCGCCTTGATAAGTCCGATACATCCGACCTGAAACAGATCGTCGGGCAGCTCTCCCCTCCCCGAAAATCTTGAAACGAGGCTCAGTACGAGCCTCAGGTTCGTTTCGACGAGCCGATCCCGCGCCGCCCCGTCGCCTTCTTTCGCCTTTTTCAGCAGTTCCGCCGTCTCCTCGCTCTTCAAAGTGGGCAGGGAAGACGTGTTCACCCCGCATATCTCTACTTTTCCGCGATACGTGTCCGGCCACCTCCCCGATAATACTGTTTTCAGATAAGATTATCGGTGTATTGTCGCCGTTTTATGCGTGGATATTTTTTCCGCGCGGACGGAAAAAAGAGGTCCTTCCGCGCGTTGTGCATTATGCACAAAAAAGATGGCTTTGTGTTGACACAAAACCCGAAATGTGTTATACTGTATTAAATTTGGATGTCAAATAAAAATGCGTGATAATAAAATGGGAACGAAAGGAGATGAGATGAGTATGCGTTTATGCAAAACGTTTTCGGTACTGTTTGTTTTATCCGCGCTTCTCGTCCTGTCGTTCCTTTTTGCTGTTCCCGCGTCCGCCATATCCCACGGACCGGAGCAGGGAGATACCTTCAAGGCCCCATCGGAGATCGGACTGACAGACGGACTTTACACCATCGTCAACAAGGGAACGGGAAAGAGCCTCGACGTTTTCGATTTTATCTACGACGAAACGGGACGCGCTTATATCGAAAGGATCAGCAATACCGACGGTCAGCTTTTCCGCATCAAGAGGCAGGACAACGGACGTTATCTGATATATCCGCAGAGCGAGAACGGACTCTACGTGCTTGCTTACTATGAAGATATAATGGAAGGCGACTACGTTTACAAACAGGGAGTAGTCGGCAGAAACAGCGAGTTCGACTTTGTCAGCGAGGGTTATTCCGAAACTGAATTCCGCATCATTCCGAGCGGGATGAACGATCCGATGCTCTCTCTCGGGGTCTCGTCCGAGCGGGCGAAGAACGGAGCGTCCTACGCCGCCGTCCGTCTGGATCTCGGTGACGACCGTTCGCTGTGGACTTTTGAAAAGGTGTCCGACGAGGCGCTCGGCATTTCCGGCGGGTACATAGGCGTCCGCAAGGGAAAGACGGTCTCACTCCGTTCGCGCGTCACGCCAGACTATCTTACCGGAAGTATGACGTGGTATTCGAGCGATCCTTCGGTCGCGACGGTCGATTTCAACGGTACCGTGACCGGAGTCGGCGAAGGGCAGGCGGTGATAACCGTCGCGTATAAAGACGCGTACGCTTCGTGTACCGTCAACGTCAGCGAGAATTCCGCTTTCACCTGGTACAGTCAGCACAACGTATATAACGGAGGCTGGGACGCCGAGCCGGTCGCAAATCTGCGGCTCACCACTTCGTACGGACTCACCAAGACCTTCTTTATCAACAACTATAACCACGAGCTCGACTGGATGGACGAGGGGTGCAAGCTCTGCGCCGAAGCCATGGTACTCAGCAATCTCGGGGCGACCGGGACCGGGTACGATATGCGTTACGACAAGCTGAACGACCTTCCTCCCGACCCGTACACGGTCATGCTCGCCAACACCGGCGCGACCGGATACGATATTCAGTCAGCGAGACTGTATATCGATCCGATCCTGGTCAGCAACGCTAATATAAATTCCCGCTTCACGGTCAACGGAAGGAGGATCTCGACCTCCACCGTTTACACAGGCTCGCTCACGGTGATAAAAAATCTGCTTGAAGCCCATCCCGAGGGAGTGATCGTGGAGATGCACAACTACGGCAGGGATATACAGCATTATCTGGTATTCACCAAGTGCCTCAACCCCGACGACCCGAACGGCAACTACGAATTCCTCGTCTGCGACTCCTCGGCGGTCAACGCGTCCGACGGAGACAACGTTCCGTTCACGTCCTCGTATTCATATACGCGTATAGGCTACCGCTACTCGAATATCACGGCGGTACAGTATTACACCGTTTCAAAGTGAATTCCCGGATTTTTCGGAGTCTCCCGCGATTTGCGGGAGACTCTCTGTTTACGTAAGGCAAGGACGACAAGCAGAAAACAGCCGAAAAGACGCGCTTTCAGGCGTGTTCAAATTCGCGCCGCCTGCCTACGGAAACGGTATTATTTTTTCATCAAAAAATCGCATTTTGTGAATAATTATTCATCAAAAACCCGTTGACAATCATATATGTTTGTGATAAAATATAAAAGTCAATTTAGTTTGCTAAAGCGACGGAAAACGCAAAATTGCCGAAAGGCTGAAAATTGGAGTAAAAAAATGAAAAAAACACTCAGTATCCTTCTTGCGCTCGCTATGATCGCGGCGCTCTCCCTGTCTCTCGCCTCCTGCGGAGATAAAAAAGACGGCTATACGGTAGGTATAGTACAGCTCGTTCAGCACGACGCTCTGGACGCCGCCACCAAAGGCTTTCAGGACGCTCTGACCAAGGAATTCGGCGACAAAGTGACCTTTGATTATCAGAACGCGTCCGGCGACAGCGCGACCTGCACGACCATCGTCAACTCGTTCGTCAGCAAAAACGTAGACCTCATCATGGCTAACGCCACTCCCGCTCTTCAGGCGGCGGCGAGCGCCACCGAGACCATTCCGGTACTCGGCACCTCGATCACCGAATACGGCGTCGCGCTTGAGATCAAAGATTTCAACGGCACCGTCGGCGGCAACATCTCCGGAACGAGCGACCTCGCTCCCCTCGACGAGCAGGCTCAGATGATCCTCGACCTGTTCCCCGAGACCAAGACCGTGGGCATCATCTACTGCTCCGCGGAAGTCAACTCCGAATATCAGGTCAAGACCGTTGAAAAATTCCTCACCGACAAGGGCATTACCGTGACCCGTTACAGCTTCTCCGACTCCAACGACATCGCGGCTGTCACCACTTCCGCTGTCGCCTCTTCCGACGTGATCTACGTTCCCACCGACAACAAGGCGGCTGACTCCGCCGAGACCATCGGCAACATCGTACGCGAAGCCAAAAAGCCCCTTATCGCGGGCGAAGAGGGGATCTGCTCGAAGTGCGGAGTAGCGACTCTTTCGATCAGCTACTACGACCTCGGCTACAAGACCGGCGAAATGGCTGTCAAGATCCTCAAGGGTGAATCCAAGATCGCCGAAATGCCCATCGAATACGCTCCCACCACCAAGAAATACAACAAGGCCATCGCCGACGAGCTCGGTGTGACCATTCCCGAGGGATTTGTCGCCATCGAAGGCTGAGATCTGCGTTTGACCCACGCGTAAAACCGAAAGGAAGACTTCAGAATGTCTGCATATTTATCGACGCTGCCCGGAGCGGTCGCACAGGGACTGATCTGGGGAATGATGGCGATCGGAGTATACATAACTTTTAAGATACTTGACCTGGCGGACCTGACCGTCGACGGCTCGATCTGTACCGGCGCGTCCGTGTGCGCGATCCTCGTCGTGAACGGG
>CACZZA010000161.1 GCA_902785485.1 uncultured Ruminococcus sp. | reverse complement strand
AACCGAAAGAAAGTGCGAGAACAAACGTCCTTCGCAAATCTAACGTTCCCGTTCCACTACGTCATAGAATAACGCGTCCGCACCGTTTTTCTATGACTCACCCGCTAAATTCTTGTTTATCTTCTTTTTCCTTCCCGTTTTTTTGCGATATGAAATTTATTATTGCGATTTTCAACACGTTATGCTATTATATAATTATCGAATACATTTTTCGGAGGCGGGTCATGAAGATCAACGTTCCTTACGGAAAATCATATATGTCTTTGGAGCTCGATCCCGCGCGGGTGGCGGGGGTACTCGAATCGCGGGCGGGATCGTTCGTTCCCGACGCGGATGAGGCAACACTCGTCCGCAGGGCGCTGGAAGCGCCCGTCGGATCCCCTCCCCTCTCCTTTCTCGCGAAGGGCAAGCGTCACGCCGTTATCATATCGAGCGACCACACGCGCCCCGTGCCGAGCCGTATCACGATGCCGTTTCTGCTTTCCGAGATCCGCAAAGGCTCGCCGGACTGCCGTATAACCATCCTTGTCGCGACGGGGATGCACCGTCCGACGACGCGCGGGGAGCTTATCGACAAATACGGCGAACTGATCGTCGGGCGCGAAGAGATCGTCGTACACGACGCCTATTCTCCGGACAAAAACGTTCTTATCGGGACGCTTCCCTCGGGAGGCGAGCTGCGGATCGACCGCGTCGCGGCGGAATGTGATCTGCTCGTCGCCGAGGGCTTCATCGAGCCGCATTTCTTTGCGGGCTTCTCGGGCGGGCGAAAGTCCGTCCTGCCCGGCATCGCCTCGAAAGAGACCGTGCTGTGGAACCACAATTCCCTCTTCATCTCGGACAAAAACGCGCGGACGGGCAACCTCGACGGCAACCCGATCCACAGGGATATGCTCTACGCGTCGAAGGCGGCGGGGTTGAAATTCATCCTCAACGTCGTCATCAACAGCGAAAAAAAGATCATCGCGGCGTATTCGGGCGATCCCGAGCAGGCGCACCTCGCGGGAACGGAGTTCGTGTCGTCTCTCGCAAAGGTGGGGTCCGTACCCGCGGATATAGTCATAACGTCGAACGGCGGCTATCCGCTCGACCGGAACGTCTACCAGACCGTCAAGGGGATGACGGCGGCGGAGCGCTGCGTAAAAGAGGGCGGCGTCATCATCATCTGCTCGTCCTGCGCGGACGGCGCGGGCGGAGATTTCTTCCGCCGTCTGCTCGCCGACGCCCCGGACGCAAAAACGGCGTACGCGTCCCTCTGCGGAGTCGACCCCGGACGCACCGAGTTCGACCAGTGGGAGGCGCAGATACTCGCGCGCGTGCTCTGCCGCGCGGACGTCATAATAGTCAGCCGGGACGTCGACCCCTCCCTCGTCCGCTCGATGCACATGGAGTGCGTCCCCGATCTTGATTCGGCGCTCGCGCTGGCGGAAAAGAAGGTCGGAAACAGCTCGAAAATAACGGTCATCCCCGACGGGATCGCCGTCATCGCGGAATAAACAAAATCACAACATACAAGGAGATCGGAAACAATGACAGGTTACATCACTTACCCGGCAAAGCTCCTCGATTCATTCTGTATGGAGGCGTTCGGGCGCTTCGGATTTAACGAAAGCGAGAGCCGCATCATCACTGACGTACTGATGATGAGCGACCTATACGGCATCGAGAGCCACGGTATGCAGCGCCTCGTGCGCTATCACAAGGGCATCGAAAAAGGCATGATAAAGGTCGGAGCCAAATCGGAGACCGTGTTTGAGACTCCCGTCTCGGGCGTTATCGACGCGCACGACGGCATGGGACAGCTCGTCGGACACGCGGCGATGGAAAAAGCGATCGAAAAGGCGAAGACGGCGGGCGTCGGCATCGTGACGGTGCGCAACTCCAACCACTTCGGCATAGCGGGATATTACGCGAAAATGGCGTGCGACGAGGGACTCGTCGGCTTCGCCTGCACTAACTCCGAGGCGATAATGGTGCCTACCTTCGGCAAAAAAGCGATGATAGGCTCGAACCCGATAGCAGTCTGCGCTCCCGCGGAGCCGTATCCCTTCTTCTTCGACGCGGCGACCTGCGTCGTCACGCGCGGCAAGCTCGAAATGTACAACAAGATGGGCAAGCCTCTTCCCGAAGGCTGGGCGATAGACAAGGACGGAAAAGACTCCTCCGACGCGGCGGACGTCCTCTCGAACATCGTAGGCAAGAATGGCGGCGGCATCGTCCCGCTCGGCGGCTCGTCCGAAAGGCTCGGAAGTCACAAGGGCTACGGTTGGGGCATGGTCTGCGAGATGTTCTCGTCGATCTTCTCGCTCGGCACGACGTCCGACAAATGTATGCAGAACGGCAAGGGCGGCATCTGCCACGGCTTTATGGCGGTCGATCCCCGTATCTTCGGGGACGCCGGGGCGATAAAGGCGCATTTTTCGGAATATCTCACTTCCCTTCGCGAGTCCCCGAAAGCCGACGGCGCCGAACGCATTTACACCCACGGCGAGAAGGAGCATTTCGCCTATCTCGACCGGATGAAGAACGGTATCGCCGTCAACGAGAACACGGTCCGGGAGATGGTCGATATGGCGAACTATCTCGGAATGGACGTCAAAAAGTATTTCGGAGATTTCAAGGCGTCCGACAGCAAGATGTTCTCCGGCAACTATTGATCGAACGAGGTATTTATGGAAAGAAAACTCGCGGGACTTGAACCCGAACGTTTGTTTTACTACTTTGAGGAGCTGACGCGCATCCCGCGCGGCTCGGGCAACGAAAAAGGGGTCGCGGACTTCATCTGCGCCTTCGCGGAGAAGCGCGGACTCGAATACTACCGCGACGCGCTCCACAACGTCCTCATCACGAAAAAAGCCTCGCCCGGACGTGAGAAGATCGCCCCCGTGATGCTCCAGGGGCATATAGATATGGTCTGCGAGAAGGACCCCTGCGTCGTCCACGATTTCACGCGCGACCCGATCGAACTGCTTATCGAGGACGGCTGGATAAAAGCGAACGGGACCACCCTCGGCGCGGACAACGGCGTCGCCGTCGCGATGATGCTGGCGATCCTTGAGGACGCGTCCGCCGTCCATCCGACGCTCGAATGTCTGTTCACCGCTCAGGAGGAGGTCGGACTCGTCGGCGCAAGGGCGTTCGACGGGACGAAGATAAAGTCCCGGCGCTTCATCAATCTCGACTCGGGCAAGCCGGGGCGCGTATCCGCCGGATGCGCGGGCGCGGAGCGCGACACGCTGACCTTCCGCTATCCGCAAAGCGGCGCGGACGGCGAACTGGTGAAGCTCTCCGTCTCCGGTTTCGCGGGCGGTCATTCCGCCGGAAATATGCGCTCCACGCGCGAAAACGCGATCCGCTTTACCGCGCGTATACTCGAATTTTTGTACAAGTCCCTTCCCTTCCGCCTCGTTTCGCTCGACGGCGGAAACAAGATGAACGCATATCCCCTCGGGTGCGACGCCGTTATCGTCACCCCCGACGCGGCAAAGACGGAGGAGCTTGCGCGGAGCCTCTTTTGCGAATACAAACGCGGTCTCTGCGAGGACGACGCCGGCGCGAAGATCGAATTCTCGCGGCACGGCAAGGCGGCGGAAGCCTTCACTTCCGACTCGACGCGGCGTCTGCTCGACCTGCTTACGCTCCTCCCGAACGGAGTCAATTCCCGTCTTGCGTCCGACTATGATATCCTTGAGTCTTCGACGAGCCTCGGGATCGTCCGCACCGACGGAAAAACGGTCACTCTGACCGTGATGCCCCGCTCCTCGAGTGAAACACGCCTCGACGAGCTTGCCGAACGCTTCGACGCCCTCGCGCGTACCTTCGGCGGCGAGATCTTGCACAGCGACCGCTATCCCGGCTGGGAGTACGATCCCGACAGCAGGCTTCGCGCGCTCTATACGAAGGTCTGTAAGGACCTCACGGGACTCGATACCGAAGTCGTCGTCGCCCACGGCGGACTCGAATGTGGCGTTATAGGAAGCAAGCTCGGAAAGTTCGACGCGATGGCGACCTCCGCCCATATAAAGGGCGCGCATTCGCCAAACGAGCGCGTCAATATAGATACGTTCGCGACGACGTATAAGATAATCCGCGAAATGCTCGCGAGGATGGAGTAAAATTAGGTGATAACGCAAGGGGACCCTTTTAAGGAAAGGGTCCCCTTGACCCCTCTAAACCTTTCAGAGGGAAAGAAGATAAACAAGAATTCAGCGAAGGATTTGAAAGACGAACGATAGCCGAAAACGTCACCTTAAATCGGTGAGCGAACGCCTATGTCAATAGCTCACCCCTTTGGTGCTACTCCCCAACGGAAAACCGTATATTTCCGTCGGGGACCCCACTGCACGGG
>CACZZA010000160.1 GCA_902785485.1 uncultured Ruminococcus sp. | reverse complement strand
CTATCGTGTCGAACAGCTCTTCCGCGTTGAACGTCCCGTAAAGATCGGCGAGGACGAAGCGGTAGAGATACGAACGCACCGAGTTGAACGGACTTCCGGCGATATGCGTCCCGAAGAAGATCGACAGCTTTCGTTCGTCGTCGATCGCGAGCCACGAGCCGGCGGCGCCGCCCCAGCCGTAGTCGTCGAGCACCCCGTCCTTTTTGGGACAACGGATGCCGAGCCCGTATCCGTGGGTCGACCTCATCGTAAAATACGGTCTTTGCTCGTCCGTCAGCCGGTCGGTCTTCATCAGCCGGACGGTCCCGTCTTTGAGCAGCCTGCGCGTCCGTATGCCTTCGATGAACTTCATATAATCGTCGACCGACGATACTCCGCCCGCGCCGCCCGCGGCGTATTCGGTCCCGATGACGTAAGACGGGATCTCCGGACCGCAGCTGACTGCTTTTTGGGTCTCCGGATCGTAGTCGTAAAGCGGAGCGAGGGTCGCGCGTTCCTCCTTGCTTATGACGAACGCGGTGTCCTTCATCCCGAGCGGAGCAAAGATATGCTCATTTATATAATCGTCGAACTTCTGCCCGGACAGGACCTCGACGAGCGCCGCGAGGACGTCGTGCGAAAGTCCGTAAAGCCACTTGTCGCCCGGATCGAAGGCGAGCGGATCGAGCGCAAGGTATTTCATCACTTCGCGGGTCGGGCATTTTCCGCCGGTCTCTTTCCTCGCCCTCAGCATATTTTCGGTCGCGCGGTCGTAGGTCAGTCCCGACGTCATTTCAAACAGGTTGTGTATCTGTATCGGTCTTTTCGCGGGGCGGAATCCGTCATCCGTTTTGACCGTCATATTCTCAAACTCGGGAAGATAGTCCGAAAGGCGGTCGTCGAGCGAGAACGCCCCTTTTTCCCAGAGCTGCATCGCCGCGACGCATGTGATGACCTTCGAACACGAATATAGATTGAACCTTTCTTTTCCGTTCACCCGGACCCCGTTTTCAACGTCGGAAAACCCGTCCGCATATCTTAATATTTCTTTGCCGTCTTGGTACACCGACAGATCGAACCACGGCATACCGTTTTCGATAAAAGAATCGCAAAGGCGTTTTACTGACTCGAACACAGCGAACATCTCCTTATATATGACTTCTCGCTTAAAGTATAGTCCCGGGAGAGCGAAAAGTCAATAACCCCGGCGCTTTTTCGGCGACGTCAAACAAACGTATATGGACTTTTCGCGGCGGATGTGCTATACTGTTTTTACACCGAAAATGACGTTTGATCACACAGGAGATAACAATGAAAATTTCAAGCGATAGACTCGAGTCGTTCTGCGGCGACGTACTGCCGCTTTGGATCGAGTCGGAAGAAGACCTCTCCCGAGAAGATATAAACTGGGAAGCGGACGGAGACTGCGTGCGTATCACTTCCTTGCGCGACGACGGACCTTTGACCGTAAACCACGGGGTCCTGCTCACGCTCTTACGCGAGGGAGAATGCGCCGTCCGCGCCTCTAATAAAGGAAACGTATATTCCTGTAACGTCGTTTCGCGCAGACCGAAGAAGTTCGATCCGAACGGCGAAAGACGGTACTTCCGCGGCAATTTTCACGATCATACCTCGATGGATCATAACGTCGCCACTTTTCCATACCGCACCGAATGGCTTCCCGCCGACTACGTTGAAAAAGTCGGTGAGGAAGGACGGCTCGACTGTTCGGCGATCACAGACCACGCGATACTGATGTCAAACCGCGATCTTTTCCTCGGTTTCACGGCGGCGGAAGAAGCGAAAAGTCGCTATGGCGTCGTCTTTTTCGCCGGCAACGAGTCGAACGTTTCGATCCGCGAATACGACAGGTTCGGCGTCCCGCACAACAACGCGGGCGAAGCCGTCGTAATAAACGCGGACTCACGCGCCGCCTGCAACGGGTGGGACTCCTTTCTCGACGCTTATAAAAACTCCCCGTACGCGATCGGCTTCTTCTGTCATCCTCAGGAGATGGGCGGAGGCGATACGGGACTCTGGGACTTCGATTTTGAAAAGAAATATACTCCCGCTCTTGCAAAAATGATGAAAGGGATCGCCATCGGCGACGGGATACCGAACTCGCAATCGAACGACGTGAACGAGCTTGCCTTTTCAAGAGCGCTCGACGCGGGTTTCAGAGTTTCCACGACGTCGTCGGGCGACAGACACGGCATTACGAAGTGGGGTTTTTCCGCTGTGCCGGGCAAAACGGTGCTGATCGCGAACGAAAAGAGCAAAGAGGCTTTTCTCGACGCTTTGAACTCACTGCGTTTCTATGCGTGCAAAAGCGGCAACCTCAAGCTCGATATACGCGTGAACGGAGTCTCTGCTCCCTGCTCTCTTGCAAAAACGGACGTATATGATTTTCACGTCCGCGTTTCGTATTTTGAAAACGACGAAAGCACTTTTCCCGCGCTTTGCGAAGTCATATCCGACAAGGGACGCGTCGTCAAAAAGATCGAAAATGCCGACTTTTCCGACCTCGGGTTTTCGGTCCGTTCCGATACGGCGCGGTATTTCTATCTGCGGTTCGTCGATCCGTCGGGCAGACGTACGTTCTCTCCTCCGGTCTTTACGGGAAGGAAGACGGAAAGGTATTCCGATCCGGGGTATAAAGAAATAGACAAAAACGCGTTCACGGCGGTCGATCTTGCGACCGGAAGGGACGCCGGAGTCCTTGTAAACGGAGATCCGAACGATATTTTCGTAGGAGAAAAGACCGCCGAGATCCTTATAGATATGAAAGAAGCCCGCCGCGTTTGCGCAATGGGTGTATATTCTCCGCGATGCGTCGCGCAAGAACTCAAAGAAGCGGGGATAAAGGTACACGAGAGGATCGCGTCGTTCGTTTGCGAATACGCGGTCTCAACGAGTACGGACGGCGAAAACTTCACAGAAGCCGCGCGAGGCAGACTGCGGGTCTACGGCAACGAGGAGATCGTCCCGTTCCCGCCGCGGAGCGCGAGATATGTAAAGTTTTCCGCGCTCGGCACCGTCGGCGCATATCGCGGCACGGGAAAACTGAAGGACGCAAACGTAATGATAGCCGAGCTGTCGCTTTTCACGAAGTAAAGCGCATTTGTCCTCCGTTTAGATCAAAAAATCAGTTTTTACCCGCCGTTTTCTGTCTTCGACACATTTTCGACACATCCGGCGGGTATCATCATATACGTAAATACCGACGGGTCATCCGCCGGACCGGGAGGGTGAACGAATGGCAAAAATACTGATCGCCGAAGACGAGATACCGATAAACGACCTGATCAAAAAGAACCTTTGTCTCGTGGGACACGAATGCTTTCAGACGTTCGACGGGCCTTCCGCCCTCGACGCCGCGCTGACGGGGCATTTCGATCTCATCGTCCTCGACGTTATGCTCCCCGGAGTCTCGGGGTTTGATATAATAACGAAGATAAAGGAAACGAAAACTCCGGTCATTTTCGTCACCGCGAAGGGCGCTCTCGCCGACAGACTGAAAGGACTGCGGCTCGGTGCTGACGATTATATCGTCAAGCCGTTCGAGATCCTCGAGCTCATCGAGCGTATCGACGCGGTGCTGCGCCGCGTGTACGGCACGACGTCCGTTTTCGGGTTCGACGGTATTTCCGTGGACTTCGGTTCGCGGACCGTCAGAAAAAACGGGAGCGAAGTCGTTCTGACCCCAAAAGAGTTCGACCTGCTCGAAGCGCTGATAAAAAACAGGAACCTCGCCCTCTCACGCGACAGACTCATATATCTCGTATGGACCTACGATTTTGACGGGAACGACCGCACGGTCGACACGCACGTTCAGAGACTGCGCAAAAAACTCGGCATCGAGAACAGACTCAAGACCGTATATAAGACCGGATACCGGCTGGAGGTTTGAGATGAAAACTCGGTTCTGGACGAAAACGTATATACTCACTCTGCTGTTGTTCCTCTTTTGTCTTTACGCCGGACTGTTCTCGCTCGCGTTCTACACATACGGAAAGGAAGTCGATAACGCCGAGGACGCCTGCCGCTACGAACAGAGCTATATCGTGAGGTCGTTCGAACGGGACTATGCGGATCTGACGTCGCAGGGAGGAGAAACGAGCCCTTCCCTGCTTATGAACTCCTACGACCGCTATTATTCGAAAGAAGGCATACAGCTCAGCTTTCAAAAAGACGGAAGGGCGGTCTATTCGTCGGGCGGCAAAGGCCCCGACTTTGAAAACGCCGCGGAGGACGGAAAACTCTCGCAAACAAGGATAGGGGGCGAGAGGTTCATCGTTATCACGTCACCCGTCTGCGAAGACGAATATTCGATGTTATACGCAAAAAACGTATCGTCCCTCGACTCGGAGTTCCGCGCGCTTATGACGACGTACGCGCTCGTCGCC
>CACZZA010000159.1 GCA_902785485.1 uncultured Ruminococcus sp. | reverse complement strand
TGTTTATATTTCTATTTCCTCTGAAAGGTTTAGAGGGGTCAAGGGGAACCTTTCCTTAAAAGGTTCCCCTTGCGTTCTCCTCCGCTAATTTCTTGTTTATGCTCCCGTTATCGAAAATTCCGGCCTGCTTTATCCTTTGTCGGATCGCGGTTTATCCTATCGTGTTTTTCCGTATTTTCTCCTCTTTTCTTTTTGGCTTGACAGATTATGCAAAAAGTATTATAATATAATTTGTAGAATTGTGCAAAACCGACTTTTCCGAGGAGAAAAGGACTATGGCAAAAAGGATCAACATAACCGAATACCCGGTCGAATACGCGCCGTTCAACCCGTCGGTGGACGAGTGTTTCTACGGGGGCGTTGAGAACACCGACCTTCCGGACAGCCGGATAGCGTCGATGCACTATCATTCGTCCTACCAGATCGGAGTCTGTCTCGAGGGCAACGGAGTCTTTCTCATCAAAGACGGGATCTACGCCGTCAAGAAGGGGGACGCCGTCATCATAGCGCCCGACGAGATCCACTGCTCGCGCGGCATCAAGGACGAGAAATGCACCTGGGACTTCATCTATTTCGATCCGTTTGAGATGAAAAACCGCTACCCCGAGCTGTTTCTGCCGGAGAGCGAGATCGTAACGGAGGAGGAGTCCGAGCTTAACGGGTATCTTCGCAAGATCGTCGAAGAGGGGAGACGTCCTAAGGACGTGACCGCCAACAGGCTCGCTTCGCTGTATTTCTACACCTTTTCTCTGCTCCAGTACCGCCGCGGAAGAAGGACGGACGTATTGAGCGATCCGTCTCCGGACTCCTTCGAGTCCCCGGACCTTTACAGCGTCATGCCGGCGATGCGCGAGATCGCGTTCCGCTTCGACGAGTCGGTCTCGGTCGCCGAGCTTTCCGGCATCTGCCGTCTCAGTCCGTCGCATTTTACCCGCCTTTTCAAAAAATGCCTCGGCACGTCGCCCTATGAATACACCCTCAAATTCCGCGCGACGGTGGGCGCGGCGCTCCTGCTGTCGAGCGACCGGAGCGTCAACGATATTTCAGAGGTCGTCGGCTTCAATTCGGGCAGTGATTTTTACAGACAGTTCATCAAATATTACTCGGTCTCGCCGTCGGAATACCGCGCCGCGCATACTTCGGAACGGAAAAAATGAGCCGGGACAAAATTCATATTTACAAACGGTATTTTTTGTAGTATAATATATAATCGAAATCGATCCGAAGGAAAGTGAAAAAAATGGAAATAAGACCCAAATACAAAAGAATACTGCTCAAACTGTCCGGCGAGGCGCTCTCGCGCGGGGCGGAGAAGGGCGAGATACTCAACTACGATTTTATGGGCGAAGTTACCTCGGTCGTCAAAAAATGCGTTGACGCGGGCGTACAGATCGCGATAGTCGTGGGCGGAGGCAACATCTGGAGGGGAGGACGCCAGGGCAAGAACATGAACCGCAGCCGCGCGGACCATATGGGGATGCTCGCGACCGTGATAAACTCCCTCGCGCTCGAGGAGAGCTTCGAGGAGATCGGCGCTAAGGCGAGAGTCCTGTCCGCCGTACAGATGGACCGCATCTGCGACTTCTATACCCAGAGAGACGCTGTGGCGGCGCTCGAGCGCGGCGAGATCGTCATATTCGGCGCGGGCACGGGCTGCCCGTACTTCTCGACAGACACGGGCGCGGTGCTGAGAGCCGCGGAGATCGGCGCTGACGCCGTACTTATGGCGAAGAACATCGACGGAGTCTACACGGGCGACCCCAAGACTGACCCTTCCGCCGTGCTTCTGCCGGAGATCACCTATTCCGACATCCTGCAAAAGGGACTGCGCGCGATCGACTGGACCGCCGCTTCGTTCGGGATGGAGAACAAGCTCGAGGTGCGTTTCTTCGCGCTCAACGATCCGAACAACATCGTGCGCGTCGTAAACGGCGAAAAGATCGGAACGATATTAAATTAACATAAAACGGAGGAAACGATAATGAAGCTTCAGACCAAGGAATATGAGGAGAGAATGAAAAAGACCCTCGCCGCGTACGAGAACGAGCTCTCCACGATAAGAGTGGGCCGCGCCAATCCCGCCGTCCTCAAAAAGATCACGGTCGACTATTACGGCACCCCCACCGAGATAAACCAGATGAGCGAGGTCAAGGTCACCGACCCGCGCACCATCACGATCACCCCCTGGGACGCTACGACTCTCAAGAGCATCGACAGAGCGATCACCGCGTCCGACCTCGGAATAACTCCCGCTAACGACGGACGCGTCATCAGACTCGTCTTCCCGCAGCTGACCGAGGAGAGAAGAAAGGAACTCACCAAGACCACCGCGAAGATGGGCGAGGATTCCAAGGTAGCCATACGCAATATCCGCCGCGACTTCAACGACAAGTGCAAGGATATGAAGAAAAAGAGCGAGATGACCGAGGACGAGCAGAAGGCGTCCGAAAAAGAGATCCAGGATCTCACCGACAAATACATCAAGGAAGTAGACGCGATCACCGCCCGCAAGGACAAGGAGATCCTCGAGATCTGACGAAAAACATCATTCAGGGCGGCTTTCCGTCACTTGCGGAGAGTCGCCCCGTTTTATAGGTGAAACGAATCATGTTCTTATTCAAAAAGAAAAGCAAACCCGTCGAAAAACGCATCTGTGACGAACGTCTTTCTCACATCGCGTTCATTATGGACGGCAACGGCCGCTGGGCAAAAAGGCGCGGACTCCCGCGCGAATACGGTCACAAGAAGGGCGCGGAGGTGCTGCGTAAAATTGCGAGATATTGCGGCGACATCAATATCAAGGTCGTCACGGTCTACGCCTTTTCGACCGAGAACTGGAAGAGACCGAAGCACGAGGTCGACGCGATAATGGAGCTGCTCGACGAATACCTTGACTTTCTGTTCACGACGATGGAAAAGGACGACGTTCAGGTGCATTTCATCGGCGACAACAGTCCTCTGACAGACGCGCTGAAAGAGAAGATCGCAAAGGTCGAGAGCGACTCCGCTCACTATCACCGCATCCTCAACGTCGCTCTGAACTACGGCGGACGGGACGAGCTTGTCCATGCGTTCAATTCTCTCGCGTCCGAGGGAAAGAAGGATATAACCGAGGAGGACGTCGCGCAAAGGCTCTATACCGCGCACTGCGGCGACCCGGATCTCATCGTCCGCACCGCGGGCGAACAGAGGCTGTCGAACTTTTTACTGTGGCAGGCGGCGTATTCCGAATTCTACTTTACCGATACGCTCTGGCCCGACTTTTCGCCGGAGGACGTCGACCGCGCCGTCGACGAATTCTATTCGAGAACAAGACGTTACGGAGGGATCAAATAATGCTTCAAAGAACAGTCACAGCCGTCGTCATGACCCTCGTCATGATCCCGTTCCTGATTTTTTCCGATACCTACGCGTTTCCGATATTCATAGCCGTCCTTTCGATGATAGGTGTGTACGAGCTGCATAACTGTATCGGGATGAAGCGCCCCGAGGTGCTCGTTCCCTCGATCCTGTTCGCGGGCGCGCTCCCCGTCTGCGCGAGGGTGTACCGCGACCTTTACGCCCTATCCGCCCCCGGATCTTTCGAGATGCGCTATTTCAACTTCACGCATAAGGTAGTTATGGTCTACCTGTTTTACCTGCTCGTGCTGGCGGTCTTCTCGAAGGGCAAAAAAGACGTCGTGGATATTGCCATGACCTTTGCGACGACTTTCTACACCGTTATTTCTTTCTCGAGCATCATCCTGCTCAGGGATTACGAACACGGTCAGTACATATTCATACTCGTTTTCCTCTGCCCGTGGATCACCGATATTTTCGCCTACCTCACGGGAAGGTGGTTCGGCAAGCACAAGCTCATCCCCGACGTCTCCCCCAAGAAGACGGTCGAGGGCGCGATCGGCGGACTTTTGCTCTGTACCGGCGTTTTCGTGCTGTACGGATTTGCGCTCGACAAGCTCGCCGACGGTATCAAGGTGCATTATCTCGCGCTCGTCATTATCGGCGTCGTGATGTCGCTCATCTCGCAGTGCGGAGACCTCGTGTTCTCGCTCATCAAGCGTAAATACGGGATCAAGGACTACGGCACGCTCCTGCCCGGACACGGAGGAGTGATGGACCGCTTCGACTCGGTCATCGCCGCGGCTCCGTTCGTGCTGATGCTGTTCGACCTGTCGAGCGTGTTCAAACTGTTCAACTGAAAAGGACCGTATTATGAGTTTTGACAGATCCATCGCCATATTAGGCTCGACGGGTTCGATAGGCACGCAGAGCCTTGAAGTGGCGCAAAAGCACGGTATGCGCGTCAAGGCGCTCGCCGCGCAGAAGAATATAAAGCTGCTCGAGGAGCAGATCAGGCGCTTTTCTCCCGAGCGCGCCGCCGTATATGACAATGCGGCGGCAAAGGAGTTGAAGATTGCCGTCGCCGACACC
>CACZZA010000158.1 GCA_902785485.1 uncultured Ruminococcus sp. | reverse complement strand
CGATCTCAAGGAAGATCTTGACGAGTTCTTCCGCGGTCTTCTTGTCGACGGGGCGGTTGAACGCGACGATGCCTCCGAAGATCGAGACGGAGTCCGCCTCGTACGCCTTGATATAAGCCTCGTACGCGGTCTTGCCAACGCCGACTCCGCAGGGATTGGCGTGTTTGAGAGCGACGCAGCAGCACTCGTCGCCGAACTCCTTGATCGTGTCGAGCGCGCCGTTGGCGTCGTTGATGTTGTTGTAGGAAAGCTCCTTGCCGTTGAGCTGTTTCGCGGCGGCGAGGGTGCCGGTGAAGCCGTTGCCGATCTCTTTATAGAACGCGGCTTTCTGGTGCGGGTTCTCGCCGTATCTCATCTCGCTGACCTTCTCGAAGGTGAGGGAGAGTTGTTCGGGGAACATCGGGCTTCCGCTCTCCTTGCGGAGGTAGGAGGCGATGAGCGTGTCGTACGCGGAGGTATGCTCGAATACCTTGTAGGCGAGGCGGAGCTTGGTCTCGCGGGAGACTTCGCCGTTCTTTTCGTACTCGGAGCAGACGGTATCGTAGTCGGCGGGGTCGACGACGACGGCGACGTCCTGCCAGTTTTTAGCGGCGGCGCGGAGCATCGTGGGACCGCCGATGTCGATGTTTTCGATCGCTTCCTCGCGGGTGACTCCCTCTTTCAGCACGGTCTGCTTGAAGGGGTAGAGGTTGATGGCGACGACGTCGATGGGGGTGACGCCGAGCTTTTTGAGCTGAGCCATGTGCTCGGGGTTGCTCCTCATAGCGAGGATGCCGGCGTGGATCATCGGATGGAGGGTCTTGACACGTCCGTCAAGACATTCCGGAAATCCGGTGACGTCGGAAACGTTCGTGACTTTGACTCCGGCTTCGGAGAGCTTCTTTGCGGTACCGCCGGTCGAGAGGATCTCAAATCCCAGTTTTTCGAGTCTCTGAGCGAACTCGACGACTCCGGTTTTGTCCGACAGACTGATAATAGCGCGTCTTTTCATTTTTGATACGGTCCTTTCGTTATTTTTTTATTACGGTCTTACCGTCCGCGACGGTGACAAGATCTCTTGATACGAGGTCGAGCGCTTCCGGGAGTATCTTCCACTCCGCCTCGACCATAACTCTTTTCTGGAGCGTTTCGGGAGTATCGCCCTCTTCGACCGCAACGGCTTTTTGCAGGATGATCGGTCCGCCGTCCGCGATCTCGTTGACGAAATGCACGGTCGCTCCGGTGACTTTGACTCCCTTGCGCAGCGCCGCCTCGTGAACGCGGAGTCCGAAAAATCCTTCTCCGCAGAACGACGGGATGAGCGCCGGATGCACGTTGATTATGCGGTTCTCATACTCGCGGATGAGTTTTCCCGACAGGATGTGCATAAATCCCGCGAGGACGATGAGGTCGATTCCGTTAGCTCTAAGCACGGCTTCGATGCGGTCGGAGTAGTCCTCGCGCGAGTCGGTCCGTTTGACTACCGCGACGGGGATCCCCGCGCCCCTCGCTCTCTCGAGAGCGTAGGCGTCTTCCCTGCTCGACAGCACGAGAGAGAGACGGGCGTTCGGGAGTTTACCCGCGTTTGCCGCGTCGATCAGCGCCTGAAGGTTCGTTCCGCCGCCCGAAACGAGTACCGCGACTTTTTTGACTGACATTGTTAAACCCTCAGTTCTCGCCGGGTACGTGTACGGGATATTTGCCCGTGAAGCACGCGTCGCAGAACTTCATATCGGTATCCTTGACGATCTCGGGCAGGTCTTCAACGCGCAGGTATGCGAGGGAGTCCGCGCCGATCTCTTTTCTTATCTCTTCGATCGACAGGCGGCAGGCGATGAGCTTGTCGCGAGAGTCGATGTCGGTGCCGAAGTAGCAGGGGTTGAGGAACGGGGGCGAGCTGATGCGGAGGTGGACCTCCTTTGCGCCCGCGCTCCGGACGAGCGAGATGAGGTTGGCGCTCGTCGTGCCTCTGACGATGGAGTCGTCGACCATTATGACGCGTTTGCCTTTGAGTACGGAGGACAGCGGATTGAGCTTGAGTCTGACAAGCCCCTCGCGCTCGTCCTGCTGAGTCTGTATGAAGGTGCGTCCGACGTAGCGGTTCTTGTTGAGTCCTATGCCGTAGGGGATGCCCGATTCGTAGGCGTACCCGAGCGCGGCGTCGAGTCCGGAGTCCGGAACGCCGATGACGATGTCGCCGACCTTTTCCTTATCGTTGCGGGCGAGGCAGCGTCCCGCGTTCTGACGGGCGAGGTGTACCGACTGTCCGTCAAGCACGGAGTCGGGACGGGCAAAATAGATATGCTCGAATATGCACATAGAAGTTTCTTCGCCGCACTTGTCGAGGTGGGATTCCATCCCGTCCTTGGTGACGACTACGACTTCACCCGGCTGGACGTCGCGGACGAAGTGGGCGCCCATCGCGTCGAGCGCGCAGGATTCGGAGGCGAACACCGCGGCGTCGCCCTTGCTTCCGAGGCAGAGCGGACGGAAGCCCTTGGGGTCGCGTACCGCGATGAGCTTGTTGGGTGTCATGACGAGGAGAGTGTAAGCGCCGCTGACTCTGCCCATAATGTTGAGTATCGCCTGTTCGGTCGAGGTGGTCTTGAGTCTTTCGCGGGCGATCATATAGGCGAAGATCTCCGCGTCGCTCGTCGTGTGGAACATCGCGCCGTCGCGCTCGAGCGTCTCGCGCAGACCCTGCGAATTGACGAGAGAGCCGTTGTAGGAGATAGCGATCTGTCCCTTGGTGTACTTGGAAACGTAGGGGAGGTTGTTTTCCCTGCCCTTGTTGTCCGCCGACGCGTATCTGACGTGTCCGATGGCGACGTTGCCCTTGAGGTAGTTCAGTATCATTTCGTTGAACGCCTCGCTCAGCAGACCTTCGTCGTTGTGGGTGTAGATAACGCCGTTGTTGTTGACGGCGATGCCGCAGCTCTGCTGACCGCGGTGCTGGAGGGCGTAGAGTCCCGAATAGGTGGCAGAGGTGACGTTCAGTTTTTTCGAGGGGTCGAAGATGCCGAATACGCCGCATTCCTCGTGATATTTAACATCAGAATATATCATTTGTTTTCTCCGAAAATTCTCTTTTCCATTTCGATATATGCTTCTTCAACGTTGCCGAGGTCGCGTCTGAAACGGTCCTTGTCGAGCTTTTCGTTGGTGTCCGCGTCCCAGAAACGGCAGGTGTCGGGCGAGATCTCGTCCGCGAGGACGATCCTGCCGTCCGGAAGACGTCCGAACTCGAGCTTGAAGTCGACGAGCTTGATATTGCGTTTCTTGAAATAGTCCTTCATAAAGTCGTTGACCTTGAAGGCGAGGCGTTTGATCTCCTCGATTTCTTCGCGCGTCGCGACCTTGAGAGCGATGGCGTGGTAAGCGTTCATGAGCGGATCGCCGAGCTCGTCGTTCTTGTAGGAGAACTCGATCGTGGGCTCGTCGAAAACGATGCCCTCTTTGACTCCGAAGCGTTTTGCGAAGGAGCCTGCGGAAATGTTGCGGATTATGACCTCGAGCTTGACGATCTCGACTCTCTTGACGAGCGTTTCGCGGTCGCTGAGTTCTTTTACGAGGTGGGTCGGGACGCCTTCCTTTTCGAGAAGCGCCATCATGTGGTTAGTCATACGGTTGTTGATCGCGCCTTTGCCGACGATGGTGCCCTTCTTTTCGCCGTTGAACGCCGTCGCGTCGTCCTTGTAGTAGACGAGATATACGTCCGGGTCGTCGGTGCGGAAGACTTTCTTCGCCTTGCCTTCGTAGAGTTGTTCGAGTTTTTCCATTTTTGCTTACCTCCGTGCGATTTATTTCATTATATTTCTTTCAGTCTTGCTTTGAGCGCCTCGTCCTTTTTGTCGACGCTCTCTTTCATTTTGACCCGTTCGGCGGCAAGACGCTCCGCGAGCTTGTCGTCCGAAAGCGAGAGTATCTCGCAGGCGAGTATCGCCGCGTTCGCGCCGCCGTTGAGGGCGACCGTCGCGACCGGGATGCCGGGAGGCATCATTATCGTACTGAGCATGGCGTCGAGTCCCTCGAGCGTTCCCGTGACGGGGATGCCGATGACGGGGAGCGTCGTGTACGCCGCTATGACTCCCGCGAGGTGAGCCGCCATACCCGCCGCGCAGATGATGACGCCGAACCCGTGTTCGCGCGCGCCCTTGGCGAACTCCGCCGCCCGCTCGGGCGTACGGTGCGCGGAAATCACGTGCGCCTCGTAAGGAACGCCGAACGCGTTCAGTTTTTCAAAACAGCCTTTGATCTTGTCAAAATCGCTGTCGCTGCCCATTAAAACAGCTGCCTTTTTCATATTGACCTCCTATATATACGGAAAAGAGAAAAGGGCATTCGTTTTCTGAATGTCCCTTTTTATTGTTTTATTCGGCTCGTATCCTGTGTGGTTTTCCCGCAGATGTGGCGTACTCTTGAAGTTTTGCATCCGATAAAGAGCAGGACGCCCAT
>CACZZA010000157.1:4464-8590 GCA_902785485.1 uncultured Ruminococcus sp. | reverse complement strand
GAAGTGCCTCCTAACCCCCTCCTCGTTGCCCTTTCTTTGCGCACTTTCTTTCGGCAACCGAAAGAAAGTGCGAGAACAAACGACCTTCGCAAATCTAACGTTCCCGTTCCACTACGTCATAGAATAACGCGTCCGCACCGTTTTTCTATGACTCGCCCTCTAAATTCTTTCTCTCTCTCTCCCTGCTTTCTTCGACTTTTTCCGCAGCGCACGCGCGATATAATAATGAAAAAGCAGTCACTCGTCCCTTCTGCGCCTTGTCGTTTCGTTTGACTTTTTGACTTTCTTTCGTCTGGTTTGTATCCGTTTTAAGTCTGTTTTTTGCAAATCTCAGCACCGATTTTATCTTTATTTGGGTTTATTGCAACTTTTTTGCAGTTTGACCTTGACTTTCTTTGACCTTTGTGCTATACTTTGTCTCGGAAAGTCAAAGAAGGTCAAACAGCGGAATGACCTACGAAAGGAAGCGGTAAACAAATGCTGATATCAGATTCGATAGCAAAGCTCATCGAACAACTGCTGAAAGAGGGCGACGGCGAGACCGAGATCAAACGAAACGACCTCGCGAACACGCTCGGTTGCGTCCCGAGCCAGATAAACTACGTCATCACCTCGCGCTTCACTCCCGAAAGGGGTTACATTATTGAGAGCAGGCGCGGAGGCGGCGGTTACATCCGCATAATCCGCAAGCAGATGGACCGCGACGAATACCTGATGCACTTCCTGTACGCGATAGGCGACGAAGTAGACGAAAGAACGTCCGAAGCGTTCTTACGGAATCTGTGCGACAAGGAGATCATCAACGAAAGAGAAGAAGCGCTCCTACGCTCGGCGACGTCGAAAGCGTCGCTCAAAAAAGCGGGAGACGGAAACGAGAACGCCCTGCGCGCAGACATGATGCGCCAGATCGTCCTCGGACTTATGAAATAACCAATGAAAGGGGTTTTTACTATGTTATGCACCAACTGCAAGAAAAACGAAGCTACCGTATTTTATAAACAGAACATCAACGGCAAGGTGACCGAATACTCACTCTGCCCCGAGTGCGCCGAAAAGTTCGAGGGCGAAGGCAAACTCGAATTCAACGTTCCCGATCCGTTCGGGATGAACGACACGTTCGGAGCGTTCTCCGATTTCTTCGGACTCAAACCGTTCTTCGCGCCGAAGTCTCTCGCAAGCTCCTCAAGAACAGCTAAAAAGAAATGCACGCTCTGCGGTTCGACCTTCGACGAACTCGTCGAAAGAGGCAAAGTCGGATGCGCCGAGTGCTACAAGACCTTTGAAAACGAACTCCGCCGCACGGTCGAAAACCTCCACGGCAAAGAGAAATACGTCGGCAGAAGACCGAAACGCTTCGCCGAGAAAGAAACGCTCGAAAGCAAGATCGCGTCTCTCAAAAAGCAGATGAAGAAGGCGGTCTCCGACGAAGATTTCGAGACCGCGGCGCGGCTTCGCGACGAGATACGCGGTATGGAAGCCGGACAGAACAACTGAAAGGGAGCGAGGATATGTGGTACAACGAAAAAGGTAAAGAAAACGACGTCGTCCTGTCGTCGAGGATAAGACTTGCGCGCAACGTCGCCGACTATCCGTTCGACTCGAAGCTCGACAAGACGTCAGCCGAGGAAATAATAGAAAAAGTACGCAAAGCGCTCGGAAAGGGTTACAAAGAGACCGATATGGGCAAAGCGTCCTCGCTTGAGGCGCGTTCGCTCGTCGAGAAGCACCTCGTCAGCCGCGAGTTTGCCGAAAAGAAGCTCCCTCACGCGCTGTTTTCAGATGAAAAGCACGGGATCTGGATAATGGTCTGCGAAGAAGATCATATCCGTCTCCAGGCGATCCGTCCCGGACTCGCGCTCGAAGAGGCGCTCGAGGCGGCGGAAGAGACAGACTCCCTGCTCGACGAAGGACTCAACATTGCGTTCGACGAAAAGCTCGGATACCTCACTCACTGCCCGACCAACCTCGGTATCGCGATGCGCGCGTCTGCGATGCTCCATCTGCCAGCTTTGACTCTTACACACGCGATAAAACCTTTGACCGCACAACTTGCTAATATGGGTCTTACGATCCGCGGCGCGTTCGGCGAAGGCACCGAGCCGGAGGGCGACCTCTACCAGATCTCGAACTCCGTCACTATGGGCATCACCGAGGAAGACACTGTAAAGAAGCTGACGGACGCCGTATGCGAGATCGCGTCCCGCGAACGCGAGGCGAGAAAGAGACTCCACAAAGAATACGGCGCAAAGCTCGAAGACAGACTGATGCGCTCGTACGGTATAATGAAATACGCCCGCACGATGCCGTCATCCGAATTTCTCAAATACTATTCGGATCTGCGTTTCGCCGTTTCGCTCGGACTGATAACAGACCTCACCTACGAAAAACTCGGTCAGCTTATGGCGGACGTGCTTCCGTCAACTCTGACCCTTGAATCGGGCGAAAAAACGCTCGACGGACAGGCGCGCGACGTTCTGCGCGCAAAAAAGATCAGAGAAACGCTCTGAAATCACTATCCTCTGAAAGGGAGGGATCACTATGACCGATAAATTCACCGATTCCGCGAACACCGCTATAGAAAACGCGATGGCTCTCGCGTCCGAACTCGGAAACACCTATATAGGCTCGGAGCATCTGCTCTACGGGCTTTGCTCTGCGGAGGAAGGCTTCGCCTCGAAGCTGCTTTCAAAATACGGCATTGAAGCCGACGACGTAAGAACAGCCGTCGAGGGGATAGGAGAAACCGGAGAACCGACCGAACTCACTATCCGCGATATGACTCCGCGCACGAAAAAAATAATCGAGACCGCCGCCTACCAGGCGATGCGCCTCGGACAGAATTACGTAGGATCGGAGCATCTGCTCCTTGCCCTGCTCTCGGAGAGCGAGTGCGTCGGCGCAAAACTGATCGCAAACTCCGGAACGGACCCGAACGCCCTCGCGAAAGAGATCATCGCCTACGCAAAAGGCTTTGACGAAAGCGCGGGACAGGAAGGAGAAGGCAGACCTTCCGGCGAAAAGGGCGGAGCAAAACAGAACTCCCCGCTCAAAAACGTCCCCACCCTGCTCAAATACGGACGCGACCTGACGCAGATGGCGCGCGACGGCAAGATAGACCCGATCATCGGCAGAAACGAAGAGATGCAGAGGGTCATACAGATCCTCTCGCGCCGCACGAAGAACAATCCCTGCCTCATCGGCGAGCCGGGCGTCGGCAAGACGGCGGTCGTCGAAGGGCTGGCTCAGCGTATCGTCGACGGCTCGGTCCCCGAAACGCTCGTCGGCAAGTCTATCGTCGTCCTCGACGTCGCGGGAATGCTCGCCGGAGCCAAATACAGAGGCGAGTTCGAGGAGAGGATCAAAAAGGTCCTCGAGGAAGTCAAAGCCAACTCGAACGTGATACTGTTCATCGACGAGATACACACGATAATCGGCGCTGGCGACTCGAACGAAGGCTCGCTCGACGCGGCGAACATCCTTAAACCCGAGCTTGCAAGGGGCGAGATCCAGGTCATCGGCGCGACGACCATAAAGGAATACAGAAAGCACATCGAGAAGGACTCCGCGCTCGAGAGGCGTTTCCAGTCCGTGCTTGTCGGCGAGCCGTCCGACGAAGACACCGTCCTCATCCTCAAGGGTCTGCGCGATAAGTACGAATCGCATCACAAGGTCAAGATCACAGACGAGGCGATCGAAGCGGCGGTCAAGCTCTCGAAGCGCTATATCACCGACAGGTTCTTCCCCGACAAGGCGATCGACCTGATAGACGAGGCGGCGTCGAAAAAGCGTATCGCCGACTACACCGTTCCCCCGGAGATCAAAGAGCTTGAAAACTCCATAAAGAAAAACGGCGCGGAAAAAGACGAGGCGGTCAAGGCTCAGGACTTCGAGAAAGCCGCCAAGCTCCGCGACGAGGGCAACGCCCTTAAAGAAAAATACGACGCGGCAAAGAGCGAATGGCAGAAGTCGCGCGGCGAAGGACTCTCGATAGGCGCGGAAGAGATCGCGGACATCGTGACCGCGTGGACCGGCATCCCGGTCAAGAAGCTCGCCGACGAAGAGGGCGCGCGCCTCGCAAAGCTCGACTCCATCCTCAAGGAACGCATCATCGGTCAGGACGAGGCGG
>CACZZA010000157.1:0-4452 GCA_902785485.1 uncultured Ruminococcus sp. | reverse complement strand
GCGCGCCTCGCTAAGCTCGACTCCATCCTCAAAGAGCGTATCATCGGTCAGGACGAGGCGGTCGACGTCGTGTCCCGCGCGATCCGCCGCGGCAGGATGGGACTCAAGGACCCGAAGAGACCTATGGGCAGCTTCCTGTTCCTCGGACCCACCGGCGTCGGCAAGACCGAACTGACGAAAGCCTTAGCTGACGTGCTGTTCGGCGACGAGAACGCGATGATCCGTATCGATATGTCCGAATATATGGAAAAACACAGCGTGTCCAAGCTCATCGGCTCGCCTCCCGGATACGTCGGCTACGAGGAAGGCGGTCAGCTGACCGAGAAGATACGTCGCAAGCCCTATTCGGTAGTCCTGTTCGATGAGATCGAAAAGGCGCATCCCGACGTGTTCAACATCCTGCTCCAGATCCTCGACGACGGCGTCCTGACCGACAGTCAGGGACGTAAAGTCGACTTCAAGAACAGCGTTATCATAATGACGTCCAACCTCGGAGCGCAGGCGCTCGATTCCAAGAAATCGTCGCTCGGATTTTCCGGATCGGACGACGGCGAAAAAGAGAAGGCCTCCGTCCGCGACACGGTCATGGAATACGTCAAGGCGGCGTTCCGTCCCGAGTTCATCAACCGTATCGACGAGATTGTCGTGTTCAACCGCCTCACCGACGAGAACATCCGCAGGATCGCGTCGATAATGCTGAAAGAGGTCGCGTCCAGAGTCAAAAACTCCGGCATCGACGTCACGTTCGACGACTCCGTCGCCGCTCTCGTCGCGAAAGAAGGCTTCGATCCCGTCTACGGAGCAAGACCCTTGCGCCGCGACATCCAGCGCAGGATCGAAGACTCTCTCTCGATGGAAATGCTCGAGGGCAGGATCAAAGCGGGCGACAAAGTCACCGCAAAAGCCGTGGACGGCAACATCGTCTACGAAAAAACGGAATAATAAAAAGACGGGGACCTTTTGAAGAAAAGTCCCCGTAGCAAGATCACGGTTTGTCGAAAAAAGCAAGGACTGTCTCCCGGCGGTCCTTGCTTTTTATTACCCTATATTCGTCAAAGCCCCGATGAAGATCGGGATATTGTTTTCCGTGTCGACTATCATATAGACGAACGGGCGGTCGAGCGTGATATTGTGGATCTCTCCGACCATCGCGCCTTCGGCGTTCATAGCGACCGCGGTCGCGGCGCCCGCCTTTGTTCCGCGCTCATCGACCTCGATGAAGGTCTTGTGTATCACGTCGCTTATATAAAGCTGCCCGACGGCGGGGTCAGCCATAGAGGTAAAGTCGGCTGTCATACCGTCAAAAGCGTCGGTCATACCGAGCTTTTCAAGCGTTTCGACGAGCGAAATATCGTACTCGCTTTTGAACTTGGGGATCGCCGCGGTAACGATAGCGGTTTTTTTGTTTTCAAGCGTGCTGACGAGTCCCTCCGCGGTAAGACCCTTGATATACTCGTCTATCGCAATTCCCTCCTTCGGGAGCAGCGCCGCGAACGCGAAGCGTCCGCCCTTGTATGGCTTGATGAAGCCTTCGGCTGTGCCGTCCGTGATATACACGTCTTCGCCCGAATACATAAAGTCCGCCTTCACGACCTTGCCGTCCGCGTTCGTGAAATCGAGTCCCTCGCGCGTCGCGTATTCGTCGTATATCTCCGCCCACTCCGCGTCGAACGTCAGCGCGTTGACTAAAAACATCACGGTATCGGGGTCGACCTCTTCGAGCAGTTTTTTGATCATTCCCTCGGTCTTTTCGTCTACCCAAGAGTTGATCTTGTCGTCGATCAGGTCGTCAAACTTTTCCTTGAACACCTCGGACGAATAGTAGTCCTTCACGGTCTGCAAAAACTCCTTTTTGACTTCGATACGCCCGTCGTCGCAGAACCAGACCGAGTTTGCCGGGACGAGCCGCGCTTTCTCGCCGTTCGGGAGTCCCGCCGTATAAGTATGAAGATATTCGTTCAGCGCCGCTCGGTCAAAGCCTCCGCAGAGGATGTTTTCCATCTGCGTTTTGGTGTTTCCCTCCGCGCCGTTGAGAGTCATCGCCAGAGCGAGGCTGACCGAAAACGGTGAAAGGAGGATATTCTCTCCCTTCTCGGACGCCGCCGCCTTGAAAAGCTCTACGCAGAAACGCGCCTGTGTTTCGGTGAACGTCGCGTCTGTCTTCCTCGCAAGTACGGAAGTCGCCTGGACTCCCTTTGTCAGCTCCTTCGACGGATCGACCGTCGCCCTTCCGCACGCGGCGAAAAGTCCCAGGATCAGGCAGAGGCAGAGCGCCGCCGCCGAAATTCTTAATGATAATACAGTCTTTTTCATAACGTGTACTCCTTTTCGTTGTTTCAGAAAACTATCCCATTGCGGTTTTCGACGTTGACTCGGACGAAAACGCTTTCCCCGGGTCTGAATTGCAAAGTTATTTTTCCTTTTCTCGCGATAAGCATCCCGCCTTCTTCGCTTTCCGAGATCATATACTTCGTTTTTTCACATTCAAAGCCGTATCCGCCGAGTTTTTCCGCAAATTCGTCAAGCGAGCTTCCGGTCGTCAGCCCGCAGAACCTGACGTTCGGATCGGCTACGGTTATGCTCGTGACGAAACGCCCGCCGTCTGCGTAGTCCGGATATGCGGTGACGAGGTACGAAACGTAAACGTCGGGTCTGTCGTTGTTGCCGTCTTCGTCTTTCACGCATTTATAGCCATTGCCGAGGTATTCGTGAGCGCCGAACCACCCGCTTACCTCGTCGTATCCCGAAAAATCGACCTTTCCGACGTCCTCGGTCAGCCAAAACTCGAGTTCGGTCCCGTCCGGAATAGTGAAAAACGGCTCTTCCGTTTCGACCGGCTCCGTCGCGCTTTCTTTTTCCGCCGCTCCGTCCGTTTTTGCTCCGTCCGAGCAGGAAGCAAATACGAGAGCCGCCGAAAGGATAAGAAAAATAATAAAGATCGCTTTGTTTTTCAAAGTTTTCTCCCCCGCTCCGGTTTTCTTTTCGCATATACAGACGAACGCGGTACGAAAAAGTTCCCCTTCCCTCAAAAAATATTTTCTTGCAAAACGCATGGAACCATGTTATACTTATATCATAAAGAGAAAAAGGAGAGAAAGTCACCATGAAAAAGTTTTTCAAGATACTCTCGCTCATCGTCTGCACCGTTCTATTAGCGGTCATCGTCTACGTCGCGTACGTATTCATCAGTTTCCACCGCATCGGAGATATGCCCCTCACCCCGGAGGGACAGCCCGCGTCCGAGTCGGTCGAGGTCGGAAAGGAGTATTCCTTCCTTTCATATAATATAGGCTTCGGCGCCTATGAGAGCGACTACGGCTTCTTCATGGACGGAGGCAAGGAATCCCGCGCGTGGTCGAAGGAACGCCTCGAAAAAAATCTCAACAACATTTCTTCTCTCGTCGAAAAGCAGAACTCCGACTTTGCGTTCATCCAGGAGGTCGACATCGGCTCGACCCGCTCCTACGGAGTTGACGAAAGACCCTATTTCTCGTCGGTACTGAAAAACTATTCCCGCGTATTCGCGCAGAACTACGATTCCCCGTACCTGTTCTATCCTATCCTCGAGCCGCACGGCGCGTCCGACTCGGGAATATTGACGTTTTCAAAGAGCCGTATCACTACATCCGAGCGAGTCGAGCTTCCGATAGAATCCGGATTTACCAAGCTCCTCGATCTCGACAGATGCTATTCAAAGAGCAGAGTCAGAACAGGCGACGGACACGAACTCGTTCTTTATAACTTCCATCTATCCGCCTACACGTCGGACGGCAAGATCGCGACAGAACAGCTCGAAATAATACTGAAGGATATGGAGAGCGAGTTCAAAAATGGCAACTACTGCATAGCCGGCGGCGATTTCAACAAGGATATCCTCGGCGACTCGTCCGCCTGGTTCGGCAAAGCAGATAAAGATTTCACTTGGGCGCAGCCCATTCCCGAAGGTTTGATCGAAAAGTATCCCGCCGTCCTTGTCGCTCCGCTCGATAAAACAAACCCGGTGCCGAGCTGCCGCAACGCCGACTCCGCTTATCACGACGGTCAGCTCGTTCTGACGATAGACGGATTTTTAGTCTCCCCGAACGTCACCGTCACGTCGAGCGAGGTCATCGATACCGCCTTCGCCTACTCCGACCATAACCCCGTCAGAATGACGTTCAAACTCGGAGCCGCAACAGAAGAATAAAAAAGAAAAACAATAAATTGCGAGAGGGACTTTTAAGGAAAGTCCCTCTCGCGCTCTCTTCAAACCTTTCTAAGGGGAAGAAAGATAAACAAGAATTTAGAGGGCGAGTCATAGAAAAACGGTGCGGACGCGTTATTCCATGACGTAGTGGAACGGAAAGGTTAGATTTGCGAAGGACGTTCGTTCTCGCACTTTCTTTCGGTTGCCGAAAGAAAGTGCGCAAAGAAAGGGCAAAATAGAGGGGCGAGTCATAGAAAAACGGCTCG
>CACZZA010000156.1 GCA_902785485.1 uncultured Ruminococcus sp. | reverse complement strand
TTCGTTATACAATACTTTTGAGGTCTCGTTGTCGAGAAAAATATCGGGACCGAAAAATTCTTTCATTTTTTCCTCCGTTTATTATCAGAGCGCGGTCTCGTCAAGCCGTTCCGCCGAGTCGTAGATCGCCATAAGCGCGTCAAAACTGTCTGTTACGGAATCTATCCCGACGGGGAAACGTTTGCCCGACGAAAGGCACGAGTAGAACTCCCGTATCAGTTTTTCGTGGCTCGTACCCCAGACGCTCTTGCCGTTTTTCGCTTTGACGGTGAAGTCGTCGAACGTCGCCCCGTCCGCGGTCTTGACGCGAAGGGTATTTCCTTCAATACGCAGAGTCGCGTTCTCACAGTATATTTCAAGAATGATAGGAGAATCCACGGGGTTCGCGCTCGTTGCGAAGAATATCGCCGTAAAGTCGCTGAAAGTCATGTACGCGAAAACGGTGTCTTCTTCGTCAATGACTTTTTTGAGGTGTTCGTTCGCGGTGTGAGCGGAGACCTTTACGGGTCTGCCGAGCAGATACGTCATAAGGTCGAGGGTGTGGATGGACTGATTCATCAGCACTCCGCCGCCCTCAAGGACCTTTTTGCCGCGCCACGGACTTTTCGTGTAGTAATCTCCGCCGCGAGACCATGTGACGATCCCGCGCGCGCCTTTGACTTTGCCGTATTCTCCGCTTTCGAGCAGAGCTTTCGCCCTGACTACCGATTCGTTGTAGCGGTTTTGAAAACAAATGCCGAGAGGAGCGTTTTCCGACGCTTTTTTCAGCTCGGCGAACTGCTCGCGGCTGATGGCTGCAGGTTTTTCGCAGACGACGGCGATCCCGCGTTCGAGCGCTTTTTTCGCCATCGGAACGTGGAGATAATGCGGCGTACAGATGTGGAGTACGTCGATCTTCTCCTTATCCAGCATCTCGTCAAAGTCGGAATAGACGCGTCCTCCGGCGAGAGCCGCCTTCGCTTCGGCTTTTTTTATATCAGTATCGCAGAATGCGGCGATCTCTGTTACGTCCTTCAAATCAAGGAGCGCGTCGATGTGTTTTTGCGAAATGGCGCCGCAGCCTGCCAGGACCGATCTGAACATAGTGTATCTCCGTTGTTTTTAACCCTTGCCGTTGTAGCTTCCCGACGTATCGGAAACGACAGACTGTACGTTTTCTTTGGCTTTGCTCGTTTTGACTCTCTTCTGAAGCTCCTCGTAGAACAGATCCTCGTCAAACGGGATCTCGACCGTCTTGTCGAGCCAGGAGGAAAGGTGCATCGCGTTCGACAGAGTCAGTCCGTTGATACCTTCGCGACCGTCCGCCACAAGGGGAGTGCCGTTGAGGATGCGCCCCGCAAACTTCGTAAGGACTTCGGAATGCGCGCCGTTCTTTCCGTCGGTCTCGACGGGGACGACGTCGTATTCGACCTTTGCAAACGCTGCCTTCGCGGTCTTGCAGAACTCGTCGGACGGAACTTTGAGCTTTCTGTATTCTATCTCTTTTCCGTCTGTGATGACGGTGCCCTTGTCGCAGGTGATCTCAAGACGGTTCGTTCCGGGGGCGTCGCCGGTGGAGGTGACGAACACGCCGGTCGCGCCGTTCGGGAACTCGAGGTACGCCGTGACGTCGTCCTCGACCTCGATATCGTGCCACTTGCCGATATGACAGAACGCGCGGACTTTGGAGGGCATACCGCAGAGCCACTGGAGCAGGTCGAGATTGTGCGGGCACTGATTGAGCAGAACGCCGCCGCCTTCGCCGGACCAGGTCGCTCTCCAAGCGCCGGAGTCATAGTAGAACTGAGTACGGAACCAGTTGGTGATGATCCAGTTCACGCGGCGGATCTCGCCGAGTTCTCCGGACTCTATCATTTCCTTTATCTTTCTGTACGTGCAGTTTGTGCGCTGATTGAACATCATACCGAACACGACGCCGGTCTCGTCCGCGACCTTGTTCATCTCGCGAACGTTCTTCGTGAAGACGCCCGCCGGCTTCTCGCACATGACGTTGAGTCCCTTTTTCATCGCTTTCATAGCGAGGATCGGGTGCTGATAATGGGGGACCGCGATAAGAACGGAATCGACGTCCGCTTTTTCAATCAGCTCGTCGCCCTCGCAGAATATTTCCGCCGTCGGGACGGTCTCCTTCGCCCATTTTCTTCTGGCTTCGTCTCTGTCGGCGATGGCTGTGATGGTTACGCCCTCGACGAGTTTCTTTTCAACTACGTTCTTAACGTGGGACGTGCCCATGTTGCCTACGCCGATTATACCGAGTTTGATAGTATCTGCCATTTTGCTTTTCCGCCTTTCTGTTTGGATCAGTAACCCATTTTGCGAACGTTTTCAAAGCTGCGTTTCAGGCAGTCGAAAGGACTGCCGACGCACTTGTCCTGCTCGACGAACATATATTTCGCGCCGCATTTTTCGAACGTGGCGAGTATGGGCGGGAAGTTCATATTACCTTCGCCGACCGGAGCGAACGTCTGGAGATTTTCCATGTTCGGGATGCACATATCTTTAAGGTGTACGCACTCGAGCCTGCCTTTGAGAGACTCGATCGTCGCGCAGACGTCGCGTCCCGCGAACTGGAGCCAGTAGGTGTCGACGATTATCGACATCTGGTCTGCGGGGAAGTCCTCGAGCAGATGCTCGAACAGAGTGCGTCCGTCGGGCATACGGAAGAACTCGAACGAATGATGATGATACATAAACTTTTTTTTTTTTTTTTTTATTTTTGCAATAGGTTCACGGTAGTCCTTCTTGAACTGCTCGTAACCCTCGGGAGTGCGGTATTTGAGCGGCATACTGCCGATACCGATATATTTGCAATCATATACGTCGTGGTCACGGATGAGCTGTTCGGTGTCGTTGAGAATGCGGTCGGGGGAAGAATGAGTGACGATGATCCGAAGACCGTTCTCATCGCAGATCTCTTTCAGGATATGCGGATCTATGGGACCTACGCCCGACGCCTGAACGGTAGTGTAGCCTATTTCAGCCACTTTCTTTAGGCTGGACCTGATGTCCTCTTCTGTTTTGAGTTGCTCTCTGAGTGTGTAAAGCTGAGCTCCGAGAATCATAAAGATACCTCTTTTCAAAATATTTATTTTAATTCATTATGATTTTAGCACACGTCGCATGATAAAACAATTGCAAATGTTCATTTTAGTATTGCAAAAATAGCGAAAAGCGTGTATAATGATAAACGTAGTGGAAATGAGGATGGAAATATGATAAAAAAAGAAGAATTCAAGACAAAAAATATTTTTATGCACCATACTGTCGGCGCCGAGGCTACGCGCGACTATGATCTCCACTGTCACAGTCAGTATGAGCTTATCTATTTCGAGGACGGGGACATCAGCTACCTCATCGAAGGCAAGGCGTATAAGCCGAAGCCCTTCAGCGTGCTGATAATGGGACCGAACGTCTTCCACGGGGTCAGGGTCAACTCCGACGAGCCGTACAAGCGCTACGTGCTCCATTTTCCTGCGGAGATCCTTCCGGCGGAGACGAGAAAAATACTGCTTTCTCCTTACGGAACGTCGAAGAATTATTACGAGAACGTACAGCCTTTCGGTCTGCGCGAGAGCTTCAATAATATATATGCGTGCAAGAATATGCCGTCGGATATGCAGGACGTGGCGGTATCAGCCGCGGTGCAGGAGCTGCTTGTGAAGGTGGCTTATATGTGCCGGACCATCGACGACACGACCCCGAAGGGGAACGTCAATTCCGCTATTTCAGAGGTGATAAAATACCTCAACGAGAATATCAGTTCGCCGATAAGCCTCGATATGCTCGCAAAAAAGTTCTACATATCGAAGCACCACATGAACAAGGTTTTCAAGAAAGCGACCGGTACGACCGTCGGCAAATACGTCAACTACAAGCGTATAACGCAGGCTCAGCAGCTGATAATGCAGGGATATTCCGCCTCGCGCGCGGCGACAGAGGCAGGCTTCGGCGATTATTCGTCGTTCTACCGCGCTTACACACGGCTCCTCGGACACGTTCCTTCGACCGATAAGATAGGAATGGAATAAAAAACGCTTTTGTACTTGAAAAAACGTACATTATCGTCTATAATGGTAAAAATCTGAAAACAGGAAGTTAATGAATATGGAACATATTTTAAGTTTTCCCGGACTCGGGATAGGCGAATTCAAAGTGTCTTCCGTCGCGTTCTCGCTTTTCGGACGCAATATCGCCTGGTACGGCATCATCGTCACGCTCGGCATCATCACGGCTTTTTGCTACTCGCTGTACCGGAGCAAATTTGAAAAGATAAAACAGGACGACGTGCTTGATCTTGCGATATTCGTCATAGTGTTCGGTGTCGTAGGCGCGCGCCTGTATTACGTACTGACCAAACTCGAAGACTATCACTCTTTCGGCGAAATGATAGCGATATGGAACGGAGGACTCGCGATCTACGGAGGTATCATCGCCGGAGGACTCGCCGGATTTATCGTCGCGAAGGTCAAGAAGATACCGTTTTTGAAGCTGTTCGACATG
>CACZZA010000155.1 GCA_902785485.1 uncultured Ruminococcus sp. | reverse complement strand
CACCTCGTATATTGTATTATTATAATATTGATCTTATATATTCTTCCACCTGAGAGAAGCATTCCTCAAAGGTGCCGCTGTTGCTGAACCTGCGTTCGATGCCTGCCTCCTTCAGCTTCTCCTCCGAGAAATCCTCGCTGTCGGCAATAAATCTGCGGCAGAGCTCGGTGTACTTGGGCTTTTCCTCGCGCATCTCGCGCTCAACAGCTCTGATGAGCCTGATACCGTCGTCCACCTCGATATAAACGGGGATCACTCTTTCGCTTCCGAAGAATGCATTTATCTTCACAAAGGACTCAAGAGTTCCTATGCCAAGATAGTTTCCTTTTTCGAGGTCGATATTGTCGCTGCATGTAAAGTACGTCCAGTCACCGTAGACCGTATCATATGTCCTTTCCTCTATGACAGTTCCCGAGGCGAGCTTTTCCTCAAAGCCCTTCCTGTCGGTGAAGTGGTACTCCCTGCCCTCCTGCTCGTTCTCGCGCATGGGACGGGTGGTATAGAGGACAAGGGGCAGCAAAGCATCGCTTTCCAGCAGCTTCTTATAAATGGTATCCTTGCCCGATGAGCTTTTACCCATTATATAAAAAATATGGTTCATTTTTATCTCCCCGCTTCCATGACTTCCATCATGCGTCTGTAAATGTCTGCAAGGTCACCCTCGGGCTTCCAGCCCAGAGCGGTTATGGCATCGATGGAGAGGTTGAGGAAGGTGGTATCGGGATACTTTGAGGTATCTCCGTTCTCGGCAAAGGTAACGGCTATCTTTCCGCCGCCAAGCACGGGGCCGTATTCCTCTCCGTCGTCCTTCAGCTCGACTTCGTCGCCGAACCAGTCCATCACCTCGCTTATCATACTTTTTCTGACTCTGAAGCGGACGTGTACGCTTTCCCCCTGAAACATATAGATATGCTCCGCCATGTGGCGCGGCAGCTCGAAGCCGTTCTCGCACCCTTTGAGCGTTTTTATGTCTTTTATCGGAGTGTCGAGCGCTCTCGCGTTGCTTATCCTGTCAAGCCGGTAGTTCGACAGAGTGTCGTATTTGTCGTTGTTGCATATAAGGTAGTATCTTCCGTTCGCCGCGGCGATCTGATACGGGTTGATAACGTATTTTCTGACTTCTCCGTCCTCGTTTTTACGCGGACGCGCCTTTTTGTCGAGCCCGTATTCGTTGTACAAAAATTCCACCTGACGACCTTCGCTTATCGCCTCGTCGATGACGTCGACGGTGTAAAAAAGCTGGCTTTTGAGGTCGTCTGCGCCTTCAAGCGCCTTCTTGATATGCTTTATTCTCGGAGAAAAGTATATGCTCGATAACCCCGCGAGCTTCTCGGTCAGTTCAAGTCTTTGCTTTGCGGGGATATGACGCGAAAAGATCACACTGTCGATCAACAGTCTCAGTTCGCTGTCGTCAAAATCGCGGACGAGGTAAAAGTCGCTCCATATCTCGCTTTCTTCCCCGTTTGCCGTTCCGCGCGGGCAGGACGTGTATTCGATCTCGTAGCCGAAATCCATAAGCTCGATCACGTTGCGCCTTATCGACTTTCGCTCCGCGTAAACTCCGTATTCTTTTTTCAGAATATCGCAAATATCCTTCTGGCTGAGCCTGTGAGACTCGTCGGAGTATTTTTTAAGTACGTCGAGAATATAGAGCACGAGGTCTTTTTTTACCGGACTTGCGTTCATCTTTTTCCTCCATATAATAATATCGCTCTCTTTTCACGGTTTCATCATATCTCAAGAGATGGGACAAAAACGTCTCATGAAAGCAAGTTTTGAAAAATATTTCAAAAAGGTATTGACAAAAGCGCGGAAAAGGTGTATTATCTCAATAGTACAGTAGTACAATTCCGAAAAGGAGGAAAGCTATGGACTGGAAACTCGACAAAGACCGTCCTATCGTGCCGCAGATCTGCGAACAGATGTCCGTACGCATCGCCAAGGGCGATTTTGCCCCGGACGAAAAGCTGATGTCTGTGCGAGAAGTCGCCGTCGGCGCGGGGATCAATCCGAACACCGTGCAAAAAGCGTTTGAAGAACTTGAACGGCAGGGAATGATCTATTCGGTGCGCGGCAGCGGCTGGTACGTCGGGGCGGATTTCACGGCTGCGAAAAGAGCCGTGGAGGATCTCATTTTTTTCAAAACAGACCAATATTTCAAGGCGATGGAAGCGCTCGGATACGACCTTGAAGCGACAAAAAACTACATCGGGAGGTGGAAAGCGTGAGTGAACTCATCAGATGTGAGCATCTTACGAAATCCTACAACGGACTCATCGCGCTGAACAATATCGATCTTTCGGTCGAGAGCGGCAAGATAATCGGACTGCTCGGACCCAACGGCTCCGGCAAGACCACGCTGATAAAGCTGATCAACGGACTGCTTACCCCGACTTCGGGAGAGATCTTCATAAACGGTACGCGTCCCGGAGTCGAAAGCAAAAAGATCGTCGCGTATCTTCCGGACAACAACTTTCTCAATTCTTGGATGACCGTCGAACAGATAGTCGATCTGTACACCGACTTTTACGCGGATTTCCGCCGGGAGCTGTGCTTCGAGATGCTTTCGCGACTCGGCATCTCTCCGTCGGTAAAGCTGAAGACTCTGTCAAAGGGCAACAAGGAGAAGGTCTGCCTTATCCTCGTTATGAGCCGCAAAGCGCGGCTGTACGTTCTCGACGAGCCGATAGCCGGAGTCGACCCCGCGACGCGCGACTACGTCATTTCGACTATAATCAATAACTACGACCCCGAGGCGTCGGTCCTCATATCGACTCACCTTATCTCGGACGTTGAGCAGGTGCTTGACGACGTAATCTTCATCAACAACGGGAATATCGTACTCCACAAGACGGTCGACGAGATAAGGCAGGAAAGCGGAAAGAGCGTAGACGCTCTGTTCAGGGAGGTATTCAGATGGTAAAGAAACTCATCAGGCACGACATCCGCGCTTTTGCCCGCACGATGCTTCCGGCGGAGATCATCGTCGTGGCGCTCGGACTGTTCTGCCGCTTCATCCAGTTTTTCGAGAGCCGCACCACGGCTTATGAAATAGCGCAATTTTCGGCGGTCGGGGCGTTCGTCATAGCGATTTTGGCGGCGCTGTTCATGGCGTTTTTCACGGGCGTATCGAGGTTTTACAAGAATCTGTTCACCAACGAGGGTTATCTCAGTATGACTCTCCCGGTGACGCCCGCTCAGCACATACTGTCAAAGACGGTCGTCAGCCTGCTTTATACGGCGCTGACCTGCCTTGTGATCCTCCTTTCCGTCTCTCTCGCCTCGATGGGAGAACTCCTCTTTGAATCCGTCAAGGCGGGGAATTATCTCATCGGCAAGCTCGTTTCTTTGGTAGGAGGGACGAACTTCGCGTTCTGGATCGTCGAAGGGATATTGCTGCTATGCGTGTACACCGTCAATACTTATCTTCTCTGGTACGCCTGCCTTTCGATCGGTCAGAGGGCGAAGAAAAACCGTGCTCTCGCGGGAGTGGGAGTGTACTTCGCTTATTACTTCATCAGACAGATATTCGGAACGTTCCTTGTGATAATGTTCACGGTATTCGCTCAGACCGAGCTGTTCCGCTCTATCGGTTACTACCTCGACCGTCATCCGGTCTTCACGATCCACACGTTCCTGATCGGTTTCACGGTCATATACGTTTTGTTCAGCCTGCTGTATTTCGCGATCGCGAACAGGATGCTGAGCAAAAAACTCAACCTTGAGTAAGGGAGGGGCGAAAATGAAAAAGAATATTATAAGAATATCGGCTTTGATCCTGCTGCTCTGTCTTTCGCTGCCGCTCTTCTGTTCGTGCCTGTATATCGACGACAAAAGGGCGCAGACGGCGTACTGGTCGGAAGACGGAAACGCAATAACGTTCGACAACGGCGTAAACGTCAAACTAGCGAACAACTTCGCGGGAAATCTGACGTATCTGCGTCCTTTCAGAGAAACGTTCAACGGAGACAGCTTTGAAGGCAGAGTCATCGAAAAGGACGTTCCGCTGCTCCTTGCTGACTCTTACGGAAGAAGGTTCGACATCTCGCTCGACGGAGACGTGATCCTCGTGGGAAACGCGTTTTACGTCAGCGAAAAGACGCTTGAAAAATACGAAGAAGAACTGAAGGAATCCAACCGCACCGGACTTTGTTATATCAAAGGCTACGGAGAAAAGTCCGAGCCCGTTCCTCTCGGGGATAAAGTCAAGGACGCGCTCGGGCGCGCCGAGAAACTCGAGACCGCGCCGGATTTCGGTATGAGTACGGTCATATACTCCTGCACTGACAAAATGCTGCTGGGGACCGAATACTGCAACGTTGTTTTCGGTAATTCAGGCGAACTGTACGTGACGTTCACCGAAAAAGGACTTTGGGAGGATTACTACAGGATAAGCGCGAACGACGTTCCGCTGTTCGCAGACTTCGTTCAAGCATACTTCGTTCAAAATGAATTGGAGTTTTATTACGACTGAAAAAACGTCGGTTCACGGTTCTCTCCTTAATACGAAATATCCCTTTCTCTCACAAAAGAGCGGGGATATTT
>CACZZA010000154.1 GCA_902785485.1 uncultured Ruminococcus sp. | reverse complement strand
CGCTGTTCGGAATGGCGTTCTGAACTCTCGCGTCGTGGGCGTCGAAGGTGATGATGTTGGAGACTCCCATGTTGACAAGCTCCTGGAGAGCGACCGCGCAGTCGAGAGATTCTCTTGTAGAACGGCGGTGCTGTCTGCCTTCGTAGAGCATCGGGATAATAACGGAAATACGGCGAGCCTTGCCTGTGATGGCTCCGATGACCCTCTTTATATCCTGGAAATGGTCGTCGGGACTCATCGGCACGGTCATACCGTACATCTGATAAGTTACTCCGTAATTGAAAACGTCGGAAATAATAAATACGTCACAGCCGCGCATGGTGTGAGAAAGCACGCATTTAGCTTCGCCCGTTCCGAACCTCGGACAATCCGCCTGGACTACGAACGAATCCTCGGTGTTTCTCCACTCCTTGAGATAACCGTCGACGGTACCGGCAAATTCCTCGCCGCCGCGCATGCTGATGACGCAAAGTTCCCCAAAAGTTGTGTCTTTCATAACTTCCCCCGCAATATTAAATTTCAGAAAACGGAAAGGCTCCGTCTACGCATCTATTATAACATAACCTTTTCCTTTTTTGTATAGGCTTTTTTAATATTTTTTAAGATTTTTTAATTATTTTATCATAACGTGTTCTTTTTTTGTTTTTTTTAGTAAAGCGTATTGTTTTTTTAATTTTAATATGATAAACTGAAAACGATATAATTATAAAGGAGTTACCAGTTATGAACATCAAACTAACCGGAAATACGTCAGACGTTCTTCCCGGTCTTCGGGAGCTTGTTCCGATGCTCGGAGTCGAGCTTTCAGACCGTGGATATGAAGTCGAAGCCGAACAGAAAGACGGATCCGACCTTCTTGTTTCTTTCGCTGACGGAAAAGGAAAGATCACATATTCCGAAAGATGTCACTTTTTCCGCGCTTTCGGTCTCCTGATCGAAGAACTGACCGCCGGAAAAGCCGCATTCGAGATCGATGAAAAGCCTCAGTTCAAGCTCAACGGACCTATGTTCGACGTTTCTCAGGGAAACTCCTGTTTCAACGTCAAGACACTCAAAAGCGTTATCCGTCAAATGGCTCTTATGGGACTTTCGATGCTGATGATCTACTGCGAGGACAGCTTTGAAGTCAAGGAACAGCCTTATTTCGGCTATATGAGGGCAAAATATTCCGAAAAAGATATGCGCGAGCTTGACGAATACGCATACACGCTCGGTATCGAGATGATCCCCTGCTGTCAGACGCTCGCTCATATGCCCGACACTTTGAGATGGCGCATATTCAATAACATCAAGGACTACGACGAGTGCGTTCTTGTCGGTAAGGAAGAAACCTATAAATTCATCGAAGACCTTATCGTAGCGGCAAGCCGTCCGTTCAGAACCAAAAAGATCAATATCTGCATGGACGAGGCTTGGAAGCTCGGACGCGGTAAATATATCGACGAATTCGGATATGAAGACCCCGCCTCTATAATGAAGAAACACCTTGCGAGAGTCAAGGAGATACTTGACAGACACGGACTCGAGCCGATGATGTTCTCGGATATGTTCTTCCGTTCGCACGGCACAAAGAAGTATTATCAGCCTAACTGCGAGTTTCCGCAAGAGGTCAAAGACAGCGTTCCCGCGGGAATGAAGCTCCTTTACTGGGACTACTACAAGCTGAGACAGGAAGAATACGAGGGGATGATCGCGTCTCATAAGAACCTTACAGACAACATCGGTTTCGTAGGCGGCATCTGGACGTGGGTCGGCTACTCTCTCGCATGGAACAAAACGAGGATCACAACAGAACTCGCGCTCAACGCCTGCAAGAAAAAAGGCATAGACACGATAATCATGAGTACCTGGGGCGACAACGGCACCGAGTGCCTTATGAACACCACTCTTATCGGGTGTTCCCTGTTCGCCGAACACGGATATGCGGAAAAGATCGACTACGAGAAATTTGAAAGACGCTTCAAATTCATCACCGGCGGAAACGTAGAAGACTTTGAAAAGCTCGAACGTATGGACAGAAACCCCGTTACCGAGGGACTCGTCGATCCGTCGAGATATAACAGCTCCAAATATCTCATGTGGCAGGACATCCTTACCGGACTCTGCGACAAAAATATAGAAGGCTTCGAGCTTGACGCGCATTATAAAAAACTCGCGTCGGAGTTGAAAGATTGCGTCGGACGCAACGGTCAGTTCGACCGTATGTTCGATTTTGAATACCACGCCGCCGACGTGCTTTCAATGAAAAGCCAGATGGGTCTGCGCCTTACCGCCGCATACAAAGCCGGCGATAAAGACGCTCTCCGCAACTTTGCCGAAAGCGAGCTTCCGCTTCTGAGAGAAAAGGTCGTCGCGCTGCGTAAGTCGAATATGGAAAACTGGTTTGAGATCTACAAGCCTCTCGGATGGGATATTCTCGATATGCGTTACGGTTCCCTTTTGTCGAGGATCGACAGCGCAATATACGAACTCAAAGAATATCTTGCCGGGCGCTTTGAGCGCATCGAAGAGCTCGAGCAGGAAAGACTTTACTGGCACGGAATCAAAGGTCCGATCCGGTACGCAAACGGATACGGTATCATCGTTTCGCCTTCACGTATCGCGCCGATGGCATAAGAATAACGTCAAAGCCGCACAGCACCCGCTCTGCGGCTCTGTTCATAAGGAGTTACAAATATGGAGATCAGGATAAAAGAATTGACTAAAAAAGAAAAAGAAGCGCTCGAGATCCTATCCGGGATCACCGGGATAGATCTTTCGGACGAAGGGATCGAATTCAAAGCTGAAAAGACCGAAGAAAACGTCCTTCGCGTTTCTTTGAAAAACGGAAAGGGAGCGATCGGATTTCCGCATCAGGCGGCGCTGAACAGAGGGTACGGTCTCATTTGCCGTTATCTGAAAGAAGGTAAAACCGAGTTTGAAATTGAAGAAAAGATCAACTTCGATTCCGTCGGTCCGATGTTCGACGTTTCTCAGGGCAACTGCGCCTTCACAAAAGATACTCTCAAAAAGATTATTGAAATGCTCGCGCTGATGGGACTCAATACGCTGATGCTCTACTGCGAAGATACGTTTGAAGTCAAGGAACAGCCGTATTTCGGCTATTTCCGTCCGAAATATACCCAAAAAGAACTGAAGGAGCTTGACGACTTCGCGTACAAGTTCGGTATCGAGATGATCCCCTGCTGCCAGACGCTCGCACATCTTTACGACCCGATGCGCTGGAAGGTGTTCGACAACATACGCGATTACTATGCCTGCCTTCTCGTCGGCAAAGATGAAACCTACAAATTCATCGAGGATCTGATCGTCGCAGCGTCAAAGCCTTTCCGTACAAAAAAGATAAATATCTGCATGGACGAGGCGATGTATCTCGGCACGGGAAAATATCTCACCGAGTTCGGATACGAAGATAAGACGACGATAATGCGCAAGCATCTCAAACGCGTGAAGGAGATACTTGACAGACACGGACTCGAACCGATGATGTTCTCGGATATGTTCTACAAGTGTTTCACGAAAAAATACTGGTCCCCGAACGCGACGGTTCCGGATGAAGTGATCAAGACCGTTCCCGACAACATTGATCTCATCCTGTGGAACTATTCGTGTGAAAAGACCGAAGAAGTCGAAAAAATGCTGATACAACACAAACGTATGAGCGACAAGGTCACGTTCTTCGGCGGCATCTGGTCTTGGCTCGGCTATTCCCTCGGATGGTCAAAAACGCTTGCGACGACAGAAGCGGCGCTCAACGCCTGCAAAAAACGCGGTATAAGAGACGTTATGCTGACCACCTGGGGCGACCACGGGACCGAAGCGGCGCAGAATGTCAACCTTATAGGCTGTCAGCTCTACGCGGAATACGCGTACGGAGATAAATTCGACTATGAGAAATTCAAAAAGAACTTCAAGGCTGTCACGGGAGGGCGCGTCGAGGACTTTGAAGCGCTCGAGCTTTTCGACAAAAACGCATACACGGAGAGTACGGGATATACCGCTTATTACAACGCGTCGAAGCAGTTAATGTGGCAGGATATAATGCTCGGACTTATCGACGGCAACCTCAAGGGGTTTTACCTCGGGGAGCATTACGCGGACCTTGCGAAGAAGATGAAAAAAGCAAAGGAACGGAACGGTCAGTTCAACAAAGCTTTCGACTATTACGAAAAAGCGGCGAAAGTCCTCGAGATAAAGAGCGAGGCGGGACTGCGGCTTTGCGACGCGTATAAGAAAGGCGATAAAGATACGCTTGCTCTATACGCCGAAAAGCTCCTTCCCGAGCTTAACAAAAGAGTCAAAGCGCTGAGAGCTTCCGCGTTCGAGCTTTGGTTCTCGCTTTACAAGCCGATCGGATGGGAAATAATGGATATGCGTTTCGGCTCTCTGACTTCGAGAATAGATTCGGCTGTCGCGGAACTGAAAATGTACCTTGACGGAAGACTCGAACGGCTTGAAGAACTCGAACAGAAGAGACTTCCCTTCAACGGGATCGAAGGACCCGTGCGTTACTGCAACGACTACGCAAAGATCGTATCTGCTTCAAGGATAGATCCTACGGCATAAGGAACAGACAGAAAAGCGGGAGCTTGATAAACTCCCGCTTTTTTCCTT
>CACZZA010000153.1 GCA_902785485.1 uncultured Ruminococcus sp. | reverse complement strand
GACCGGCAAGGAAGAGATCGAAAAAGCCAAAGCGGCGGGAAAATCAACCGATAAAGTTGAGCTTGAAGCCGCTAAAATGCCCGAGGGATACAACGGCTGCCTGCATATGTTCATGGAAGAGAACCCCGTTATGATCGACAACGAAGCGTACAGCTACCGTTCGGATAACGAAGGTATGTATCTCTATTGGAAGGGCGACACCGCGGCGTTCACGGCGTCAACGTTCAGCACCGGCGGGACCATCGCGGTATCCGCCATCGGCGGACTGATCGTCGGCATACTCGGCGCAACGGCAGTACTGCTCCCCAAAAAGAAAAAAGAGCAGGGATCGGCGCCTGCCGAAGCATAAAAACCAAACTATAATCTGATCAGGAGGATCAAACAATGGGATTGTTCAACAAGAAAAACAAAGGCGCCGACGGTAATACAAGCAAATCCGCCGCGCTGAAGGTTTCCGTCTCGAATGAAGGCGCGGAATACACCTTTACGGTCGAGGGAAGACTTGACACAAATACCTCGCCGGAGCTCGAAGCAAAGATCAACGAAGTTATCGGCAACGCAACTAAGCTGATCATCGATCTCGGTAATCTGGAGTACATCTCCAGTGCCGGACTTCGCGTTCTTCTTGGCGCGACTCAGGTCATGGAAGGCAAGGGCGAGATGGTCGTACGCAACGTCACCGAGGCGGTCAGGGAGGTATTCGATCTGACCGGATTCAATAATGTGTTCAGGATCGAATAAGAGAAATGGATTGCCGCACCAACGACGTCGAGTTTGAAAAACGGAGATAACGTATGATAAAGAAACTAAAAGATCTAAAGTTTTACGGATTGATCTATATGATCGCGTCTGCGTTTTTCATCATGGCGATGAGCGTGCCTTTCTTTACGGAAGAAGCGCTGTTTTCGCGTTTGTTTGATTCCGGCGTGGATACCCTGGGCGCGCTTGTCTGCGCGGCGCTGTTTTACGGATGTTTCAAACAGGATGGCGACGGATCGAGGATATTCAGAATACTGATCGTTCTTGTATGCTCCTGCTTTACGGTCAACGAAGTAATGATTTACGTGTTGACCGCCGTTCCGGAGCATACCGTGACCGGCTTCATCTTCTGTATGTTAAGCAAACTCCTCGATCTTGCGCTGATCTATCTGTTTTATCTGTATGTAAAAGCGACGCTCGGATTTGAAGGGAAATTTGCAAAGATCGTGGACAAGCTCATCCCCGTTCTGCTTGTCGTTCAACTGATCATTCAGCTTTCAAACAATTTCCTGCCGGTCACCTTCTTCGTGAACGCGGAGGGATACCATGTTACGAGTATCGTCCTTTTAGAGGAAGTATTCCTTGTCGTGACGTCCGTCCTGACAACAATACTGATATTTATGTCAAAGAACCCTTTCCACCAGAAAGCGGCTGTTTTGACGTTCATATTCTTGCCGCTCGTCGAGTACGTCTTTCTCGGCGGAACCTTCGGCGAAGCGAGCCAGTACGGTATAGTTCTGATGTCGCTGATCGTGATGTACTGCGTCGTTTTCAACTTCAAGAGCAGCAAACTTGCCGCTACGGAGACCGAATTGAATATGGCGACGGAAATTCAGACGAGTATGCTGCCTTCGACGTTTCCGGCGTTCCCGGACCGCTCTGAGTTCGATATTTACGCTTCCATGGACCCGGCGAAGGAGGTCGGCGGAGATTTCTACGACTTCTTTCTGATCGATGACGATCATCTTGCCACCGTTATCGCGGACGTGTCCGGAAAGGGCGTGCCGGCGGCTCTGTTCATGATGTCGTCGAAGATCCTGCTGAACGACCACGCAACGATCGGGGGCTCCCCCGCGGAGATCCTTGAACGCGTGAACAAGCTTGTCTACGCTAACAACAAGGCGCATATGTTCGTGACCGTGTGGCTCGGTATTCTCGAGATCAGCACCGGAAAGCTCACCTCGGCGAGCGCCGGGCACGAGTATCCGATGATCAACGTGAACGGCAAATATGAACTTCTTAAGGATAAACACGGACTGGCGATCGGCGCGATGCCGAATTCAAAGTATAAGGACACGGAGATAACGCTTAATAAGGGAGACAGCGTCTTCGTCTACACCGACGGCGTCGCCGAGGCGACCGACGCGAATAACGAGCTTTTCGGCACGGATCGCACGCTCGAAGCCCTAAACGCGATCCAATCCGGCGTATCGCAGAAGGAGATCCTTGCGGGCGTTCGCTCCGCCGTCGACGACTTCGTCAAGGAAGCGCCCCAGTTTGACGATCTGACTATGCTCGGGCTGAAATACTTCGGGCCGAAAACATCTTCGGAAAGCGAGATGACATTATGAAGGAACTGAAGGTCAAAGCCGATACTGAAAACCTCTTGGAGGTACAGTCGTTCATAGAGGAGCAACTGGAAGAGTACGATTGCCCGATGCTGACGCAAACGTCCATAGGCATTGCGGTTGAAGAACTGTTCGTCAATATCTGCCATTACGCTTACGCTCCCGCCACCGGAGACGCGGTGATAAGGGTCGGGATGCACGAGGATCCGTTATCTGTCGAGATCTCGTTTATAGATTCCGGTATTCCGTACAACCCCCTTGAAAAGCCGGACCCGGATACCACGTTGCCGGCAAAACAGCGTCAAATCGGCGGTCTCGGGATCTTTATGGTGAAAAAGAGCATGGACAGCATGACTTACGAATACAAGGACGGCAAGAATATTCTCACTATCGGCAAGAATTTGAAATGAACGGTAAAAGCGGCGGGATTTTTCCCGCCGCCAAAAAAATGCCTATGACCGGAGCGACCGAGGCTATAGCCAAGTCCGCTATCCGGTTTGGCATCTTTTTGAACGCTCCGACAATATAAGAATCACCCTTCGAGTTCGAAGTTTTTTTATAATCCGCGCCCTTCGACTCCCTTCTTTTGTCCCAAACAAAAAACGGAAAGCACCCGTTGACAACATAATTTTCAAAGATATTTACGGAAAAACACGGCATTGGAAAGAGGATCTTGAACCTTCCGGGTATGCTCTTTCTGAAACATAATAGGAGGTTAGCAATGACAGAACAGAATAACATTTCTTCACGAGAACAACGCGGACACATCAAATTGGAGTTGGATCCCGTCGCCTCTCCGGAGACCGTTGCCTTTTTTACAGAACATGAGACAGATGAGTTTTCATCTTACGAATTGGCAAGCGCGCTTGTTCAGTGTGATAAAACCGTAGCTATGCCCAGAGTATTATTTGACTTCATTGTTGATCTATATAAGGATGCAGCAGCCGCAGGTAATACAGACGCTATGAATGACTTAGGCGCTCTCTATTATGATGGACGAGGCTGTGAGCAAGACTTCACAAAAGCTGTGTATTACTACGATACCGCAGCCAAACTCGGAAACAGGCAGGCGCAAGAGAACCTCGGATATTGTTATTATTATGGCAGAAATATGCCGGTCGATTATGAAAAGGCGTTTCACTATTTTGCGCTTGGCGCTTTTGACGGGCATTTGATTTCGCTTTATAAAATCGGAGATATGTATCAAAATGGTTATTATGTTGAAAAGAACCCCGTTGAGGCATTTCACATATACAATCGATGCATCGAAACAATGACCGACGATGCGGCGCCTTTGGTTGCCGGACCGGTCTTTTTAAGGCTTGGAAACTGCTTCCTAAACGGAAACGGTGTTGAAGGAAACGCAAAAAATGCGCTTATCTGTTTTCAACAAGCAGAACGGTATTTATATGATATGGTTGCAGGCGGCAATGTTATGTATAAGAAGAGTTTGCAGGCAGCGATCGAGGGTCAGGCTAAAGCAAGAGAGAGCCTTGCGGCGGCCTTGCCAAAGCAGGATCGGAAGCACGATTAAGAAGCGAAGTATCTGCCCGGCATGAGGATTCGTCCGGTGAAGATGGACGACGCGCAGGCGCCGCCGGCGGGAACCGAAGGAACGGTTCGCGGAGTCGACGACATCGGTTCCATCCCGATTGCCCGGGACACGGGAGGAAGCCTGAACGTGGTTCTCGGCGAGGATGAGGTCGAGATCATCGGCAAAAAGCAATCGTTAAAATCAATACCCCTGTCGGCGGGAAACCGCTGAAAAAGAAGAAATCCTGAGCCGAGGCAGTTCCGGTTCAAGATCTTTCTTTTGATGTTGTAGACGTTGATATGCTGAAAACCCTTGTATTTCAAGGCTTTTTGGGCAAAAAAACAGGATTACTTCCTTTGTTAAAACAGTAATCCTATTCTGGTGGAGCGTAGGGGATTCGAACCCCTGACCCCAACACTGCCAGTGTTGTGCGCTCCCAACTGCGCTAACGCCCCGATTTGGTACAACGATATTATATACGAAAGGTTTTCATTTTGCAATAGGAAAAATGATTTTTTTCGGACGGGAGCGAAAAAATCTGTTGAAAGGGATCGAAGGCGACCCGCGTCGGAGACTGTAGCGCGCTTTCGCACTTTGAGATCCTTAATTCCTTGCAAACTCTGATAACTTCAAGCGCAAGTTGTTTTGATTTGATCATCAGCGGACTATCATTCATTTTCCTTTTCTCCTTTGTTAACGAAACTTGTCAAGATTAGTGGACACAAAGAAGAGTGAAAAACTCGTTTGGGATCAAATAATTGATACCTGAATGAAGTCTCTGCGAATTGTAATAGAG
>CACZZA010000152.1 GCA_902785485.1 uncultured Ruminococcus sp. | reverse complement strand
AAAGTTACTGTACCTGCGATGGATCGCCCTGCGCGAAGGTATCGTGGATGAGGATCGTTCGAGTGCAACCCGAAGGCGTACTTTGTGTACGTCGAGCGGATAAGAACGGACGAAACGCGTAGTGCCACTGAACTAACGCTTATGCCTTATTAGTGGTCATCGCCGCGAGACCGAGTGCGAAAAATCCTTGTTTATTATGTTGACAAAGCGCGGTTTTTGATATAAACTTAAATAAATACAACTATAATACGGAAGGCTTGTAATGAGTATTCTTGAAGAGATAGATCTCGGGCGGAGCGTAAAGTCGCTGACCATACAGGAGACCGACGCGCTTTCACGCGAGATACGCGAAAAAATAATAGAGGTCACGTCGCGTTCCGGCGGGCATCTCGCGTCGAACCTCGGCGCGGTGGAGCTGACGGTCGCTCTGCACCGGTGCTTCGACCTGCCGCGCGACTCGATAGTCTTCGACGTCGGGCATCAGTGCTACGCGCACAAGCTGCTTACGGGAAGATACCGTTCCTTCGACACTCTGCGGAGAGAGGGCGGGATCTCCGGCTTCACCAACAGGAGCGAAAGCGAGTACGACGCGTTCGGCGCGGGTCACAGCGGGACCTCGGTCTCTGCGGCGCTCGGGATCGCGCGGGCAAAGCGGCTCGACGGGCGGGACGACTTCACGGTCGCGGTGGTCGGAGACGGCAGTTTCACGAACGGGATGATCTACGAGGCGCTGAACAACTGCGCCGACAAGGATTTGAAGCTCATCATCATACTGAACGACAACGAGATGTCCATCTCGAAAAACGTCGGCTCGATCTCGAACTACCTCTCGTCGTTTACGAACACGAAGGGTTACATCAAGTTCAAGGACAGGCTGTATCACTTCTTTACGAAGCTCCCCGGGGTCGGCGGATTTTTCCTCAAAGTCTCGCGTAAGATAAAGAACTTCGTCAAGCGGCTGTTCTTCTCGAAGAACTATTTTGAAATACTCGGACTCAAATATTTCGGCGTCATCGACGGACACGACGTCCAGATGCTTGAAACGGTGATCGAGCACGCGAAAAAGCTCGGAACGCCCTGCGTCATCCACGTCGCGACAAAAAAAGGCAAGGGCTATCCTCCCGCGGAGGAAAGACCCGACCTCTATCACTCGGTCGGTCCGTTCGACGCAAAGGTCGGCGTTATCGAAACGGCGAAAACGGACTTCTCTACCGTGTTCGGCTCCCTGCTCGCGAAAAAGGCGGAAGAAGACTCCCGCGTCGTCGCGGTCACGGCGGCGATGGGAACGGGAACGGGACTCAAAGAATTCGAGGAGAGATTTCCCGAGCGGTTTTTCGACGTCGGGATCGCGGAGGAACACGCGGTCACGTTCTGCGCTGGACTCGCGGCGGCGGGCAAGCGCCCGGTATTCGCGGTATATTCCTCGTTCCTGCAAAGGGGTTACGATCAACTGATACACGACGTCGCGATCCAGCGTCTGCCGGTCGTCTTCGCCATCGACCGCTCCGGCTTCGTCCCCGGCGACGGCGTGACCCATCAGGGCATATACGACACCGCTTTTCTGCTCGGCATCCCCGGGATGAGCGTCTACGCCCCCGAGAACTACGCGGAGCTTGAAAAGGCGCTCGACGCGGCGATGGAGTCGACCCTGCCGTCCGCGATAAGGTACCCCAAGGGCGGAGAGTCGGGCGACTACGGCGCGTACGAAACGAAAGAACACTATTCCGTCGCGCGGTTCGGAGAGATGACGCCGCGTCTCGGCGTCGTCACCTACGGACGGGTCAGCCGCAACGTGTATAAGGCGTGCGAGGCGCTCGGAAAGGAATTCGGGGTGGTCATGCTCAAGCTCGGGCTCCTCTCCCCCCTGCCGGAAGGCGTTGAAAAAGAACTTGCCGGCGTTCCGTACGTCGCGTTCGTCGACGAGGGAGTAAAGTCCGGCGGAGTGGGCGAGCATACCGTCGCCTTCCTCGCGCAGAAGACCCCCGGCGTAAAATTCGCCGTCAAAGCGATAGAAGACGAAGTCGCGCATACGGGCTCGGTCGACGAGTTGTATTCGCGCTACGGCTTCGATCCGGGATCGTTGGAAAAGACGCTCTCCGATCTTGTGAAATAATAAACCGAAATAAGCATATCCGCGTTCTCCCTACCGTAAAATGTAGGGAGAATATCTTTTTTTGAGGGTGAAAATATGATCTTCGACGGACTTCTCGGTTTTTTGTATATGTTTCTCAAAGTGTCGTCGGGGCAGAACTTCCCGCCTCCGCTCCCGCCCGAGACCGAACGCGAATACTTCCTCCGCGCGAAGGGCGGCGACGAATGGGCGAGAGGACAGCTCATCGAACACAATCTGCGGCTCGTCGCGCACATCGTCAAGAAGTATTACACCGCGTACAAGAACACCGAGGACCTTATCTCTATCGGGACGATAGGACTCATAAAAGCGATCGACACGTTCGACGCGGAAAAAGGCTCGCGCTTTGCGACCTACGCGGGGCGGTGTCTGCAAAACGAGATACTTATGTACTTCCGCAAGCAGAAAAAGACGGCGGGCGAGGTCTCTCTCAGCGAGACCATCGACGTCGACAAGGACGGCAATCCTTTGACCTACATCGACGTCATCGCGGTCGAGGACACGATAGCGGACGACCTCGACACGAAGACCCGGGCGGCGAAGGCTCTGCGCGTCATCAACGAGGAGCTTTCGGACCGCGAAAAAGAGATCGTCGTGCGGCGCTTCGGCATCGGCCGCGACAAATGCGCGACGCAGAAAGAGATCGCGGAAGAACTCGGGATCTCGCGCTCCTACGTCAGCCGCATCGAAAAGTGCGCCGTCGCAAAGCTGCGCGAGGCGCTCTCGCGTCCGGGTCTCATCCTGTTTTAGTAATAACGCGGCGGGAAAACGCATATCATCTAACAAAAAAAGCACGAAAGGAAACGCCTATGGAAAACAGCAACGAGATCAAAGAATTCGTCGTCAGAGAGGACGCGGGAGACGTCGTTTTCCGCATCCCGCAGAGCTTTGACGTCACGATAGCGGAATATCTGCCGGATATAAAAAAGCTCCTGTTCTGCGTATCGGACGCGGAACAGACTCCCCCGACTTTTGAGGACGGCAGGCTGAAAACCTCGTTTACGGCGCGTTTTACGCTCTGGTACGCCGACGACGCGGGTGAAATACGCTCATTCGACTTCGAACACGGGTACGCGGACGAAAAAGAGTTCGGCGGCTCGGCGGACGGCGCGGAAGTGATCTTTCAGAACCGCGCGGGAGAGGTCTCTCTCCGTCCGCTCGGCAAGCGGAAATTCAGCGTGAGGTGCGAGGGCGGGACGGTCGCGCGCATCCTCGGCGAAAAACTCATCTCTCCCGAGACCGTGACGAAAGACAAAGAGGGAGAAGACGGTCAGGCGGAACTCCGCAGCGAGACGAAAGAGCTGTATTCGCTCGAACGGTACGTCTTCCCCGACAACCGCGAGAGCCGCGACGTGCCGCTCGGGAACGGAGTCCCGTCGGACGCGGAGATACTCTACCGCCGATTGAACGTCGTTCCGCGCGAATGCCGTGTGACCGGGGGTATCGCGGAATGTGTCTTTGCGTGCGAATTCGCGGCGGTCGTCGGCGGCGCGGGCGAGGGAGAAAACACGGCGAAGGAGTACGCGTCCGGCTTTGACGTACGCGCGGAATTCTCCCTTCCCGAGGGAACGGAAAACGCGAAGGGACTTTGTTTCGCGAACGTGACCGAGCTTGAAACCAACCTTACGCGTAATGACTCGGGAGAGACCGTCTGCGAACTCGATTTCACGTATAAAGTCACGCTTTTCGTATTCAAAAACGACGAAAAACACTACGTTTCCGACGCGTTCAGTCCCGCTTTCGAGAGCGACGCCGCCTTTGACGCCGTGCGCTGCGGCAGGATCGGGGACTGCGTTTATACGAACGCGACGCAGAACGGAAAGATCGAACGCGAGACCGACGGGTGCGAGCTGCTGTTCGGCGACGTGCGCGTCGACAACTTCGAGGCGGCGAGCGAGGACGGGCGGGCGTTCGTACGCGGGACGCTCCGCGCGGACGTGATACTCGTTACTCCCGAAGGACCCGACCTCGCGGGCGGCGAGTGCGAATTCAGGCTCGCGCTCCCGTCGGAGAACGCAGATGCGCTCGGTTTGTCCTGCTGCGCCATCGGCAAACGGCTCCGGCTCGAACGCGACGGGATCTCCTTCGGCGCGGAAATATACGTTTCCTGCGCCCTCTGCGAAAACGAGGAACTCGAATACGTCAAGACCCTGCGGATAGACAACACCGCGCAAAGGTCGGGCGAAAACGCCGACCGCGTGCGTCTGGTCTACCCTTCCGACGGCGAGACCGCCTGGGACGTCGCGAAAAAATACGGCGTCCGCCGCCGCGACGTCGTTATCTCTCCCGAAAGCGAACGGGTGATGATGATACCGAAGAAATAATAATGTCTGTATGCGGGGAGGACCTTTTAAGGAAAGGTCCTCCCCGCACCCCTCTCTAAACCTTTCAGAGGGGAGAAGATAAACAAGAATTTAGCGGGCGAGTCATAGAAAAACGGTGCGGACGCGTTATTCTATGACGTAGTGGAACGGGAACGTTAGATTTGCGGAGAACGTTTGTTCTCGCACTTTCATTCGCGCGGAAGCGCAACTCCTCCCCTCCTCGACCTCCCCACACCTCAACGGGGAGTCCTACCCTTTATCTCACTCCGTAGATATTATCTTGTTATTCCGCTTGTAACTATCGTTCGCATCGCCGTTTGGAACATTACCGCTCGTTCAGCAATAATCGTTTACATAACTGCCAAACGGCTCGGCTCCGTAGGTGAAGATAAACAAGAATTTAGCGTACTAAAATTACAAACACTTTCACGGGGCGACGGTATCGTGGATGAGGATCGTTCGAGTGCAAACCGAAGGCGTACTTTGTGTACGTCGAGCGTTTGCAGTCGGACGAAACGCGAATTGCCATTAAATCTTGCTTTTCGCCTTATTAGTGGTCATCGCCGCGAGACCTAGCCCTATAAATTCTTGTTTACCGTTCCTTTTCTTCCTATTTTCTTATTTGTATTGACTTTACCGGCGATTTTTGGTAAAATAGCCTCGCCAAAGGCAAAAATACATCAAGTTTCGGTTTTTGTTTGAAAGGAGTAAGAGGCTATGGAAAACAAGATCCTTAACGTCGGCGTCATTTCCTGCAGCGGTATGGCTACGGGACACATGAAGGGCGTCATCAACAACCCGAGAGCGAAGCTCGTCGCAGTTTGCGACATCGACTTCGAGAAGGCGAAAAAAGTCGCCGCAGAGAGAGGCGTCGAAAAAGTTTATGCGGACTACCGCGAGCTGCTCGCGCAGCCGGAGATCGACGCCGTGATCATCGTCACCCCCGACCAGCTCCACAGAGAAATGGCTGTCGCCGCTCTTGAAGCCGGCAAGCACGTTCTGTGCGAAAAACCGCTCGCTCTGACCCGCGAGGACTGCAAGGCGATAGCCGACGCGGTCAAGAAGTCCGACAAGAAATTCATGGTCGGACAGATCTGCCGTTTTACTCCCGGATTTGTCGCGGCGAAGAACTTCATCGACGCGGGCGAGATCGGCGAACTGATGTTCGTTGAGTCCGAGTACGCGCACGACTACGAAAACATACTCAAACCCGGCGTGTGGAGATACGATCCTCTGCGCAACGGCGTTGTGGGCGGCGGCTGCCACGCGGTCGACCTGCTGCGCTGGATAGTCGGCGACGACCCCATCGAGATCAAGGCGTATTCGACCAAAAAGATCTTCAAGGATCTCCCCTACGACGACACCCACATCGCGATAATGCAATTCCCGAACAACGTCATCGGCAAGGTGTTCGTGTCCATCTCCTGCAAGCGCAACTACACTATGCGTTCGGTCTTCTACGGCACGAAGGGCACCATCATCTGCGACAACACCTCGGGCGAGATCTCGGTGTTCAGAGACACGTTCCCGGGCCTTTCCGAGGGCGGCAAGATCTTTGAGAAAAACGCGCTCAACTGCACCGTTCCCGTACAGTACAAGGTCAACATCGCAAACCACAACGCGGTCGCGGAGTTCGAGGAATTCTGCCGTATCGTCCTCGACGACCTCCCCGTCAAGACCACCGTCTACGAGGGAGCCAAGACCATCGCGGCGTGCCACGCCATAGTCGAAGCCGCCGAGACCGGCAAGACCGTCGTCCCGGATTATAATTTCTGACCGGTCAAACAACACGGTATAAACAATTTAATGAAGAAGAACGCGGGGAGGACCTTTTAAGGAAAGGTCCTCCCCGCACCCCTTTCGAAACCTTCCGGAGGGAAAGGAAGATAAACAAGAATTTAACGCACTCGGTCTCGCGGCGATGACCGCTGACTAACTATAAACCTTTGTTCAGTGGCAATATGCGCTTCGTCCGACCGTGACCGCTCGACGTACACAAAGTACGCCTTCGGGTTGCACTCGAACGATCCTCATCCACGATACCTTCGCGCAGGGCGATCCATCGCAGGAAAAGTAACTT
>CACZZA010000151.1 GCA_902785485.1 uncultured Ruminococcus sp. | reverse complement strand
CCGTCATACGTCTCGATCGAGCCTATGAGGCCACAGGCAGAATAGGGATCGTTGCCCTCGAGGATGGCGGGGAAGTTCTTCGGGTCGGCGTGCTGGATGCCGCCGTTGTAGCGGAAGTGGCAGATATCGAGGTCCTTGTCGTACCAGAAGCCGTATTTCTGGAGCAGGAAGCAGGTCTCCGCGTCGCAGTAGGCGCGGATATCGTATCCCTTCAGCGTTCCGTAAGAATAAGTCGAAACGAGCGCGCGGTAACCGAGGTCGCGCAGCGCCTTTGCGCCTTCGTATGAAATATCGCCGAAGTGGACGGTGCATACCGATTTGCTGAACGTTTCCTCGCCGGCAAAACGAATGATCTGATCGTTGATGCGTCCCGCCTCGAACTTGACCTGATCGTACGTCGCGTGTACGTAGGGACGTCCGGGAACGTCGGCGTTCGCGTGGAACGACATACGCATCCAGTCAGAGTTCGCGATGAATTCGCTCCTGAATTTGTCTGTCATCTGCGTGAGGTTGAAGCCTCCGTGACGCGGCGTCTCCCAATATACGTTGATGTGGAATTTAGAGCCGTATCTGTCGTGTATGTCTTTCAGCATGGCGAGGTATGGATCCTCGAACGCCGATTTGTAAACGTCCTTGTTTTCGGTGAGGTTCTGCAGGAACCAGATGTTGTCGTCAAGAGAATAGCGGTACTTGCGGCAGCCTTTTTTTAGATAATATACGTCGATAGATTGTCTGTATCCGCCCTCTTCGACGAGCTCGAGCGTGTTTTTGTACGAATCGAGGAGAACTTCCGCGCTGTACATGTCGTGCATCTTCATTTCCATCGGAATACCGTTGAGAGTGAATTTTTTCCCCGACGGGGCGTCGACGTATGCGATGATCTTCAATCCCTTTTCGGTTTTTTCTCCCGCGGCGTCGGTCAGCATAAGTCCGTCGAGCGGGAAATTGAATTCGATACTGTCACAGTGCCTTATCATAAAGATAGCTCCTTTTGCTTGCCTTTCGGCTTGATCAATTTGATTTACCGATTTGATTGTATCATCGCGAGTATGTTTTGTCAATCGCGAAGCGGGACTTTTTTTCACTTATTTTCGGCAAGTTTGAACAATTTGTTAACATTTTCGGTTTATCAACAAAAGTCCGATAAAATGTGTTAAAGTACACTGTGAATATAATATTTTATTACTTCGAAAGGAAAAACGTTATGATCAAAGTTGGATTTATCGATTATTTTCTTGACGAATGGCACGCCAACAATTACCCTAAAATGATACACGAGGCGTCGAACGGAGAAGTGGAGGCGGTCTACGCTTACGGCATGATCCCGTCGCCCAAGACCGGAAAGACTACGGACGAATGGTGCGCGGAGCACGGACTCACCAAATGCGAAACGATCGAAGAACTCGTGGAAAAGTCCGACGGGATAATCGTTCTGTCTCCCGATAATTCCGAGATGCACTACGTCCTTTCGGAGTACGCGCTGAAGTCCGGAAAGCCGGTATTCATCGATAAGACCTTTGCTACGGGGCTCGAGATGGGCAAACAGATATTCGACCTTGCCGCAAAGTATGACACCCCGGTCTATTCGACGTCTTCGCTCCGTTTCGCGGAGGAATATCAGGCGATAGACAAGTCGCAGATCACCGCGATGAACTGCCTCGGACCGAACGGACTTGAAATCTACGCGATCCACATGCTCGAGCCGATGATAATGCTGATGCAGAAGGACGCGGAAAGGGTCATGTTCGTCGACGGAGAGAGATATTACTCCGTAGTGATCGAGTTCACCGACGGGCGCAAAGGGATCATAAGCGGCTTTATGGGACGCAACCCCTACGTCATCAATATTGCCGGACCCGAACGCGACCACTTTTACACCGCCGAGGGCAACGGTTATTTCCTGACCTTCATAAAGGAGCTCGTCGAATACTTCAAGGACAGACGCATCCGCGTTCCCCACGAACAGACTCTGGCTATAATGGCGATCCTTTCCGCCGCGAAAAAGTCGAGAGACAACGGCGGAGAGTGGGTCAAGACCGAAGAAAAGTTCCTCGGATGAAATAATACAGGTGACCGGAATGAAAAAGGGCGTTATCATCGACTGTTTGGGAAAGGACTTCGCATCTTCCGCCGCAATAGCGTCGAAAATGGGGTTTGACGGGATACAGCTTCACCTCTCGGGCGAGCTTTCTCCTTTGCGCGTTACTCCGGATATGATAAAGTTCCGGAGAGAGACGGCGGAAAAATACGGTCTCGAAATAGTCTCCTGTGTCGGAGACGCGGGAGGGTTCGGGTTCGTCGATCCGAAGGAGGCTCCTCAAAAGGTCGCTTTTACCAAGCGCAAGCTCGACGTCGCGAAGGAACTTGGCGCGCGGATAATGACCGCTCATATAGGCGTTATTCCGGACGACTTTACGTCTTCCTCGTTCTTTTCGATGCGCGACAGCCTGAACGAAATAGGGAAGTACGCCGAGTCGGTCGGACTGAGATATGCGATAGAGACCGGACCCGAGCCGGCGGACAGGCTCCGGCGGTTTCTCGATACGCTCGATTTCCGCGCGGTCGGAGTCAATCTCGATCCGGCAAACCTTGTCATGGTCACCGACTACGATCCCGCTAAAGCGGTACGCATACTCGGAAGTTCGATCTTCCATACCCACGTCAAGGACGGCAAACTCATCAAAAAGACCGACCCGAAGGTCATATACGATTATTTCGCGGTCGGCGGGATAGAGGATATACGTCTTTCGGACTACTTCATCGAAACTCCGCTCGGAGAGGGAGACGTCGATTTCGACGGTTATTTCGCCGCGCTCAAGGAGATCGGCTACGACGGATATCTGACGGTCGAACGCGAGACGGGAGACGACCTGGAAGCCGATATACAAAAAGCGATAGATTTCATAAACGAAAAATTATTTCAATAATTCACGGTGGAAAAATGAAACGGTACGGAGTAATGCTCATAGGCTGCGGTCATATCGGAATGACCCACCTCTGCGACATCTATTTCAGAGACAACGTAAAAATAATAGCGACGGTCGATTCCGATATCGAACGTGCGAAGGACGCGGCGAAAAAGAGCGGAGCCGCCTCCTTCGGGACCGACTACCGCCCGTTCCTCGACGATCCTATGATCGACGTCGTTATAATAGCGACCTACACGTCGTCGCATCTTCCCATACTGCGCGACTGCCTCGCAAAGGGCAAGCACGTTCTTTGCGAGAAGCCTATCGGGACAGATCTCTCGAACGGCAAAGAGTTTGCGGACGAAGTCAGAAAAGCGAAAACGAAAGTGCTTGTTGCGCACATCCTGCGTCACAACTCCTCGTATATAAAGCTTCAAAAGATGATAAGCGAAGGCGTTATCGGCGACCTGCGTATGATCCGTATGACGCAGAACCATCACACCGTCGACCGCAAGCGTTTCCGCAATCTGCTTACGGACTGTTCGCCGATCCTTGACTGCGGAGTTCACTACATCGACGTCGCGCAGTGGTTCACGGGATCGAAGATCGTTGAGGTATCCGGAATAGGAACGAAGATAGACGAGCGCTCGGTGAACTGCGACTATACGGTCATGAATTTCAAGACGGAGAGCGGCTGCGTAGGCTATTTTGAAGCCGGATGGAACCCCGGAGTGTCTTCTCTCAACGTCAAGGACTTCATAGGTACGAAGGGAAGACTGACGCTTACCCTTGCCGAGAACCGTCCGTCCGATCGCGAAGAGGGCGATCTCATTTCTCTCTATAAGACCGAAACGGGAGAATATATCACTATAAACAATCCTTCGGAATATAAAGATATGTACGCTCAGTTCACGACGCTGACGGATATGATCGAAAACGACACAGACGGAGATCCCACCATCGACGAAGTCGAGTCTGCGTTCCGCGTTGCCTGCGCCGCGGAAGAAGCTATCGCGACGGGGCGGGTCATCAGACTATGAAAAGTCCGTATACCGAGCTTTTGTCCCCCGCCGGTTCTCCGCAGGCGCTTGACGCCGCGATAAAAGGCGGATGCGACGCGGTGTATTTCGGCGGCAAGGCTTTCAACGCGCGGATCAACGCGAAGAATTTTTCCAACGACGACGTTCTTCGATCCGTGGAAAAATGCCATGCAAAAAATGTGCGCGCCTACGTTACGTTCAACACACTGGCGCTCGACAGGGAACTGCCGGAAGCGCTCGAATACGCGTATTTTCTTTATAAAGCCGGAGTAGACGCCCTTATCATCACCGACCTCGGACTCGCGAGCCAAATCCGTAAATATCTGCCGGACTTTGAACTCCACGCCAGCACCCAATGTTCGGCGCATAATTCTTATGCCGCGTCTTTCCTGGCAAAGCACGGCTTGAAGGCGGAGCGCATGATCCTCTCGGAGCATATGCCCGCGCTCAGATCCCTTAACAAAGTCACGCCCGAGCAGGCGCAGGCGATCGAGCAGAATATGCAAAAATGCGCCTACTGGAAGATCACGGCGATGGATACGGACGTTGCGGTCGAGACCGCCGATCTGAGATCCGATAGCTTTGATATGCAGGCGTCTGTGGCAGGCGATACCCTGAACCTGTCCCTGACGGGCAGAGTCGATACGCTGACCGCGCCGAAGATGCTCGCGCTGTACGAGCGCGTCAAAGCGGAGCACGCGCTTCGCGTCGTCGAGATCGATTGCAAAGAGCTGGAGTACATCTCCTCCGCGGGTCTGCGCGTTCTGCTGATCATGTACAAATCCATTGAAGATAAAAGCAGATTCAAGCTGATGAACATCAGCGACGAGGTCAGGGAGATCCTCGAGACGACC
>CACZZA010000150.1 GCA_902785485.1 uncultured Ruminococcus sp. | reverse complement strand
TCGACGAAATGATAGCGGCGACGCGCCGCGCGGCGGACGACCTTAAGAAAAAAGCTTAACGGAGGGATCGAAATGGTATATCGCGAAGCGTTCAAAGTGGAGAGCCGCCACCGCGCGGTCTCGTTCCACGACGTTACCGACAGAGTAAAAGAGATCTACGGCAAAAGCGGGATCAAAAACGGAATCGTCGTCGTATATTCTCACCACACGACCTGCTCGGTCATCACTCAGGAATGCGCGTTCGACAAGTCCATGACCGGACTCGAAACGCTCCAGCAGGACCTTGTCAACGTGTTCGAGAACATCATCCCGACCTGCAGGTACGAGGGAATGTACCTCCATCCCGGTAAGGAAGCGCTCGACTTCGCCGAAAAGCACGGCGAGGACAATTTCGGCTGTCACAACACCGACGCGCACCTGCGTTCGTCAATAATAGGGCGCAACGTGACGCTCGTCGCGGTCGACGGCGAAGTTGACCTCGGAGAGTTCGGACGCGTCCACTTCATCGACTGGGACCAGACGAGAGGTCGCACCCGCACCGTTCAGGTGATGGTGATAGGAGAATAAGAAATGAAAGCGGAAGCGTTGTTTTCTGCAAAGCAGGCGTTTGTGATAGAGTCGCAGACCGTCAAGGCTCAGCTTGACGCGATGGATTGGGACGCGTTCGCAAAGGCGGTGGATCTGCTCGCAAAGGCGGAAAGGATCGGCACGTCAGGCTGCGGTCATTCCGGCATTTGCTGTGACCACTTCGCCCACTCGCTTTGCTGTATCGAACGGCCGGCGAGGTTCATTTCCCCGGCGGAGGCGGTACACGGCGCGATGGGATTTATACAAAAGGACGACGTGCTGATACTCGCCTCGCGAGGCGGCAAGACGGGAGAACTCATTCCGATGCTCGACATCGCGAAGCGCAAGGGCGCGTACGTTATATCAGTTACCGAAAATCTGTCGTCTCCGCTCGCTGTCGGATCGGACGTCGTCCTGCCGATGAAGGTCGAGCGCGAGACGGACAAATACAACTCGCAGTCGACGTCCAGCTTCGTCGGGCTCGCGTCGGTCTTCGACGCGCTCCAGACGGCTCTCATCGAAGAGACGGGCTACGTCAACGAACAGTTTGCCGTGATACATCCGGGCGGCGCCGTCGGCGAACGCCTGAACAAAAAATAATTGACGAAAGGGAATAACCGCTATGGAATTCAAACTCATTCAAAAAGAAATAGAACTTCAGTCAAGAGGGTGGATCCCCACTTTTCACGACATCACCAAAGAAGTCGTCGAGATCGCGGAGTCTTCCGGGATCAAAAACGGTACCGTTACGGTCACGTCGCACCACACTACCTGCTCGGTCATGATACAGGAATGTTCGCACGACCTTGATTCGTTCGATCTCGAATATCTCCAGCACGACCTGCTCGACATTATGAGAAAGATGATCCCCGACTTCACGGAAGAGGGACAGTACCGCCATCCGGGTCCGATCCACGCGCAATACGGACGTTTCGTCGGCGAGCCGGGAAACTATACCTCTTATAACACCGACGGACACCTGCGTTCGGTCTTCTTCGGAAGAAGCGAGGCGATGACGCTCAAGGACGGCAAGCTCGACGGAGGCGAGTTCGCGCACGTTTACTTCATCGACTGGGATCACGTCCGCGCGCGCCGCAGACAGGTCAACGTGACCGTTATGGGAACTACCGAGGAGATCTCGCCCGAGGACAGAAAGTACAACAACGGCGAAGTCGTCAACACCCTGCGTAAGTTCACTCCGGAGGAGACGAAGGAGATGCCCGAGTTTACGCTTCAGCAAAAGAGATAAGACGGCAAAACAAAGGACTGTCGCAAAACTGAAATGCGACAGTCCTTTATTATTCCGTTCTTTCGGTCAGTCTCTTATCTTGTTTCCGCATACCGGACAGAATTTTCCGGTCGGAGGGATCGGATTTCCGCATCCGGGGCATACCTGCGCGGCGGGCGCCTGAGGCTCGGCGGGTTGCTGATATGCCTGTTGCTGAGGCTCGGAGGGTTGCTGATAGGTCGGCTGCTGAGGGAATTCGCCCGCGTACGGAGGAACGAAATTCTGCTGAGTCGCCGCTCCGCCCTGCTGAGGATAGAACTGTCCCTGAGGCTGAGGATCCTGAGGCGGAAGCGCAGCTTTTTCCGCTTTCTTCAAGCTCCTCTTTTTGAAAATGAGGATCAGTATGATCGCAAGTATCGCCAAAGCGGCGACAGACGCGGAGATAATGACGTAGAGCGTATTGTCGGAGCCTTTTTTCTTATCCGATTTTGTTTTGCCTGTCGATGAGGTCTTATCCGAGGTCTTTTCCGGTTTGGTCTCAGGAGTTTCCTTTTCCGTTTCGCGCTCGGTCACGTGTGAGGTCGCGGGCTCGGTCTCGACTTCAAAAGCCGGATATACTGCTGACATCGCAAGCTCCCTCAGAATATCTTCGTCGGGCGCGACGTTGCCGGTGTGTTCAAACGTATACAAGTATCCGTTACGGATAGTGCAAAGGACGTTTGAGACGCTTTCGTCGTCCGTCGAGTCATAAGCGTTTTTGCTGAACAGGTAGTTAACTCCGTTGTATCTTACGCTTTCAAGTTTGCCGGGATCTACGTAGATCGCTTCTCCGACAAGCTCTTTATCGAGATCGTCGTCGGACATCCTGCCTCTGCTGCCGTATTCCGAACGCACAGACTGATCCGCTTGTTCCCATATATCAGTAACGTTGAAGTAAACGATCGATGAACCGGTAGGATATTTATACAACATAAGGTCGAAATACGGCTCCTCGTCAAATTCTTCCTCGTATTCCGCCGCTGTGTATGAATACCATCCTTCGGGTACGGTGAAGGAAAGTCCGGTCTTGTTTTCGATGAAGTCAAACCCCTCGGGGACGTGGTCGGAGGCTGTAGAATAAGATTGAGTAGCTACGAATTCGATGATCTCCTGATCCTCGGAGCTGATCTCGGTCCCGTCGAGAGCTTTGACGGAAAACGCCATATCGAGTCCGTCTTTAACGGTGATAAACGAATATGTACTGCAACCCGCCGCGTCGGTGAGGCTGAAGACTATGAACGTATCGGTAAAGGCGGTGTAGATCTCCGAGCTTACGTCGTTGGCTCCCGCCGATTCAAGCTGGCCCCTGAACTCTTCGCTGATCTTATTGATCTCTTCGTCTTCCATACCGTACAGGTCGTCGTAGATCGAGACCGAACAGCTGAAAGTGATCTCGCGCTCTGCGGTGATCCCGTCAAGATAGACATTGTTATTTTCAAGAATGTTCATTATGGTTTCGAGGTCGGTGCCGTATTTTTCGAACAGCGGATCGTCCTCCGCCATCTCGCGTGTGAAAACGTCGTATCCTACGGGCATAGGGACTACCATTTCAAGGTCGTTCACAAGATAATACTCGTAGTCGTAGTCGTCTGCCGAAACGGTCAGCGCCGCCGTAAGACAGAGCGTCAAAGCGAGAAGGAGCATAAGAGTTTTTTTCATCGGTCGATCTCCTGAAAAAAATAGATTTACAAATGAATAATATCATAGAGCGGGAAAAAATGCAAGAGCGTCTTTTAATAATACTTGAATAAAAGCGATCATTTTTCGTCGTTTTTTGCGAAAAAGGGTTGACAAAACTCTTTTCGTATTTTACAATACGGGCAGACGGAAGAGAAACAAACGTTCATCGCTTCAAGCGGGGTAGCTTTATGAAAAAGCTTGTTTTTCTAAATGCCGATAGCTGAAGAATAAGAAGGATCGTATCGGACGGTGCTTCTTTGGTCTGCGTCGTCCGGGTCGGGACGGCGTTTTCTTTATGCCGTCCGGAAGCCTCCTTTTTTGCGGGGAGGACGCGGTGAGACCGCGGGGGTAATGAAAATGAGAGAACTTCGTGCGGGAAACGTCACGGAAAAAATGCGAACGGCGCTCGACTCGGCGCTCGGGAACGAGAACGTGGTATTCGTCATCACGTCGACTCTCAAAACGAAAGCGGAATACGGAGAGAGCGCATTTGCGGCGACAGGAAGCCGGATCTGTATTTACGAAGACGGAGAAACGCGCGTTTTAGACCGGGACGCGACGGGAAAGCTGACGATACGCCGTATGTACGGTAACTCTACTCTCGAATACGGGAAAGGAGAGATCCTGTTCCGCTTTTCAAACGACGCGCTCGGGGTTTGCGAGGCGGCGGTCGAGTATCTGAACGCTCTGCTCGACGGAAAAGACGAGAAAGACGTTTACCCGGTCCTCGAATCCGTGTTCGACAAACAGCAGGCGACCTGCCCCAAATGCGGACGCAAGCTCCGGTCGGCGGGAGCGGAGTGCCTCAACTGCGCCTCAAAACATAAAATAGTACAGAAGTTCTCAAAACACCTTGCGCCGCAGAAGTTCGTATTGCTTTTCTCGCTCTTTCTGTCCGCGGTCGTGACGGCGATCAACCTCATTCCTCCCTATCTGACGAAGATGCTCGTCGACGACGTCATCAAGAACAGCGACAGAAGAAAACTGATATATATAGTCATTCTGCTGCTCTGCGCGCATCTGGCGCACTTTTCGCTCGCGGCGTTCAAGAACTATATCCTTCGTATCTCCGGGCATAAGATACTGCTCTCGCTGCGCAACGAGGTTTACGAGAAAGCGCAGTATCTGCCGATGTCGTTTTACGACAAGACCTCGACGGGATCGGTCATCAACCGTATAAACTCCGACACGAACACGCTTCAGGCGTTCATGCTCCGCATCACCCAGGAGGTCATAGTCCAGCTGTTCACGATGATAGGCATAATAATCATAATGCTGACTCTCGACTGGA
>CACZZA010000149.1 GCA_902785485.1 uncultured Ruminococcus sp. | reverse complement strand
CGAAAACGACCCGGACAATCTCACCGACGACAACCTGCTGCCTTTCTTCTTTGAAGAGGAAGAGCCTGAGAACGAGAAGCCTCCGCTCAAATCGGCTGTGGAATACGCCGAAAAACTGCAAAACGAGGTCTTCCGCGATCTGAAAGTCGGACTCGTCCACGGTAAAATGAAGGGGAGCGAAAAGAACGACGTCATGCGCCGTTTTGAAGAGGGCGAGATCAAGATCCTTGTGTCGACGACTGTTATCGAGGTCGGAGTCAACGTCCCTAAAGCTACTCTTATGATAGTGGAGAACGCCGAACGTTTCGGACTCTCTCAGCTTCACCAGCTCAGAGGGCGAGTGGGTAGAGGAAAAGCGAAATCCTACTGCGTGCTTGTTTCGACAGGTGAAAGCGAAAAGGCGAAAAAACGCCTTGAAATGCTCTGCAAAACGTCCGACGGCTTCAAGATCGCCGAATACGATCTGACCGACAGAGGACCGGGAGACTTTATGACAGACCGGGACGGCTCGGCGCGTCAGCACGGAGAAATGGGGTTCCGTTTCGCCTCTTTGACAGATATGGATATGCTGACAAAGGCGTTTTCCGACGCGAAAGAAACGCTCGGAAGCGGTCTGTTGACGGAGGAATGTTTTCTTCACAGGGTGGTCGAAAGGGCGACGTCGAGAATGAAAGAGTAAAAAATTAAAAAAACTATTGCAAATACGGCGGATATGGTGTAAAATAAATCCAATAAAAATAACGGAGGACCAACTATGTTTACATTTTTACTTGATACCGAAGCCGGCGGAGCGGCGACTACTGCGGCTACGCAACCCGGAGGACTTATGAGTATGCTCCCCATGCTCCTTATGATAGGCGGACTCATCCTCGTCATGTATTTCTTCATGATAAGACCGCAGAAGAAGCAGGAGCGTGAGCTGAACGATATGCGCAACAATCTCCGCGTCGGAGACGAGATCACGACTATCGGCGGCATCGTCGGTGAAGTCGTCGCCATCAAGGGCGATAACGGCGAAGTAGTAGACATCGAGACCAGCCGCAACGGTACTAAGCTTCGCATTCTCAAGACCGCGATCCGTTCGGTAGACGTCAAAGCGGAAGACGAAGAATAAGCAAAACAAAAGAAAGGACTGCCCGCGCAGTCCTTTTTGTTTTCTGTTTGATACAGGTGCCGTATTTGCCGTAGAACTTTTCTGCCGAGGGAGCTTTCATTACGTATTACAAATAATCGTATGAAACGCCTTATCGGTCCTCACACGCTCAGCGTGATCCTGCCGTCGTCTTCGTAGACGACGGTGTCTTTGTCTTTGAACAGGGTGTCGACGTAGTCGAGATATTCTTTTATCGACTTGAACGGCGGATCGGCGCGTTCGACGATCCTGCGGGCCTTCTCGGCGCCGTTTTCAAGCAGGGCGCGTAGAAATACGAGCTGTACCTTTGCGGAGAAGAGGACCGCCGATTCGGGCGACGTTATAGCGTAGTCCGCTCCGTGTCCCTTGCCGACCGCGCCCGAGACGTACGGATGTATCGCGGGCATGACCGACATAATATCTCCTATATCCGAGCAGCTTCCGACGATCTTGCGGGTCTTTTCGCACTTGTCTTCGTCGGTGCAGAGGGGCATTATCTCCTCAAACGCTTCGAGCATATTCTCGTCGTTGTTGACCGGCGAATAACCCGGTCTGTCGCTGATATTGCACGAGCATCCCATTGCCGCCGCGCACGCCGCGAACGCGAGGTTGACCTCGTTATTGAGCTTGCTTATGGCTTCGTCCGTGCGCGCCCGTATCTTGATGTCGAGCTTGACTTCGGAAGGAATTGCGTTGACCATTTGTCCGCCTTCGGTGATGATCCCGTGTACTCTCGCGTATTCACCGTCTATATGCCTTTCGCGGAGCGCGTTTATCGCGTTCAGCGCGTTCGTCGCAGCGTAAAGCGCGTTGCGTCCGAGGTGGGGACTTCCGCCCGCGTGAGCGGCTTTTCCGGTGATAGTGACGGTCTTGATGAGGTTTCCGTTCGCGCCAAGCTGTGTTTTGATCCTGAACGGCTCGGCTGACGTGGTGTGGATCATGAACGCGAGATCGCAGTCGTCGAAAAATCCGCGGCGCATGAATTCCTTTTTGCCGCCGAAATAGCGGATCACACCTTTTTCGCGCAAAGCTTCACGGTATGAAACGTCGAGCAGTTCCTCAGCCGGGACAGCGCATAGCTTGATGCTCCCGGAAAGTCCGTCGAGCGCTCCGTCTTCTTTCAGGGCGGCGGCGATCCCGAGCAGAGCAGAGGTCTGACAACAGTGTCCGCAGGCGTGGACGGCTCCCGTCTCGGGATCGGAAAGCGGGTTTTCCTTGCAGACAACGGCGTCAAGTTCTCCGAATACGAGGACTCTCGGACCCGGACGTCCCGTGTCGACTACCGCGCAAAATCCGGGAATGTCTCCGGCTTTTTCAAGGGTATATCCGAGCTTCTCGAACTCGCGTTCGAGTCTGTCTCCGGTTTTGAACTCTTTGAATCCAAGCTCGGGATTGTGAAGGATATATTCAAACGTTTCGAGGCACAGTTCGGAATATTTGTCAATGTAAGCCGAGTATTTTTCAAAAACCTGCTTATCCATTTTCGGACCGTCTTTCTTATGTTATTCTTTTACCGCTATCACGGCGAGAGGTTCTGACGCGAAATAACGTATTCCGCGGTCAAGCATCTTTTTGTTGACTTTTTCGGTTATGAAGGCGCACTCTCCGCTTCCGGACTTCAGGATCTCGACGTTTCCGAACGCGAGTCCCGCCTCGTCTTCGTCTTCCGCTACGCGGATATAATATCTGCCGACTTTTTCTTCGGAGGGAAGAAGCGCGTTTTCGTCTGCCGGTTCCCACTCCTGATTAGCTTTGTCAGGGAAGAGAGCTATATCTATAACGTCGCCTACGACAGCCGACGCCGTGGGCATTTTGCCCGCTCCGCGCCCGACGAAGGTTACGTCGTCGCTCGCGTTGCCCTTGACCTTTATCGCGTTATACACTCCGTCGACACGGCTGAGTATATCGGAGAAGGGAACGAGCTTCGGCTCGACGGAAATGTTGATCTTTCCGTTTTCGCTGTCCGCGTGACCTATCAGCTTTACGGAATATCCCGCTTCGGACGCGATACGCACGTCCTCGAGCTTTATATCCGTGATGCCCTTAGTGCAGATGGCGTCGGGAGATACCGACACTCCGGTCGCGATGGCGTTCAAAATGCAGATCTTTCTCGCGGCGTCGATGCCTTCGACGTCCGCCGTAGGATCGGCTTCGGCGTAACCCTTTTGCTGAGCCTCTTTGAGAGCTTCTTCAAACGTCTTTCCGTATTCGATCATTTGATCCAGAATGTAGTTGGTCGTTCCGTTGAGTATCCCGTCTATCGAGTCGATACCGTTCGCGGCAAGACTGTCGCGCAGGGGAGTGAGGACGGGGATGCCGCCTCCGACCGACGCTTCAAACATATATCTCGCTCCGTGCTCCGAGGCTGTTTTAAGCAGCTCCGCGCCTTTTTCTGCGACGACGTGCTTGTTCGACGTTACGACGGAAACGCCGTTTTCGACCGATTCCCAGCCGAGGATTTCCGCCGTCGCCATAAGACGTTTGTCGTCGGACTGCGTACTCGGATTATAGGTGCCTTGATAAGTCATTACGTCCAAAGCTCCCACGCCCCTTATTTCGCCGTTGACCCTTTCGGTCTTTCCGTACCAGTCGGGTTCTATCTTCCAGTTCACGTTGCTTATTCCCACCATATTGCCGTTAAGTTCTACGTTGATGGCTTTAGGCAGATACGCCGTGCCTGCGAAATATTCCGTCATCGGAAGATACTCGTAAATATCGTTGATTACTATCGAACCTTCCGTTACGGTAAGAAGTCCCGGTACGTTTACGCTGTTAAAGTTATCGAGTCTTGCGGGCGCGCCCGGCAAAACGAGCGTTCTCGTCACGCGGAAACCTTCTTCGGTCAACGCGCTCACCACGACGGTACCGTATTCGCTTTGCGAATAAACTATGGATTGCTCTATCGACTTAATGAACGTGCCTTTTCTTATCGAACGGAAAGAACTTTCTTCCACGTACCAGTCGGTAAGAACTTTTCCGCTGTTGCCGCCGTAGACGAACGTCTCTTCCACGCCGGAACCGTTGCTCTTGACGGCGTTGACGCTTATTACCGTTTCGTCGGCAAGCACGAAGCCCCTTTCGCCGTATTGCGCGTATCCGTTTTCGGAATACGGTTGAATTTGTATTTCGCTCGCCGCTTCGCTGTCCACGGTAAGACGATATCCTCCGTCGAATATGAGACGGACTCGCATATCGTACGCGCCTACGCCCGACCCTAATCCGATGTAATAATCTTTGCTTTCGACAAACTCGTTGCCGTTGCCGGGTCTTATTACGTCGTTGACCGAGAAAAGTCCTTCGAGATTTCTGATGGACACGCCCTTGTCGAACACCGACGCGACCTGATATCCGCTCGTCCTGTGCGCGTTAAGGTACGATAGGCGATAAACCAACTCTTCATACGTCATCGTGGAGCCGTCGGCAAAGACCGCTTTACTGAAAGTAAAGGCTGTACCGTCGGACGGTCTTCTGAAGGTGACTTTGCCGCCGCTGTAAACGTAAATATCGTTAAGGCGGACACCGGAGAAGTCTTCGGAAGAGCTGCCCGTTATTATTTCGGTAAGCTCGTAGTCTTTAATATCCTTAGATGCGTCCCATGTCGTCACGAGCATGGAAAGCTCCTGCGGAGTGAACGTTCCGTACACCACGCCGTGTTCGTCGTCGTAAACGGCAATCTTGCCGTCTGCGGTCATGGCGGGATAACGGTATTCTCC
>CACZZA010000148.1 GCA_902785485.1 uncultured Ruminococcus sp. | reverse complement strand
GTTCAGCATCGTTGAAATAAGATTTCCGAGTGAATAGATGCACAGAGTTTGATTTCCGGAGCTTCCGGTCACCCACTCGACAGGCTGTACCGTATGAGAATGGTGTCCGATTATGACGTCCGCTCCGCAGTCGGCGATCAGCTTAGCAAGACGCTTTTGTTCGCCCGTGGGAGTGAAAACGTTCTCGTTGCCCCAGTGCATGGAAACGAACACCAGATCCGCCATCGATCTTGCCCTTTCGATCTGAGACGTGATTACGCTGTCGTTTATGAGCGGAACAACGTACGAGGATGACGCGGGATTCAATGTCATTCCGTTTGTCCCGTAAGTATAGGAGAGAAAGGCTATCGTGACTCCTTTTGAAGTCAGCACTCTCGGAGTGTTGTAATCGTCGGAATTCCGGTATCCGCCTATCTGAAGGACGCTTTTAGTCGACCAATAATCTATCGTGTTGGCGTACCCAGTTCCCTTTCCGTCCGCGTCGAGCATGTGGTTGTTTGAGATATTCACAACGTCGAACCCGAGACGTACGAGAGCGTCTCCCGACTCTTCCGGAGCGTTGAAGTTGGGATACCCCGATATTCCGAGCTGCTTGCCTCCTATCGGAGTCTCGTGATTGACGAAAGCGACGTCGGCTGAGCTGACCTTCTCCGCTATCTTTTCGTACATCGGATCAAAATAATACTCGTCGGTTATCGCCGAGCTTTGAGAGGCGAAGGATTGAGCTTCGACGAAGATCGAATCGTGGATCAGTACGTCTCCGACCGCGAGAAATTTTATAACTGTCTTTTCCGGGTCGTTGTCAATGACTTTATCGAGAGGTCTGTCGTTCGTCTCGTTACGTCCTGGCAGAGTCGTCTGAATATTTGACGCGACCTGACTTTCGCTTCCGCACGCCGAAAAAACGGCAAAAATGAATACGAAAGAAAGCAGCAAAGAAATGGTCTTTTTCATTTTGTTCTCCAAGTATTATCAATTATCGGGTTCGCTGTAAAAATTATCGTGAAGAGTATCGCAAAGTTTGGCGAGCTTATGTATATATTCGTTTACTTCGGTACCGCCCTGTTCAAGATCGCTCATAAACACGAAAACGTAAGGTTTATCTTCTCCGACGATGCATATATCGTGATAGGATTCTTTATCCCAACCGTATTTATGCATTACCTTTTTGGGATAAAACGCGACGGCGGACATGACCGTATGCGCGCCGTTTTCGAGAGACGCGCCGAGCGCCTGACCGTAATACGGGTCGGTCGTTACGAAAGAATAAACGTCGGACGCGATGACGGCGGCTTCTTTTGCGCTCATATGCCAGACGTTCTTGCCCATAACCGGAAAGTCTTTAGCAGACAAATACGCTTTCAGATAGGTAAGTCCGTACACGGATGAGAGCTTCCAGAACGCCACGTTGTCACTGACTCTGACGAGATAATCGACAAGTTCAAGATAAGTGAACGAGCTGCCGTCGGGCATATACTGTATTGATCCGGACCCTTTTTGCTTCATCGAGCTGTTATACACGAACACGGTGTCGAGTCCGAGAGGAACGTATGACGGATCGGGAGCTTCGGTCTGTTCTTCAGCCGCCTTATCGTCCGACGCCGCCTGATAGAGTCCGAGCGCGTACGGGAGTTTAACAAGGCTTGCCGAATAGAAATCGGCGTCTCCGTTGTACGAATATTTATATGAACTGACAAGATCGTAAAAGCAAAGCGCCACGTTAGAGGGCGACGAGACCGTCGTTTCGGTGTAGGTCTTGTTTCCGTTTTGATCTACTCCCTCGGTCGTAACCGTTCTTTTTACGTCCGGAGGGTTTTCGAGCAGATCTTCGAGAGATTTGAGAACTTCAAGCTGCGAATTGATATCGACGTTCGTAACTTCCTCGAGATCTTTGAGGCGGGATCTCAGTTCCTCCATCTCTTTCTTTTTGTTTTCGATCTCTTCGGAAAGCGTCGATATACGTTCTTCAAACTCCCGTCCTATCTCCTCCCTGTTTTTTTCCAGTTCGGATATTCTTGTTTTATCTTCTTCGATCTCTTTACCGAGCGCTTCTATCCTCTCTTTAAGGTCCGACGCTTTTTTCAGCGAGCTTTCAAGCTGTTCACCGGTGATGCCGAGTTCTTTTTTATACTCCTTAATGGAATCATCGCGTTTTCCCAAAGTCAACGCCAGAAAAACGTTGGCGCCGAACGAAAGGGCGCAAAGCGCGCATACGCAGATAAATATTATCTTGCGCGTTTTTTCGGATCTCATTGTAATATGATCATATCGTTTTTTCCGCGTGGCGCATTACGTGACAATTTATGTTGACAGCCACGGGCAGTCCCGCGATATGAGTGGGACCGTATTCAATGTTTACCGCAAACGCGGTCGTATCTCCTCCGAAGCCTTGAGGACCGATCCCGAGCTCGTTCACCCGGTCGAGAATTTTCTTTTCAAGAGCAGAGTAGTCGGGATTTGCGTTCCGTTCGCTCACAGGACGGAGCAACGCTTTTTTAGCGTAGACGGCGCATCTGTCGAACGTGCCGCCGATGCCGATGCCTATAAGCAAAGGAGGACAGGGATTTCCTCCCGCTCTTTTGACAGTGTCGCAAACAAAAGAGATAATGTCCTCTTCCTTAGCGGAGGGAGTGAACATTTTCAGCGCGCTCATATTCTCGCTTCCGAAGCCCTTCGGAGCGGCTTTCAAAGTCAGCTTATCTCCCGGAACGATACGGGTATATATGACGGCGGGCGTGTTATCCCCTGTATTCTTGCGGTCGTAGAAAGGGTCCCTGACGACAGATTTGCGAAGATAGCCGTCGGTATAAGCCTGTCTGACTCCCTCGTTTACAGCGTCCTCAAACTGACCGTCGGTGATGTGGACCTCCTGCCCTACTTCGCAGAAGATCACCGCCATTCCGGTATCCTGACAGATCGGGATGTCGCACTCTCTCGCCGCGTCGAGGTTCTCTGCGAGTTTTCCCAATATGCTCGCCGCTCGAGGATCGTTTTCTTTTTTTGCCGACTCGCGGATCAGTCTTTCCGCGTCGCAGGGCAAAACGTAGTTTGCCGAAATAAACAGTTCTTTTACCGTTTTTATGATCTCATTACAGCTGATATTTCTCATTTTTCGATATTCCTCCGACTCGTTCCTTGCCTTACGCGCTTTACGGCGCGAAAGAAAAATACTGTACTAAGGATATTTATATCCATAGTACAGTATAATACATTATTATAAATAAATCAACCGATAATTCGATAAAAGTCCCGAAAATTTAACAATTATTTCTGAACGTCGTTATAGAAGATAAGCTCGTTCGGAAGACGGTAATTGAACTTGTCGCGGGCTATCCGCATAATATTGTCCCGGTCAAACTGCTCGGAGAGCTGACTCGACAATTCGTCGATGCTCAGCCTTTTCGCTTTTATCTGCTGTTCAAGCCTGATCTTATCTTCTTTCAGATCGTTGAACTCGAACTGCATCTTGATAATCGTCACGCTGCAGAATACCACGAATACGACCGCGAGCAGCTTTAAGAATATATTTGAACGACTTTTCATTTTACTATCCTTTTTGTCATAAAATCGTTATTTCCCGAACTTATACGCTAAACGCGCGTCGCGTTTTATCAAATAATACGAACAGAAAGCAAAGACAGGACGTAATAAGACCCGCGCCGTCGCGAAGAAAAGCGCCTTTACCGCAGGAAAGATCACCTTTCCGAACAAAAAGACGAACACACTCCGAAACAGACCGGTTATTTTTCGGCAAACAAAAAGAAAGGGGCTTCTGAGAGTTTTATTAAAAACGAAAAACCCGAGAACTATGCCGAAAAGCGACAGGAGCCTGACTTTTCCGGAATTGAGATAATAGTCCGTCACCGCGTAGACGGCGGTAAAAACAATGAAGAAAGACAGATCTTCGATAAAAGTCAGTATCTTTCCGAATTTCCCTTCGGAAAAGACAGATGTCGCGTCTTTATCCGCCGCGAGCGTTCTTCTCAACGTGAACACACAATAAAGCGCTCCGACAAAAAAGCCTTCAACGACGGAAAAAGCAAAATATCGAGCGAGAGACAGCTGTTCGACAGACATATTCTTACCTGAACAGTCTTGAAAGCAATCCCTTTTTCTCGGCAGCGCCCGACCGCTCTATATACGCCGCCTCGTCGACTTCTCCGTCGACTTCCACTTCTCCGGCAGACAGATCGAGCTTTGAGACGTGGAGAGAATGCCCCGACACGAGCAACCTTCCGCAGTTCGTCTCGAGAATGACTTCACAATCGTCGTATGAAACGAGTTCACAGACTCCGTTTACGGACAAGTTTTTTCTGTCGCGCAAAACGAGAGAACTTACCCCGCATTTATTATCGCCTGACATCAGCTTTTCCTCCGGATACCGTTTTTGTAAATGATATGCCGGATCGGGAAAAAATATTACTGTTCGATAACTTCGTAAAGCGACGCCGCTTCGTTTTTCTTGGTGTATTCTTTGACGTCGAGGACCTTGACTTTGAGCTTACGTTCACCTAACGAGACCTCGATGACATCGTTCTCTTTCACGTCATAAGACGCCTTTGCGCGTTTACCGTTTACCGTGACGTATTCCGAGTCGCACGCCTCGTTCGCAACGGTCCTGCGTTTGATTATTCTTGAAACTTTAAGATATTTGTCGAGTCTCACTTGAAATTGACCTCGTTTTTTCAAAAAGTCCTCCGACATGAATGCCGGAGGACTTTTCTTCAAGAAAGATTATTTCTTCTTTTTGTTGATGCGAGCCTTGATGGTCGCGCCGGCGGTGAAGGAAAGTCTCTTGGATGCGGGGATCTTCATGGCTTTCTTGGTGTAGGGGTTTCTGCCGGTCCTTGCGGCGCGTTTCTTAACTTCGAAAGTACCGAAGCCAACGAGCTG
>CACZZA010000147.1 GCA_902785485.1 uncultured Ruminococcus sp. | reverse complement strand
CCTGCGGGCAAGTGAAGCTGCGCCTTGCGGCGCAGTGAAGTTTTGCGGCTTTGCCGCAAAGTGAAGTTAAGTGTTCCGCATATCGTGCCGAAGGCACACTTCACGCGCGAAGCGCACTTCACGTCCGGAGGACACTTCACGTTCCGCCGGGGCGGAACACTTAGTTGCAAAAGGCACTTGCGTTTGCAAGTGCCTTTTGCTGGCTGGGAGGGCTGGATTCGAACCAGCGCATGGTAGAGTCAAAGTCTACTGCCTTACCACTTGGCTACATCCCATCAAAGCCGTAAAACAGTATAACACAAAGGTCTTTTTGTGTCAATAATATTTTACGGTATTTTTTATTCTTTGATCCCGAAAAGAGTCAGAGCATTTTTTCTCGTCGTTTCGGCGATCACTTCCGGAGCGACGTTACGAAGCTCGGCGATCTTCCCTACCGTATAGACGAGATTTGACGAGTCGTTGCGCGTTCCGCGTTTGGGAACAGGCGAAAGGTACGGCGAATCGGTCTCGACGGCCATAAACTCAAGAGGTATCCTCTCGGCGACTTCGACCGACTGTCTTGCGTTCTTGAATGTCACCGGACCGGAGATAGATATGATAAAACCTATTCCTATCAGTTCTTTCGCCGTTTCATAGCTGCCGGAATACGAGTGCATAAGTCCTCTTGCGTTTTTGTGAGCCTTCAGTATGTCGAGCGTATCGCCGTGCGCTTCCCTGTCGTGTATCTCGACCGGGATACCGAGTTCTTCGGCGATCGACAGCTGCGCGTCAAAAAACTCTTTCTGCATCTCTTTCGGCGTATCGTCGTAATGGTAATCGAGTCCGATCTCACCGAGAGAAACGACCTTATCGTGTTTTAACAGCGACCTCAGTTCGTCAAGCGTGGCGTTCTTATCCGCGATCTTTATACACTCATGAGGGTATATCCCGACCGCGGCGTATATCTCCGCGTACTCTCCCGCAAGCGCTATCGATTCTTTCGAGGTCTCTATATCCGTACCGGCGTTTATTATATGCGTGACGCCGGAACTAAAAGCGTTTTTCAGCACCGAATCGAGCTCTTCTGGCGGGAACGCCGCGTCGTTATAGTGCGCGTGAGCGTCAAAGATCCGCATTATCTTATACGTTCTCCGAGAGGAGTATCTTTATCGAGGAACACCACGCGGACGGTATCTTCGCCCGAGGCGAGGATCATTCCGTTGGACTCGACTCCGCACAGAACAGCAGGCTTGAGATTTGCCACGACCGCGACTTTCTTTCCGATAAGCTCATCGGGTTTATAGAACTTTGCGATACCGGAAACGACCTGTCTCTTCTCATAACCGAGGTCAAGTTGGATCTTCAGCAGTTTTTTTGCCTTGGGTACAGGCTCGCAGGCAATGATCTCGGCGCAGCGAAGCTCGACGTTTTTGAAATCGTCGATAGTGATCTCGTTGACGTTTGCGTCGTCGGGTTTTGCGGCCGTCTTCTCCTTCGGCATACTTTCCGCGATCTCTGCGAGCATTTTCTCGGGATCTATTCGGTCGAACAGTACTTCGGTCTCGCCTACCTTGTTGCCCGACACAAGTCCGCCGAAATTCTTCACCGATTCAAGCGACGTTACGTCCGTTCCGAGAAAAGAGAACACCTTTTCGGACGTCTGCGGCATAAACGGGAACAGAAGCACGGCGCCTATACGGATCGTTTCAAGTAAAGCGTAAAGCACGTTTCCGAGTCTTCCCTTTTGGCTCTCGTCTTTGGCAAGCACCCACGGGGTCGTCTCGTCGATATACTTGTTAGCGCGGCGAAGAAGTCCGAACACCTCGTCGGATGCGTCGGCGATATGGAACGTATCGAAAAACTCTTGAACCTTCGTGTAAGTCTCGCCGCATTTTGCGATGAGATCGCGGTCGGTGTCGTTCTCAATCGATTTGTCGTACGCCGGGATAACTCCGTCGAAATACTTCTTTGTCATCGCTACCGTGCGGTTGACAAGGTTTCCGAGATTGTTGGCAAGGTCCGCATTATAACGGGCGATGAGATTTTCGTAAGAGATACTTCCATCCGCCGCGAAAGGCATCTCGGCGAGGCAATAGTGCCGCACCGCGTCTACACCGAACAGCTTCACAAGATCGTCGGCGTAAATAACGTTTCCTTTGGATTTGCTTATCTTATCAGTACCGTTGAGCAGCCAGGGATGTCCGAATACCTTTTTCGGAAGCGGCTCGCCGAGCGCCATTAAGATTATAGGCCAGTATATCGTGTGAAAACGAAGGATGTCCTTGCCGATTATATGAACGTCGGCAGGCCAATATTTCTTATAAAGCTCGCCCTTTTCGTCGACGTCGTATCCGAGCGCGGTGATATAGTTCGACAGAGCGTCGATCCAGACGTAAATTACGTGCTTGGGATCAAAGCTGACAGGGATGCCCCACTTGAAGCTCGTACGCGAAACGCAAAGATCCTGAAGTCCGGCTTTGAGAAAATTGTTGACCATTTCCTTTTTGCGAGCTTCGGGAAAAATGAAATCTGGGTTATCCTCGATATATTTCATCAGTCTGTCTGCGTATTTGCTCATTTTGAAGTTATAGGCCTCTTCCTTAGCACGGCGCAGTGGCCTTCCGCAATCGGGGCAGACACCGTTCACCGCCTGCGTTTCGGTAACGAAAGATTCACAGGGGACGCAGTACCAACCTTCATACTCGGTTTTGTAGATGTCGCCCTGTTTGTAAAGACGCTCAAAAATACGCGCGACCGCCTTTTCGTGGTAGTCGTCGGTCGTACGGATGAACTTGCTGTATGAAGTGTTCATCAGATCCCAGATAGAACGGATGCAGGACGCCACGTTATCGACGTACGCTTTCGGCTCGATCCCAGCCTCTTTTGCGTATTCTTCTATCTTCTGACCGTGTTCGTCGGTACCCGTGAGGAAGAACACGTCGTATCCTTCCTGGCGTTTGCGGCGGGCGATCGCATCCGTCAGTATGATTTCATAAGTGTTCCCTATATGAGGCTTTCTCGACGCGTACGCGATCGCTGTCGTTATATAATACTTTTCTTTCATAACGGTTTCTCCTTTATCAGATAACTCCCTTTTCGATCCTGCTTATCAGGTCGGCAATCGAGCATTCGTCGCAATTACACAGAACAACGTCACACATATCTATAACGCTCTGTAAGCTGTCCGCCGGACAGCAGGCGTGATCTCCGACTTTGAGCAGGTCAATATCATTTTCATAGTTGCCTACGCAATAAAGAGTCCTTTTTGTACCCGTGCGCTTTTCAACAACGTCGCGCACACGTTCGACCATTTGTCCTTTTGAGACCTTGCGGTTCTGTATTTCAAGGATCCTCGCCGCGCTTTTTGTGATCATATAATAAGCGGAATAACGCTTTGACAGTTCCTTCTGCATTCGGTCGACTTTATCGGGTTCGGCGCATACTGTCACTTTATTATAGCGGTCGACCGGAATGGAAGCGAACGTAAACGTCGTGATGTCCTTGACGTATCCGTTCTTGATCTGAAATTCGATCTCCGGAGTGCGGTCGGGGGTTATCATCGTACCGCCTCTTATGATCCTTATACCCGCCGTCGGATCGATGGAATGGATCTCAAACAGCATTGACTTTATGGGGGCTTGTTCCATAAAGGTCTCGTACAGATACTCGCTGTTGACGAAATCGTAGAGATAACTGCCGTTGGACAGTATGGACGGAGCGTTGCAAACGCGCCGAACGTCGGGACAGATATTGTCGAGTATGAACTCCGCTCTGCCTGAAGCGAGACTGAACATACCGCCGTTTGCGTTGAAATACTCGATAGCTTTGACGTTCCCTTCGGGGATCGTGCCGTTATAAGCAAGCGTACCGTCGTAATCTGAAACGATCAGCGCTCCGGAAAAAATACCGGATGAGTTATTCTGTTCGGAAGCCATATTATTCCTCTTTCAGTTTTTTCAAAGTGTTTATAAAGTATTCGGGGAGTCCGCTGTCAAACCGCATCAGTTCTCCCGTTTTCGGATGCATGAATGAAATGGTCTTTGCGTGTAGACACTGTCCGTCAACTCCGAGATTGTCCGAAGCGCCGTAAGTTCTGTCTCCGGCAATAGGGTGTCCTATCGACGCAAGATGAACGCGGATCTGGTGAGTTCTACCCGTCTCAAGCCGGAACGCGGCGTGACAAAAGCCTTTATATTGCTTGATCACCTTATAATGCGTTACCGCTTCTTTGCCGTCCTTGACGACAGCCATTTTTTTGCGGTCGACCGGATTTCTTCCGATCGGTTTGTCGATGACTCCCTCGTCTTCCTTCAGCCTTCCGCAAACTATCGCCTCGTATATCCTTTCAAAAGAATGCGAAGAGATCTGTTTTGCAAGAGAAAGGTGCGCCTCGTCGTTCTTTGCGACAACAAGCAGTCCGGAAGTATCTTTATCAATCCTGTGGACTATACCCGGTCTTATTACCCCGTTGATCCCCGAGAGACTGTCTCCGCAATGATAAAGCAGCGCGTTGACAAGCGTTCCGTCGCGGTTTCCCGCCGCGGGATGAACGACCATTCCTTTTGGTTTGTTCACGACGAGAAGATCGGAGTCTTCATACACGACGTCGAGCGGTATATCCTGAGCCTCGTTTTCAAGCGGAACAGGCTCCGGAAGCACAAATTCCGCGCTGTCCCCCTGTCTCAGCCTGTAATTCTTTGAGACCGTCGCTCCATTCACGAAAACAGAGCCGTCTTCAATCAGTTTTTGAGAAGCGGAACGCGTCAAACCGGCGCGTTCCGCGACAATAACGTCAAGACGTTTTCCCACATCTTGTTCAGTCGGAATTATCTTCATTTTTTTCTTCCGTCTCTGACTCGGCTTCACCGGGGTTTTCCGTCGATTCAGACTTTTTTTCGGGAACGAGCAGGCTTCTGCCCTTTCCGAACAGAACGTCGATCACAATAAGAACGACTCCTATCGTAACGAACGTATCGGCAACGTTGAATATCGCAAAATTTATCAGCCTGAAATCGATAAAATCTACAACGTAACCGTTGAAGACCCGGTCGATCATATTTCCTA
>CACZZA010000146.1 GCA_902785485.1 uncultured Ruminococcus sp. | reverse complement strand
CGCATTTGCTCATCCCTGAGCGCCTCTGACCATTCCCGCGACGCCCGAGATAGGCATGGTTTGAAGAACGATCTTTCCGGGACCGGTGACGACCGTGTTGAACAGTCCTTCACCGCCGAAGAAGATGTTTTTGGCGCCCTTGACCGTGACGACGTCCATCGTACAGGTGGCGTCCATCATTGCGAGGTAGCCGGTGTCGACGACCATCTGCTGACCGGGCGCGAGCTGATACTCGACCGCGTGTCCGTCGATCTCCGCGAACGCGAGTCCGGAGCCTGAAAGTCTCTGCATAATGAAGCCTTCGCCGCCGAAAAATCCCGCTCCGAGCCTCTTCTGGAAGTGGATCGAAAGTTCAACTCCCGGCTCGGCCGCGAGGAACGCGCTCTTCTGAAGAATGACCGGATGGTCGGGGGTTATCGTGATGGGGAGTATCGAGCCGGGGAAGCTCGAAGCGAACGCGATCATTCCGGGTCCGCCCTCCGCGGTATAGCGGTTCTGGAACATAGCCTCGCCCGCGAACGCGCGTCCGAGCGCCTTGCCGAGACCGCCGTTACTGGTCGTTTCCATTCTCATATTGGGACTCATCCAGCACATGCTGCCCCTCTCGGTGATCATCGATTCACCCGCGTTAAGATTGCAGGTCACTACCGGTAACGGAGTTCCGTCGATCCTGTATTGCATAGTTGTATCCTCCTGAAAATATTATTCTTTAATATGAATATACGGAGTCTATCCCGAGATATTCCTCGAGACAGAGTCCGCTCTCAAACACCGCCTGCGCGGCATCTTTACCGATATAGCGGACGTGCCACGGCTCGTATTTATAGCCTGTGATACCCTCTTTTCCCTTTTGGTACCTTATGATAAAGCCGTATTTCCAGCTGTTTTCGGCGAGCCAGACCCCTTCTTTGGTGTTCGCGAACCAGTCCGCGACGTAATTGAGGTCAAAAGCCAGCCCCGTCTGATGTTCGGAATGTCCCGCTCTCGCGGAATAGGTGTCCGCCGCCGCTTTTCCGTCCATTGCGACGTAGTTGTTGTAAAGCCATTTCTGCGTAGCGTAGGAGCGGTACCCGGACGCCACCCAGAGCGAGATCCCCTCTTCCCTTGCGCCCGCGAACATCTCCTGCAAGGCGGCGTACGCCGTCGGGTCGACGCCCGGATCGTAGTCGGACGGCAGGGCGTAGGTCTTGTTGACGACGAGTATCCCCTGAATATAGGTCAATCCCACGTTGGCGGGTCCCGGCTCGGCGGGACGCGGAGAAACGTGAACGGTGACGTCCGCCCTCGCCTCGGGATCGTCCGCGGACGCGACGGTGACCGTGCAGCTGCCCTCGGAAACGCCGTAGATATTGCCGTATGCGTCGACCGTCGCGACGCCGGTATTGTCGCTCGACCAGATCTCCGCCTTGTTCGTCGCGTTGTACGGGGTCATCGTGACCCACGGCATATCCGACGAGCCGACGTATATATTGACTTCGTATTTGTCAAGCGTAAGTCCCTCCACACGCACGTACGGAACTTCCGCCGCCGGCTCCGTCTCAGGGACGGTCTCCGGCTCCGTTTCGGGTTCTTTCTCCGCTTCCGTCTCGGGGACGGTCTCCGGATCTGTTTCGGCATCCGTCTCCCGTCCTGCCCCGACTTCCGTTTCGGGGAGAACGGCCGCGACGTCGATCCCGCTTTCGTCCGGCGTGCCGCCGGTCTCGGGCAAAGTCCCGTCCGGGGCTTCTTCTCCGCAGGAAAACAGTGCCGCCGATACAAGTATTATCAATAAGATCGCAAATAACCGTTTCATCCGTGAAAACGACTCCTTTTTCTGTATTGATTATAACACCGTTTTCCCGCAAACGCAAGACAAAAAGAAATGTTTCGACAATATTTTTCAGAGAAAAAACGCGGCTGTCGCATTATGGAAATGCGACAGCCGCGGCAAGATTATATGTCGTTGATATACGAACGTCACTCCGCCGTCTTTTCTTCTTTCTTTTTAGCGGCGTAGATAAACAGTACCGCCGCGACGGCTACCGCGAGGACGGTGACGACCGCGATAGAGATAAGATTGAAGTTCGAAAGCGAGGACAGACCCGAGAAATCGAACTCGCCGGTCTCTGCGTTCTGGAGCTTGCCGAACAGGGTCATAACGTCGAACACGACTGCCCCAGAGATAAGGAACCAACCGAAGAAACGGAGCATTTTGCCTTCGGTACGCGCGTCGGAAACGAGGCGCATCGGGCGGTCGGAACGGAAATCGAGCAGACTTCCGAGATAGTACGCCGCGACGACGAGGACGAGCGTTTCGGGGATCATATAGGTCGCGTTATAACCGAGCGAATAAATGAGCGCCGCTTTGTCGGGGATCGAAAGTCCCGCCCATACCGTAGCGCCGGAAACGACGTGGAACAGATAGCGGATAACGGACGCGCACGCCGCGCCGACTGCAAGGCTCGCGTTCTGACTCTTGATGACCTTGCGGAACGCGCCCGCGAGACCGATCACCGCGAAAGCGAAGAGATAGTCGAGCAGGATTACCGCGAGGACAGACTGCCAGGTAGAGACGTATGTCAGGTTTTTGAGTCCGAGCAGCTGCTGGACGACGCCGTAGACGAGACCCGAGCTGAGTCCCCACAGCACGCCGTTGCGGTAGGAGATAAGCACGATCGGGAGCATCGACGCGAGAGTCACCGAGCCGCCGTACGGAAGCTCGAGGATCTTTATCACCGACAGTACCGTCGCCATCGCGATAAACAGAGCGGATTCGATCAGTTTTTTGGTGTTTGTTGTTGTGTTCATTTTATTCCCTCTTTTCTTATGAACGTAACGTTTTTACGCCTTTCGGGCGTTTGTACGACAAAAAAATGCGTCCGGGGTGGATACCGGACGCATTATAACGCAATTCTGTCGTCTTCCTACGCCGGCATTATCCGTATCAGGTTAAAGGGTTCGGCGTCTTTGCCGTCTCAGCCTTTCACAGCACCCCTGACTATTAAATTGTTTTCGGTCTTATTTCTGACCGGTGAGCTTCGCAACTTCAGCGGCGAGGTCGTCTTCTCTCTTCTGGAGACCTTCGCCCCTCTCGTAGCGGTAGAACGAGTCGATCTTGATCGAGCCGCCGAACTCCTTGGCGCAAGCGGCGACGTACTGACCTACGGTCATCTTGTCGTCCTTGACGTAGGACTGTTCGGTAAGGCAGTTCTGCTCGTAGAACTTGCCGATCCTGCCGTTGACCATCTTTTCGATGATCTGCTGAGGCTTGTTCGCGTTACTCTCGTCGTTCTTGATCTGCGCCATAAGGACTTCCTTTTCCTCGTCGATGACGGACGCCGGAACGGAATCCTTGTCAACGTAGGTGGGAGTCATAGCCGCGTTCTGGAGAGCGATATTCTTCGCCATCTCCGCGAATCCGGGGTTGTTCTTCGCCGCGTCGTCAGCCTGGAATTTGATGATGACGCCCATAGTGCCCTTGCCGTGAATATAGGAGGAGAGAGTTCCTTCTACGGTCAGGAAACGGCGGATGGAGATGTTCTCGCCGATCTGGAAGACCTTGTCCTTGAGAGCCTGTTCAACGGTCATGGTGTCGTTGTATTTCATACCGTTCAGCTCTTCGACGGTCTTGGGTCCGTTTGCAAGGATTATCTTGAGCAGGTCTTTTACGAAAGCCTGGAAAGATGCGTTCTTCGCGACGAAGTCGGTCTCGCAGTTGACTTCGATCATAGCGGCCTTGTCGCCCGCCTCGTTGAACTCGATGTCGACGAGTCCTTCAGCGGCGATCCTGTCTGCCTTTTTAGCGGCGACGGCGAGTCCCTTTTCTCTGAGAAGTTTTATAGCTTCGTCAAAATCTCCGTTAGCCTCTACGAGCGCCTTTTTGCAGTCCATCATGCCGCAGCCGGTCTTCGCTCTGAGGTCGGATACCTGTTTTGCAGTAATAGCAGCCATTGTATTTTCCTCCGTATTATCTTATTTGTCGGCGTTCTCTTTGTCTTCTTCTTCCTCTGCCGCGGTGATCTCTTCAACTGCGGACTCGAACTGCTCGCCCTGCTTGCCTTCGATAACGGCGTCGGCGAGAACGGAAGAGATGAGCTTGATGGCGCGGATCGCGTCGTCGTTGCCGGGAATGAAGTAATCAGCGTCGTCGGGGTCGCAGTTGGTGTCAACGATGGCGACTACCGGGATACCGAGCTTCTTTGCTTCGAGAACGGCGTTTCTCTCTTTTCTGGGGTCAACGATGAACACAGCGGAGGGAAGTCCGGGCATATCCTTGATACCGCCGAGGTTCTTTTCGAGGTCGGAGATCTCTTTCTGTCTCTTTGCGACTTCCTTCTTGGGAAGGAGATCGAAGGTGCCGTCTTCCTGCATCTTGAGAAGGTTGTTGAGTCTCTCGATGGACTTGTTGATGGTCTTGTAGTTGGTGAGCATACCGCCCGGCCAACGTACGTTGACGTAGTACATTCCGCATCTCTGAGCTTCTTCTTTGATAGCCGCCGCAGCCTGTTTCTTGGTGCCTACGAACAGAAGAGTGCCGCCCTCAGCCGCCAGATCTCTGACGAACATATAGGCTTCTTCAAACTTCTTTACGGTCTTCTGAAGGTCGATGATGTAGATGCCGTTTCTTTCGGTGAAGATGTAGTCCGCCATTTTGGGGTTCCATCTTCTCGTGTGATGTCCGAAATGGACGCCTGCTTCGAGCAGCTGTTTGATGGTGATTACTGACATTTTTAATGTCCTCCTTCGGTTTTTTCCACCCTGCGGCCATTCGTAGCACCGAAGCGCGCCGCAGGTGTGAATTTTGATACTCGAGTATTATATCATTATAGAAACGTTTTTGCAACCGTTTTCCCAAAGTTTACATTTTATTTACATTTGACGCGAGGAGGGAGTAGAAAGAAGAAAAATAAATATTTGTATAAACAAGAATTTAGCTCGCTAACCATTACTTTTAGAACCGACAGCCACAGACATCACCTCGAGGCATTTGCGCGGAAGCGCACCCGCCGCCGTCATCCTCGAGCAACGCGAAGGATCTCGGCGGGAGGATAATTAACGATAGCCACAGACTTCACCTGCGATAATAAAGCGAACGT
>CACZZA010000145.1 GCA_902785485.1 uncultured Ruminococcus sp. | reverse complement strand
CAGCGTTCCGACGTCAAACTCGGTGTCGCAATACGGGCATTTCATCTTCTGCGTGCCGCTCTCGAAGCCTATCGCTCCGCCGCAGCACGGACACTTGTATTCAAGTATGTTTGCCACAGTATTTCTCCTTTGTAAGATCGGATGTTGATCCTTCAGAGGTTACTGTCAGCGGATGTCTTTGTCGTCGAAGACGTCTCCGCACTCGGGGCAGAACTTCGGGGGATTTTTGGGATCCGCGGGTTCCCAGCCGCATTTGTCGCAGCGGTAGAGGGGAGCGCCCTCGGGTTTCTTCTCGCCGCATTCGGTGCAGAATTTGCCTTTGTTGACGGCGCCGCACTTGGAGCAGGTCCAGCCGCCGGTCGCTTCGGGTTTCTTTTCGCCGCATTCGGTGCAGAATTTACCGGTCATCGCCTTGCCGCACTTGGGGCAGATCCACGCGTCGGGAGCCGCCGCCGGAGCCGCGGGAGCCTGAGGCTGAGCCGCCGCCTGCTGAGCCGCCTGCTGCTGACCCATCGCAAAGAGGTTGTTTGCGGTCTGACTTGCGCCGGAGTTCATAGCCATACCCATTCCCATAAATCCGGTCATAGCGCCGCTCGGATTTTTCGCCGCGTCTTTCATTGCGTCGGACTGAGCCGCCACGAGAGTAGCCGCCGCCATCGTGGGATCGCGCATGATAGCGTTGCGCTGAGCGGTCTTGATCATCTCCTGATCCTCTTCGGGCAGGGTGACCGAGCCGAGCGCGACGGTAACGACCGAAAGTCCGCGGAGCTCGCCCCACTTGTTGGAGAGGGCTTCGTTCATCGCGTTTTCGAGGTCGGTATTGTGGGTTATGATCTGGTTGGGACGGAGTTCAAGCTCGGAAAGTCTGCCGAGAGCGGGCTGGAGAGCCGAAATGAACTCGGTCTTGAGCTGTCCGTCGATCTGGTCGCGTGTGTATTCGCGTTCCACGTTTCCGCATACGTTGGTATAGAACAGCAGCGGGTTCGAGATCTTATAGGAATATACGCCGGAGCATCTGACCGAGACGTCGAGGTCGAGTCCGATCTTGGAGTCGACTACTCTGAACGGAACGGGGTTCGGGGTGCCGAACTTGTTGTCGATGAGCTCCTTCAGGTTGAAGTAGTAAACTCTTTGATCCTTGCCGGTGTCGCCGCCGTACGTAAATCTTCTTCCGATGGTCTTGAAGGTCTCTTTGATGGAGTCTCCGAGCTTTCCGGTGAAGATCGAGGGTTCGGTCGAGGTGTTGTAGGTGAATTCTCCGGGTTCGGCGCAGACTTCGATGATCTTGCCCTGCTCGACGATGATCATGCACTGTCCGTCCGCTACGGCGATACCCGAGCCGTTGGAAATGATGTTGTCGTTGCCCTTGGTGTTGGAGGAGCGGCTTCCGATGCGTTTCTGTCCCTTAGTGACGAGTACGTTTGCGGGAAGCGCTTCACAGTAGAAAAATTCCTTCCATTGATCGGCGAGAGTGCCGCCTAATGCTCCGAGTCCGGCTTGAATAAGTCCCATATCTGTTCTCCTTTGTGTATTTTGGATTTTGTGGCGCGTCTTTCGGGCGCTTTTATTTGTATATTATTATACTATATTTGCTCTTTTGTGTCAAGAGTTTGGAAAACAATCGGCGCGGTTGCATTTTGAAAGAACATATGTTATAATCGGAACGAAGACCGTTGAGGAGAAAAAGATATGAAAGTCAAAGAACATATAAAAGAAAATCGTTCCGCAACGGCGTTCGTCTATACCGTTGTTTGCGCGGTTTTGCTCGCGGCGGCGGTGCTTGCGGTCTCACTGACGCGGGACGGCTCCGCGAGAGAAAAGTATATCGAAATATACGAGCCTCTCATTGAACGGTATGCGCGGGAGTGCGAAAACGGCTTTCCGACGTCAAAATAAATTCGTCTTACCACTTGACAAATACCCCCGTGGAGTATATAATAAAAATACTCTACGGGGGTATATTTTGTCCGGAAGGGGAAATACTGGAATTATGGAAGAAAAGAATAAAGTCTGTCCGGCGTGCGAAAAGCACACGCACAGGACCGAAGAAGAGAAAAAGGCGCTGACCAACCGCCTGAACCGGATCGAAGGGCAGATCCGCGGTATAAAAAATATGCTCGAGCGCGACGCCTACTGCAACGACGTACTGATCCAATGCTCGGCGGTGTCGTCGGCTCTTTCGGCGTTCGAGCGCGAGCTGCTCCGCCGCCACGTGCGTTCGTGCGTCGTGCGCGACATAAAGGAAGGCAAGGAGGACGTCGTCGACGAACTCCTCGCGACGCTCGAAAAACTGATGTAAACGGTATATTCGGACGGTGACGATATGGAAAAATACAATATAACCGGTATGAGCTGCGCCGCGTGCGCGGCAAGAGTGGAAAAGGCGGTCTCGGGGGTCGAGGGCGTGACGTCCTGCTCGGTCAACCTGCTGACGAACTCGATGGGCGTCGAGGGAACGGCGGGAGAAAAAGCGATAATCGACGCCGTGGTATCGGCGGGTTACGGCGCGAAAAAGGCGGGAACAAAGGCTAAAGAGAGCCTTTCCGATGCGGAGGAGTCGCTGCGCGACACGGAAACGCCGAAGCTGAAAAAGCGGCTTCTCGTTTCGCTCGGATTTCTGCTCGTCCTGATGTATTTCTCGATGGGGCATCATATGTTCGGTTTTCCCGTGCCGAAGGTCCTCCACGACGCTCCGGCGACGCTCGGACTGATACAGCTGATACTGACCGTGATAATAATGGTCATAAATCAGCGGTTTTTCACGTCCGGATACAGGGCGCTCTTCCACCGCGCTCCCAATATGGACACTCTCGTGTCTCTCGGAGCGACGGCGGCGTTCGTTTACAGTACGGCGGCGCTCTTTATGATGATAATAACGGAGTCTACCGAGGGAGTCGAGGCGGCGAGACACTATCTCAACGAGTTTTATTTTGAGTCGGCGGGAATGATCCTGACGCTCATCACCCTCGGAAAGATGCTCGAGGCGAAGTCAAAGGGGAGAACGACGAACGCGCTGAAAAGCCTGATAAGTCTTTCGCCTAAGACCGCGAGGGTCGTACGTGACGGAGCCGAAGCCGAAGTCCCGCTTGAAGACGTAAAGGTCGGAGATATTTTCGTTCTGCGTCCGGGAGACAGTGTTCCGGTCGACGGAGTCGTCATCGAGGGCGAAAGCGCGCTCAACGAGTCGTCGCTGACGGGAGAGAGCGTCCCCGTCGACAAGGCGGCGGGCGACAGGGTCAGCGCCGGAACGCTCAACACGTCGGGGTATCTTGAATGCCGCGCCGAGCGCGTCGGAGAAGATACCGCGCTGAACAGGATAATCAAGCTCGTCAGCGACGCGTCGGCGACGAAAGCGCCGATAGCGAAGATAGCGGACAAGATCTCCGGGATATTCGTCCCGACTGTCATGGCAATAGCGCTTCTGACGACCGTCGTATGGCTTATCATCGGTAAAGAGATCGGATTTGCTCTCGCAAGGGGCATCTCGGTACTCGTCATCAGCTGTCCGTGCGCGCTCGGGCTTGCGACTCCGGTCGCCATTATGGTCGGGAGCGGAGTAGGCGCGAAAAACGGAATTCTGTTCAAGAGCGCCGTGTCGCTCGAACAGACCGGCAAGGCGCAGATAATAGCGCTCGACAAGACCGGGACGGTGACCAAAGGCGAGATGCGCGTTACAGACGTCATCCCTGCGTCGGAAGGGATCGACCTTGTTTCTCTCGCGTACACGCTTGAGAGCAAAAGCGAGCATCCGCTCGCCAAGGCGATAGTCGCCTACGCAAAAGAAAACGGAACTGAGTTATGTGAGGCGGAAGGCTTTAAGGCTCTTTCGGGGAGCGGAGTCGAGGCAGCGTTTGACGGCAAGAGGCTCGTCGGAGGCTCGGTGAAGTTCATTTCCCGCGAGGTAGGGATACCGAAGGAGGCGCTCGACAGGGCGGAAGCGCTCGCAAAGGGCGGCAAGACCCCGCTCGCGTTCGCCCGGGACGGCGTTTTCGCGGGACTTATCGCTGTCTCCGACGTCATCAAGGAGGACAGCGCGGACGCGGTATCTTCCTTCCGAAATATGGGTATCAGGACCGTGTTGCTGACGGGAGACAATAAACTGACCGCACAGGCTATTGCGGAGTCCGCGGGAGTGGACGAGGTCGTCGCGGGAGTCCTCCCCGACGGCAAGGCAAAGGTGATAGAAGACCTTAAACGCAAGGGAAGCGTCATTATGATAGGCGACGGAGTGAACGACGCTCCCGCCCTGACGCTCGCCGACACGGGCATCGCCATCGGAGCGGGGACGGACGTCGCGATAGACGCGGCGGAGGTCGTACTGATGAAAAACACGCTCCGCGACGCGGCGGCGGCGCTCAGGCTCAGCCGGGCGACGCTGCGGAATATAAAACAAAACCTGTTTTGGGCGTTTTTCTACAATCTCATCGGCATACCGCTCGCCGCGGGGGTCTTCATCCCCCTGTTCGGATGGGAGATGGATCCGATGTACGGAGCCGCCGCGATGAGTCTTTCATCGTTTTTCGTCGTCACGAACGCCCTGCGGCTCAACTTTTTCGACGTTTATTCAAAAAAACACGATAAAAGATATAAAAATACTCTTGACGAAAACGTCGTTCTGTGCGACAATATAGCAGATACAAACGAAAACACGGAGGATATAAAAATGAAAACCATAAAGATCGAAGGAATGATGTGTACCCACTGCTCGGGCAGAGTCAAAAAGGCGCTCGAAGAGATCGACGGAGTAAAGTCCGCGGACGTCAGCCACGAGACCGGCGAAGCGAAGGTCGAAACGACGAAGGATGTTCCTGCGTCCGTTTTGACAAAAGCCGTCGAGGACGCGGGATACAAAGTCACCGGTCTTTGCTGAAAATCGCGAGTCCGGCGTATCGGGCGAAAATAAAAACGACACTGTAAAACGAGGCTTGTAAATGAAGAAAAGACGCACCATTACGCTTTTTCTGCTCGTTTTCGCGATCATGCTCACGTCGGCGGTCGGCGTTCTCGCGGACACGGGTGAGGCGGAAAACGGGTATAAAAGCGGAGACGTAAAATTTCTTATAATCGGAGCTGTTTCTTCGT
>CACZZA010000144.1 GCA_902785485.1 uncultured Ruminococcus sp. | reverse complement strand
GAGGGGCGCATCGGAGTTTCCGTCAAGCTCGGCGGCACACCGGACGGCATGACCGTTTACGCCGCCGCCGACGGACTGCTCTGCGCCGCTCTTGACATAAAAGTAAAAGGAGAATGATATTATGATCGACTATTCACTCAAAATAGGCATCGTCCCGTGCAGGCGCGACGTCACTCCGCGTCCGGGCATCTTCAACTGGGAGATCGCGGAGGAGAGGGGACGCGATGTCGTCCGCTATATCCGCGAACACTTTGAAGGCGACGGGATCACTTTCGTCGGCATCGAGGGTATAAATCCCGTCGACGTTATGATAAACGAGGACGACGCGCAGAAAATAAAAGAGAGGTTCGCAAAAGAGAAGATCGACGCGCTGTTTATGATAAACGCGAACTTCGGCAACGAGGAAGCCATCGCCGAGGTCTGCCGTATGGGCGTTCCCGTGTGCATTTACGCGCCGCTTGACGACCGTTTCGACGCGGACGGGATGAGATACACCGATTCGCAGTGCGGACTGTTCGGCGTGTCGCGTCTTCTTACGAGACTCAATATCCCTCATTCTCACATCAACACGTGCAGGGTCGACAGTGAAAAGTTCGCGAAAGGCTTTGATAAATTCGCGTCGGTCGCCTGCATGGTCAAGACCTTCCGTAATTTCAAGATAGCGCAGGTCGGACTCCGCCCGAGACCGTTCACCTCCGTTATGTTCAACGAGAGCGACCTGATGCAGAAGTTCGGCATCCGCGTCATTCCCGTAAACATCGGAGTCATCGTCGACAAATACAACAAGATCCTCGAGACCCGCGACGACGAGCTTGAGAAGGGAAAAGAACTCCTTCTCTCGCGTTATGAGATGGACGACCTGACCCCGCCGCTTCTCAAAAAGGTCTACGCGTTCGTTCTGCTTTATGAGGAACTGTTCAAGGAACTCAAGGTCTCCGCTATAAGCGCCGAGTGCTGGACCGCGATGCAGCTCGCCGTCGGAGCGATGCCCTGCACGGCGTACTCGGTCCTCGCCGATATGGGATATATAATCTCGTGCGAGAGCGATATGCACGGAGCGATCACGCTGGCGCTCCTCTCCGCCGCATCGAGAGGAAAGAAGATCCCGTTCTTCGGCGAATTCACCGTCCGTCACCCCGAAAACGAGGATGCGGAGCTGCTCTGGCACTGCGGTCCGTTCGCGTACAGCCTCAAAGCGCCCGACAGCAAGGCGAAAAACGTCAATATGCGCCAGTGGTTCCGCGTAAAGGACGGCAAATATACGATAGCGCGCTTCGATCAGGACGACAACTCCTACCGCATTTTCAATACGACCTTCGAGACTACGACGGGGCCGTACACGTTCGGAACTTACCTCTGGGCGCGTTTCCGCGATCTTGATAAGCTCGAAACCAAGCTCCTCGAGGGACCTTACATCCACCATTGCGCCGAGATCGAGGGCGACTATACCGAGGAGATAGCGGAATTCACGAAATACGTTCCGCTCCTCGCCAACGATAAATATTAAAATAAACATAAAGCCAAGCGAAAGGAAAAATCATCATGACAGACTTTTTATTCACGATGATCCTGTCCGAACTCGAGGACGCCGTCGGCAGAGAGAACTGCTCGACTCACGAGATCGACAAGATCACTCACTCGGTCGACTACTTCTGGCTTTCGAGAATGTGGGCTGACCGCGGACGCAGGATGCCCGAGGCGGACGTAGTCGTTTCTCCGAAGAACGCCGAGGAGGTCTCCAAGGTCCTCAAAATAGCCAACTATTACAAGATCCCCGTCACCACCTGGGGCGGCGGCGGCGGTACGCAGGGCGGCGCGATCCCGGTAGCGGGCGGCATCCTGCTCGACACCAAGCGCATGAACAAGATATACGATTTCAACGAATCGAGTATGTATATCGAAGCGGGCGCGGGCACCATCTACAAGCACCTCGAGTGGGCGGCTAACGAGCGCGGATACGCTACGATGCACTATCCGTCCTCCCTTACCTGCTCGACGGTCGGAGGCTTCCTCGCTCACAGAGGCATCGGCGTCGTTTCGACCAAATACGGCAAGATCGACGATATGACTCTTCAGATGGAAATCGTACTCCCGAACGGAGATATAATATACACCTCTCCCGCTCCCAAGCACGCGGCGGGACCCGACCTCAACCAGATATTCATAGGCTCGGAAGGCACGCTCGGCGTCATCACGAAGGCGCAGATGCGCATTTACGACCAGCCCGAGGACAGGCGCTTCCGCGGCTTCCTGTTCAAGAATATGCACGACGCTTTCGCGGCATCGAAGGAACTGCTCCAGAAGTTCAAGCCGTCCGTAATGCGTCTTTACAACGAGGCTGAGACCGCGTCTCTCATTAAGAAGATCGTCGGAGTGGAAAAACCGGGCGCTTTTATGAATATCGCCTACGAAGGTGTCAAGGAGATCGTCGACGTTGAAGAAAAGATCCTGCTCGAGACCTTTGCGCGCTACAACGCGGAGGACCTCGGCTCGGAATACGGCGAGAAATGGTGGAAGGAGAAGATCACGTTCTTCTATCCCGGACACATGATGGACCTTCCGCAGATGTTCGGCACGATGGATACGATAGCGCCTTACGATAAGATCGAGAAGATCTACTGGGCGATGAAAGAAGCGATCGAGACCAACTTCCCGATGGCTCGCTTCATAGCGCACTTTAGTCACTGGTACGAGTGGGGCTGCATGATCTACGACAGATTTATCGTCGACGACGTACCGCAGGATCCGGCGGAAGCGTTAAGGCTCCACAACGCGATCTGGTCGCTCGGAGTACGCACCGCCATCGCGAACGGCGGAGTCGTCAACGACCACCACGGCGTCGGCATCAAGCTCGGACGTCTTATGAAAGAACAGTACGGACCGGCTATGCAGGTCTTTGAAGGACTCAAAAAGTCGCTCGACCCGAACGGTATCATGAATCCGTTCAAGCTCGGACTGTAAGGAGGCGAAAACAATGGAACTCAACAAGACCAATTCCAATACCGTTGATCAGTGCAGATTCTGCTGGATGTGCCGCCATATCTGCCCGATAGGCAATGCGACGGGACAGGAGAGGAACACCGCGCGCGCACGCGCCCTTTCGCTTTCTCTCGTCAAGCGCGGCGCCGCCAAGCTCGAGGGCGACATCGTGGACAACCTCTATGAATGTGCGCTCTGCCGCGGCTGTTCAAACGACTGCGCGACGGGCTTCGACCCGACCGCTTTTACGAAGGAAGCGCGCCTCTCGGCGGCGCTCGAGGGCAATATGCCTTCCTACGTTGCTAAACTGATAGAAAATATCAATTCTACCGGCAATATCTACGGCGAGAAACAGGTATCTTCCGTTCTCCTCGACGAGATCCGCGATCTCGACCCCTCCGCGAAGACTCTGTTCTTCATTGGCAAGGACGGCGCGTACCGTACACCGGAGACCGCTTCGGAAGCGGTAAAACTGCTGAAAAAGGCGGGCGTATCCTTCAAGGTGCATAAATACGAACCCAACTCCGGATACGATATCGACTTCCTCATCGGCGCGGCGAAGGAGACCAAGGACGTTATGCAGAAGTGCGCCGACGAGATCAAGGCTCAGAACGTCGATACGGTAGTCTGCTACGATCCCGCGGACGCGAAAGTGTTCTTACACGAATACAAAGAGTACGGCATCGAGCTCGGATGCAAGGTCGTGACTTTCCCGGCGTTCGTCCTTTCCCTCATCAAAGACGGAAAGCTCTCCCCGAAGAAAGCCGATAAGGAATATACCGTCCAGGACAGCGCGATACTCGCCCGCGATCTCGACGACACGGACAGCGTGCGCGGAGTCCTTTCCGCCTGCGGAAAACTCAAAGAAATGCTTCTTTTCGGCAAGGCGACGATGCTCGCGGGCAACCTCATCATGAACGAGTACATTCCCGGAGTTATGGCGCTCGTAGCCGAGGATCGCATACAGAACGCGCTCCACGTCGGCGCTGTGACCCTTGTCACCTCGTCCCCCGCGGAATACCGTCTGCTCAAAGACAACGCGAAGGGCAGGATCGAAATCCTTTCGCTCGAGGAGGCTGTTGCAAAATGCTTGTAAGCTTCAAGTCACTGCTTGACGGAGCGGAGAAGGGCGGTTACGCCGTCCCCGCGTTCAACGTTTACAATATGGAGACCGTGATGGGAGTCATCGCGGCGGCGGAAGAAAGCCGTTCTCCCGTTATCCTCCAGACCTATTCAAGACTTCTCGACAACGAGGAGGGTTATTATGTCGCTCCGGTCATCCTCGCGGCGGCGAAGCGGGCGACCGTCCCGGTGTGCTATCACCTCGACCACGGCGCGTCCGAAAAAGAAGTACAGAGAGCCTTGAGGCTCGGTGCCACTGGCATCATGATCGACCGCTCTCTCTATGATTTTGACGAGAACGTCGAATATACTCGCCGCGTTGTTGAGGCCTGCTCTTATCTCGACGTCGGAGTCGAGGGAGAGATCGGACACGTCGGAGTCGCCGCGAACGGAGACGAGAAGACCATCGCATACACGACGGTCGACGAAGCCGTCGAGTTCGTCAGCCGCACCGGAGTCTGCGCTCTCGCGGTCGCCGTCGGCACGGCGCACGGACGTTACAAACAGGCTCCCAAGCTCGCAATAGACCGCATCGCCGAGATACACAAGGCGACGAAGGCGGCGGTGGTCCTCCACGGCGGAAGCGGAGTCCCCGACGAACAGATCAAAGACGCCGTCAAGGCGGGAATACGCAAGATCAACTTCGGTACCGACCTCTGCTATTCTTTCATCGACGAGATATTCGAGACCTCGCGCGACAAGATCGCGGTCGACGTCTTTATGAAGGGTCCGATCGAGTCCGTAAAGCGTTTCGCGACGTCCAAAATGGAACTGCTTTCGGCGGTAGGTAAGGCATGAAAAAATATGACGTAGTCGGTATCGGCGCGAACGTGTGCGATACGCTCATAACTCTCCCGTCGTACCCCGTCGAAGACACCAAGCTCAGAGCCACGGGTGTTAAAATGTGCGGAGGAGGTCCCTGCGCGACGGGACTCGTCGCCTCGTCAAAGCTCGGAGCGAAATGCGCGTATATCGGAGCCGTCGCTTCCGACGCGGCGGGAACGTTTCTGCGCGGAGACCTCGAACGCTTCGGCGTTTCGACCGAATTCTGCGAGACGAAGGACGGCAACTCCTTCACGAGCTATATCTGGATAAGCG
>CACZZA010000143.1 GCA_902785485.1 uncultured Ruminococcus sp. | reverse complement strand
AAGTGCGCAAAGAAAGGGCAACGAGGAGGGGGTTAGGAGACACTTCCGCCGCATTCGCGCGGAAGCGCAACTCCTCCCCTCCTCGACCTCCCCACACCTAAACGGGGAGTCCTACCCTTTATCTTGCTTCGTAGATAATATCCTGTTATTCCGCTTGTAACTATCGTTCGCATCGCCGTTTGGAACACTACCGCTCGTTCAGCGATGATCGTTTCCGTAACTGCCAAACGGCTCGGCTTTGTAGAGGAGATAAACAAAAATTTAGCGTTGAAAAAAACTAACACTTTCCCGGGGCGACGGTATCGTGGATGAGGATCGTTCGACCGTGACCCGAAGGCGTACTTTGTGTACGTCGAGCGATCACGGTCGGACGAAACGCGTAGTGCCACCGAACTAACGCTTTTATCGGGTTAGTGGTCATCGCCGCGAGACCAAGCCCATCTTTTTTCTTGTTTGCAGTTCTTTTCTGCAAAAGTATAACGGAGCCGTTTTTCGGCTCCGTTTTCGTTTATTTGTTCTTTTTGAAGAAGTCGCGGAATTTGAAGTTCTTTTTCGACGTTTCGTCGTCATCTTCGGTATCCGCGTGTTCGGCTTCCGGCTCGGACTTTTCTTCCGTTTTTTTCTCCGGTCTTTCGGCTCCGCCCGGAAGAAACTCGTCGGGAATGTCGAGTTCATCCTCGGGAACGTCGTCTATCAGCGAATCTATATGGTGATCGGGGTCGGCGGCGACCTTCTTTTCAATACGGTTATTGATGACGCTGCGGACGAGCGTATATATCACGGCGGTCAGCGGGATGAAGAATATCATTCCGAACAGACCCATCATACTTCCGCCGACCATAACGGCGACGAGCGTCCAGAGCGCGGGCAGACCGACGGAGTTGCCGACCACGTGCGGATATACGAACTGATTTTCGATGAACTGCGTCACCGTGTAAACGATGATGCAGAGCAGTACCTTCGACGGATCTTCAAGCAGCGTCAGAAGCGCTCCTATCGCGCAGGCGAAGAAGGCTCCGACGTACGGGATGAACGCCGAGATACAGGTCAGGAACGCCGTTACGACGGCGTACGGGAGACCGAATATACTGAACGTCGTGAAGATCATCAAAGCGAGGATAATGGACTCCACGCCCTGCCCCGAAATGAACTTCGAGAATGTGTGGCTCGTCAGTTTCGCGACTCTTACGACCTTTTCCGCGTGGCTCGTGCGGCAAAGCGCGAACATGATACGGTTGGTCTGGCGGAGCAGAAGCTCCTTTGAAAGGAGCGTATAAAGCGCGACGATGAGGGCAAGGACGACGTTGACTACGCCCGCGGCGACGGTGAACACGTAGTCCATCACCGTACCGACCGCGCTGAATATGTCTCCGAGCCTGTCGAGCATGCTTTGAAGGTCGAGTTCTTTTATGAAGTTTGTGAGCTTGTCGCCGTCAAAGCCTTTGCTCTCGAGCCACGCTTCGAGTTCCGGCAGACGGTCTACGACAAGGTAATAAATGCGTTTGAGAGATTCGATGATGTCCGGGACGACTATCGTTATCGCAAGCACGAGGATGAGCGCGACGACTATGAGCGTTATAACGAGGCTGACGACCGTTATAACGATCTTGGGCGGCTTGTGCTTCCACTTGGACGTGATCCTCGTGAAAAGCCGTTCGAGCGCGGACATCGGCACGTTGAGTATGAACGCGATTATGAGTCCCCATATCACCGGGAGGAGCAGACCGAAAAAGCCTTTTACGCCTCCGTAAAGGTCTGAAATATTCATCAGCACGGCGTACAGAATGACCCCGAACGCGACGAGTATCATTCCCCGTTTCAGCTTTTTATCCATTTTGTCCTCCTTTCGTCGTTTGCGCCGCAATACAGCGAAATGTCAGTCCTTTACGTGAGAAGGTGTCCTCATTTCAAGGAACGCCTTGCGGTCCTTGTCCGCCCTCAGCATCGCGAGCTGCATAACGATACCGTTCAGAGTCAGCGCGATGACCATGATGATAAAAATATTTTTATAAGTTCCCTGAGTGTCGTAGAAAACGTTGATGATCGGGATACCGACCGCGCTTCCGAGAGTGGTCAGCGACAGGTAATAACCCATTATCCGAGAATATGAAGTCTTGCCGAAAAGCTGGAGCGCTATCAGCGGGATAAGCACGGTCTCGATAGGAAGAGCAAACGACGAAAAGATGCCGTACACCCACGGAAGCACCACGGACGTCTGAGCCATCAGCGCGAGGGAGCCTATTGCGAGGAACGACGACACCGTACACATCGCCATAGTGATACGTATGCCGAGCTTGTCGTAGCTGACGCCCGCCAGGATCTTGGCGAGGAGCAGGATGATCGAGTGGATCATATAGACCGTCATAACGTAGTTTTTGTCAAGTCCGACGTCGTACATGTGAGGCTTTGAGGTACTCGACATCGCCTGAAGGAAAAAGCCGTTGAGGAACATACACGCGCCGACTATGTAAAAATAGGATTTGCGGCGGATGACGCTGAACTCGTATCCTTCCCAGTCAAGTCCGCGCTTTTTCTTCTTCGCCATATCCTGTCCCTTGGGAGTAAGTCCGACGTCCTCGGGACGGTTGCGTATGAGCAGAAAAGCGATGAGTCCGACGACCGCGAAAATGATGACGGTGACTCTGTATCCGGTGCGCCAGTGAGCCTCCGCCTGGGACAGCTCGCCGTTCGCGCCGAACAGGATCTTGTTTATGATGAATTCGGAGACGAAGCCTCCGAGTCCGTTTGCGGCGAGGATAATTCCCATTATGGTACCCTTGCCGTTGGTGAACCATTTTTCAACTATATGTCCGACGATGCTGGTGGTCGTCCACGCGAGTCCTATACCGAGGAGCGCGCCGCCGATCCAGAACTGCCAGAAAACTTCGGAGAACGAATAGAGCGTGAAAGAAGCGATAAGAAAACCGAAACCGATGCCTACCATCTTCCTCGTTCCGAGCTTTTCGACAAGCGCGCCGAAGAAGAACGAAAGGATCGCGGTGGCGATATATCTAAACGAGTCGTTGACCGTGAATATCGAGCGTTTTATGTCGAGCTGTTCGGTGATGGTCTTGGTGTATATACTCTTGGTCGACGAGCCGAACCCAAGGCACATCATTACCATAAGAAAGCACGCGCCGACGACTATCCAGCCGTAATATACCTTTCCTTTGAACAGCGACGGGATGAATCCGTCTATCTTTTTCATCACGCCGCGTTTTTCTTCTGCTTCCGTTTTGTCTTCCATTTCTATCCCCCTCGGAACTTAACAACTTTTGATCCAAATTATATTTTAGCATATATATTTATAAAAAACAATAGGAAAAATGCGATTTTCGAGGGATTTTTCATAATATTTCCCGGATCTCCGTTCCGTTTTGCGACATGTCAGGAAACGCGCGCCGTTTCCTTTCGGCGGAAGAACCGGCGCCATCGCAGAGTAAAAGAGCGGATTGACATTCTTTTTTCGGTGTGCTATAATCGGTCGAAAGCCGGACTTGAAGCGCCCGAAGCTCAATTCCGTTTCAACAAGTTTTTATAAGGAGTCAAGACCTTGAAAGACCGCGCAAGCATCATTTTTACCGGTGATATCGGATTTGACCGCTATATGGAAGGCAGATGGAAGGACGAACGCCTGCTCTCGCGCGAGATCGTCGACTTCTTCAAGACGGCGGATCACGTCGTCGCCAACGTCGAAGGCGCCCTGATCTCGGCTCCGGACGACGGGAGCCGCGGAGTTTACTTCCACTGTATGGATCCGCGCGCCGTACGCGTCCTTCAAACGATACGGGCGGACGTATGGAATATCGCGAACAATCACATTATGGACGCGGGAAAAGAAGGTATGGCGTCCACGCTCGGCATCGCCGCAAAAGAAGGCGTTTTGACTCTCGGCGCGGGTTTGGATATTTTTCAGGCGTCGAGACCGGTATTCTTTGAAGAGGCGGGCGGGATCGGGCTTGTCTCGGTCGCGTACTCGCCGGAGTGCCCCCGCGCGACGGAAGAACTGCCCGGCGTGCTCGTGTGGGACGATACGGAGCTTATCGCGAAAAGGATCGCCGAAATAAAGGCGAGGGTACGTTGGTGCGTCGTCGTCGCGCACGGCGGAGAGGAGTTCTCCGTTCTGCCGAACCCGTATATCCGAGACAGGTATATAAAGTATCTCGAATTCGGCGCGGACGTCGTCGTGGCGCACCATCCTCACGTCCCGCAAAACTATGAGACTTTCGACTCCGGCAAGACGATATTCTATTCGCTCGGGAATTTCATCTTCGATACCGACTACCAGAGAGCGCACAAACACACCGATACCGGGATCCTGCTCAGGCTGACGTTCACAAAGGACGGGTACTCGTTCGACGCGCTCGGCACGAAGACCGTCCGCGGCGAAGAAAGGCTCGAACGGTGTTCCGTGCCGGAGATATTCACCGACGTACGGGAGGGGGATTACGAAGCTCTCCTCCCTCTCGCGAGCAGAGTATTTCTTGAGGAAGAAAAGCGGCGTATGCTCTTTCTCGAGCCGGAAAAGTACGGAAACGCGACGGATGCGGATTGGGAACGCTATTTTCTCAGCGACGAGCCGGAAAACTATACTCCCGGAGTGTTGATGGATCTCGGGATAGTATTATCGAACGCGCGTAAAGCTCCGGGAAAAGCGTACGAGCAATGCAAAAACGAAAAAGTGAAGAAATATCTTCTGGAAACGTTATGAAAACAAATAGGGACTGAAAAAAACAGTCCCTTTTTCTTTGCAAAAACCGTCATATCGGGATTTGCGGGGATACGTCAGAGTGATAAAGAAGAATTTAGCGAAGAAACGATTGCCGCAAACACCGCATTTTTGCCGCCGTGCGAACGCTCTGCACCGGTAGGGGAGGGCCTTGGTCCTCCCGCGTACAAACGACCGCCGCGGACAATGCCTCGAGCCGTAGAGCGTTGACCTTCCACCCGTAGGGGTCGGCGTCCTCGACGACCCGGAATCATGTAGGTGTTCGTTTACCCGAACGGCAAAGAAAAAACACGACGGTTATATTACCGCAAACCCGTGCGGAAAGGCGTAATTCAATTATTACCGCTTGCTTTTTGCGGGAGGAGCAGAGCTGTTTGGTGTAGTAACATAGTTTACAGATTGTGAAGTAACATGGTTTACAAAAATTTGATATAATTAAGGCAAAAAATGTTTTGGAGGAAAACAAAAAG
>CACZZA010000142.1 GCA_902785485.1 uncultured Ruminococcus sp. | reverse complement strand
CGCACCGTTTTTTCTATGACTCGTCCTCTAAATTCTTGTATATCTCCCTTTCCCTCTGTAAGGTTTTTGGAGGGGGTGGGAACCTTTTTGCCTAAAAAGGTTCCCACGCTCCCGCCCTATCACGCTCCCGCCCTATCGCGCTCCCGCCCTATAATAAAAAAGAGCTGACGCAGCTTTATATTGCGTCAGCTCCCGGCGGGATCATTTTTTCGTAAACGTTATTTTAATTGAAGGCGCGTCGCAGACGGGAACTATGCCCCTGATGTGTTCTCCGTCGAAAGTCAGGTCTATAAGACCGAAAAGGTAGTCGTTTGACGGGTCTGAGTCGACGAGTCGGCACTTTTGAGAGTCGGGGGATGCTTTCGGAACGAGCAGGCGGACGGTCGTTGTTTTGCCGTCGTGTTCCGCCTTGTCGTTTTTGAACGTCAGGGTAAAATATCCGTTTTCATCCGTCCATTTCCCGGAAAGAGCTTTGTATAACCGTTTGTCGGCGAATACGTATGCGCCGAAACGCGAGTTTTCGGTCGGCTCGAGTACTTCTTCCGACGGTCCTGTGATGGGGAAGAACTTCTTTACCGTGATTTTTCCGTCCTTATATATTATCGAACTTATCTCCGCGTAGTCCTTGTCGGTGCCTTGGTATCTCAACCCGGTCTCTTTCGGGATCAGTGCGAACTCGCCGTCGTTCTCCCGGGTTTTGAACGTTGTTTCAAGTACCGGGGAATTGCGCCACAAAACGCAGATCTTTTTGCCTTCGATCTCGACTCTCGTTCCGATAACGCCTTTTTCCTCCCAGGCTCCGTCGAGCGCAGGTTTGTTTGACATATTTCCATTCCGCCTTTTTGTGAATTTTCTCTGAATACATTGTACAACTTTTTTGCGATATTTGCAAGGTTTTTGTTGAAGAGATTAAAAAACATAAGGAAAACGCTCCGGAAAATAACCATATTAAACATTTCAAATTACTATTGAAATCCCTTTGTTGTTATATTATAATATAATAAACAGTTTTGAATTTTTATTCGCGTTTCCGAACGCGCCGGAGGGAGATAATGAAATCCATCAAATTGAAACTCGTTTCGATCCTGCTGATATTAGCGTCTCTTCTTTCTTTTGCCGTCGCCTGCGGAGAAGCGCGGACGCCCGAAGATAAACCGGAAGTACAGCAGACCGCGCGCGGAGAGGAGGCCGCTCCCGAGACCGGCGCTCCCGAAGCGAAGACCGAAGGGACTTCCTTCGACGTTTACAGCCTATACAGCACCAAGACCGCGTTCGCGGAGGTGCCGAAGACGTTTGAGGCGTGGATCAAAATGCCGAAGACCTATTCGGGCATCGGAGGCTGTATGCTCGGGAATTACCGCAGCGCGTCTGTCCCGGGGATAGATTTCCGCATTGAAGAGAACGGGCAGCCAAAGCTCTACCATATCAACTGGTACAACAATTCGGAAAGCAAGGACCTGCTCAACATAACGTTCAACAAAGTAAACGTCTGTACAAACGAATGGCTCCATCTCACGATCGTCGACGACGTTGAGGGCGGGGAAGCGCGCTGTTATATCGACGGCGCCCTCGCGCAGACCGTAAAATACGGCAAGGAGGAACGCGAGCACGTCCGCACCGTTCCGGAGAATATGATGTGCATAGGCGGAGACTATTCGACCTCCAACGCCAAGGCGTTCAAGGGACTCATCCGCTCGATAGCCGCTTTTTCCGACGTCCGTACCGAAGACGAGATCAAAGCCGATATGGTCTCCGTCTCTCCCGACGAATATCTGATAGCCTCGTACGACCTGACATTTTCTCAGGGCGAATCGGTCATAAAGGCTCTGACAGGGCGCTACGACGCCGTCAACAACCGCAACAACGACGAATGGCTCGACCCGGAAAAAGTGCCGTTCCCGGAGGACTTTGCGTACTCCATCGCGATCCTCGGCGACCCGCAGATCGTCACCGGCTACAACAAAGAGGATATGCACTATTTCTGCGACTGGCTGCTCGAAAATAAGGAGAAGCACAAGATCGAATACGTCCTCAACGTGGGCGACATCACGAACTTCAACTACGATGAGGAGTGGGAGGCGGTGCGCGAGGAGGTCTTCCGTCTGAACGGCAAGATACCGTACGCGCTCGTAAGGGGCGACCACGACATCCTTCAGGGCAAATATCCGTCTCTCGCCGAGGCTAACAAATCGTTCTCCAAGTATTTCGACGTTTCGCCGTACAAGGAGACCGTCGAGGAGTGGTGCGAGGATCTCACGAACAGCTATCGCCGCGTCGAGATCTGCGGCAACAAATACCTCATAATGACCCTCGACAAGAATCCCTCGGGCAACGTCCTCAAATGGGCGGGAAAGGTCATCGAGGCAAACCCCGACTACCGCGTCATCATCACGACTCACTGCTTCCTCAAATCCGACGGAACGTGGCTTATGACAGGCGAGAGCAGCGCCCCGAAGAGCGTGGGCGCGGACGTACTGTGGTCGAGACTGCTTCGCAAATACGCCAATATAGAATTCATCATTTCCGGGCACATGTACGCGTGGGAAGTCGTCTGGACCAAGAAGACCGGAGACCGCGGCAACGTCGTGAACCAGATCCTCGTCAACCCGCAGGGGCCGGATATGGACCGCGAGGGAGTCACCTGTTCGATAGCGATGCTCTATTTCTCTGCGGACGGAAAAGACGTCCAGGTCAGATATTATTCGACGTTACAGGATAAATACGTTTACAGAAAGAGTCAGTTCAGCATCCGCACGGACGACGACTCTGGACCCAAGCTCGTGGAGATAAAATGAACCTTTATAAATTCAAAAGGGAAAACGGCGTCACGTTCGACGCGTATTCAAAGTACGAGGCGGTCATCCCGACGGACCGCGTCCCCCGTTCGTTTTTTGCGACCGTGCGTATCCCCGAAAAGCTCGCGCACGAGTCGGCGATACTCGGAAATTACGAGTCAATATACTTAAAAGGCTTTGCCTTCGGCATTCTCGCCGACGGACGCGTATTCTACCGTTACAACGATAAGGACAACGGCGTCGCGGAAGCAATTTACTTCGATCATAAGGTCGAACCCGGGAGACTCGTTGACGTCGCCGTCACCGACGACGCGAAAAAAGGAGTCTGCACCCTTTATATCGACGGCAAAAAGGTCGACGACTTGACCTTCGAGCCGGGGAAAAACCGTAAAGCCTTTATTTACGCCACCTGCCTCGGCAGCGAGCAGAGATGCGCCAACGCGATCCACTTCTGCGGCGAGATCTTTTCCTGCGCCGTTTTTTCCCGCGTACTGACAGAAAACGAGGCGGAAGCGCTCGAAAAGGAAATGGACCTCGACGACCCCGACCTCATCGCCTGCTGGGACGCGTCCGATAAAATCGGCGGAATGATCAAAGACCTCTCGCCGGGCGGCAACGACCTTTTGAACAACCGCGAGAACGAAGACTTCATCCCGGAGGACAAAGTCCCTTTGCCCGGTGACTTCGACTACTCGTTCGCCATCCTCGGCGATCAGCAGATAATCTCCGGATATTATCCCGACGATCTGCATTACTTCTCCGACTGGCTGCTCGAAAACCGCGAAAAGTACAAGATCGCCTGCGTACTCAATACCGGCGATTTCACGAACTTCAACACCGATAAGGAATGGCGCGCGCTTCAGCGGGAATACAACGTTCTCCTCGGACGCGTCCCGGTCTTTCTCGTGAGGGGCGACCACGATCTGCACTGGAAGTTCATGTATGACGAAAAAACTCCCGAACACGTCGCAGACGGAGAGGGGATGTTCGAGCGTTACTTCAAGAACGCCCGTTACCTGCCCGAGATCGCGGAATACAGGGAAAACCTCACGAACTCGTATAAATTGCTCGACGTCTGCAAAGAGAAATATCTCTTTCTCGGACTCGACAAAAATCCGTCCGACGAAGTGATAGACTGGGCGAACGGCGTTATAGCAGCGCACCCCGACAGAAGGGTCGTTATCGTAACGCACTGTTACAGTCACTGGAACGGCAAGAGGCTCAACGTCGGCGACTGGGGGTCTCCCAAGCTCGTCAACGGGGAAGACCTGTGGAACCGACTTGTAAGAAAACATCCCAACGTAACGGCTGTGGTCTCGGGGCATCAGTACGCGACGGACGTGCAGTGGATGAAGGACGTCGGAGACTCCGGGAACACCGTCAACGAAGTGCTGGTCAACCCGCAGGGTCCGTATCTCGACCGCGACGGCGCGCTCTGTATGATCTGCCTCGTCTGCGTGAATTCAAAGAAAAGAACGGCGCAGGTGCGCTACGTATCGGCGCTGAGGCGGCAGTTCTACCGCGAATACGATCAGTTTGAGATCAGCCTCGACGACCCGAAGGACGTACATCCCATAACCAAATATTTCTATAAAGAAAAGACCTGACATAAGAAAAACGTAAACTACCGGATAATACCGGAAAAATAAACGAAAGGAAAACAATATGAAAAGCAAAATCACCCTGCTAACAACCTTGCTGCTCGTATTGGTCGCTTTCGCGGTGATCTTTTCCGCGGCGACAAAAACTTCGGCTGAACCCGGAACGGGTATCGTCGAAGTCGGACCCAAAGGGAACGCGCTTGTCTTTGACAACCTCTCCCTTTACTCCACGTCGGAATACGGAACGTATTTCGATACGGTGAACCATAAGCCCAACGGCGTTGAGCCGGAGGACGGAGGCGAGTATTCCAACGAGCTTCTCCATCCTTATTCCGTCACTCCAACGACCTACGAGGCGTGGATCAAGCTCCCGGCGGGACTCTCCGACATGGGCGGATGTATCCTCGGCAACTACAAGAATTCAAGCACCGTAAACTGGGATTTCCGCATCGAGACGAACGGCGCGCCGAAGCTCTACCATCTCAATTATTACAATTCCTCGACCGACAAGGACCTGAACAACATCGCGTTCAACAGCGTCAACGTCGCGACGGGTGAATTCGTACACCTCGTCATCGTCGACGACGTCGCGGCGGGCGAATTCCGTTGCTACGTCAACGGCTCGCTTGCGCAGTCGATAACGATGACCGACGCTCAGAAGGCGCACGAGCGCAAGGTCCCGCCGATAAGCACCGTCCTCGGTGGCGATATGAGAGCGGGAAACCTCATTTATTTCAAGGGTGAGATCTCCTCCGTCACGATCTATTCGGACGTCCGTACCCCCGAAGAGATCGCGCTCGATATGACGTCGATAGACCTCAACGATTCCGCTCTT
>CACZZA010000141.1 GCA_902785485.1 uncultured Ruminococcus sp. | reverse complement strand
CACGCGCCGAAGTGATGTCGCTTCGCTAGTGATATTGTCGCCTGCGGCGCCAGTGATGTCGCTTCGCTAGTGATGTCGCCGCCGAGGGCGGCTAACTGAAAGTAGCAAGCGAAAGGAACAAACTTCACCTACAAAGCCGAGCCATTTGGCAGTTATGTAAACGATTATTGCTGAATGGGCGGTAGTGTTCCAAATGGCGATGCGAACGATAATTACAAGCGGAATAACAGGATAATATCTACGGAGTGAGATAAACGGTAGGACTCCTCGTTGAGGTGTGGGGAGGTCGAGGAGGGGAGGACGTTCGGTTTCGCTCTCACGGTGCGAAACCGTGTCCTAACCACCTCCTCGTTGCCCTTTCTTTGCGCACTTTCTTTCGGAACCGAAAGAAAGTGCGAGAACGAACGTCCTTCGCAAATCTTACCCATCTTTCCACTACGTCCGCGCCGTTTTTCTATGACTCGCCCTCTAAATTCTTGTTTATCTTCCTTTCCCTCTGAAAGTTTTAGAGGGGAGCGCGAGGGGAACCTTTCCTCAAAAGGTTCCCCTCGTATAACTATCGTATCATTTATTTTTCTGCGGATAAACCGCTTTTCTCGGAGCCGTCTTCCGGAACGTCGGAATTATCCTGCGGGGACCCGTCCGTATCGTCCGGGGCGTCGGATTCGTCCGGGACGTCCGTTTCGTCAAAGACTTCCGTCTCGTCCGTCTCGTCCGCCTCGCGCGCCGCTATTGCCGCCGCTTCGTCGGCTTCGCGGAGTTTGAGAAGGAGTTTTTGCTTGTTTTTTCTGCCGTATTTAAGCTCGAATATCACGAGCAGGACAAAGCACAGCAGGGCGACCGACGATATGATCGCACCCTGAACGAACATACGCGGCATATACTTGAATTCCAGCTCGTGGGAGCCTTTTTCTATGTCAAATCCTATCAGGGAGCCGCCTATGAGGAACTTCGAGGCTTCCTTTCCGTCGACGTAGATATGCCAACCCTCGTCGTAGGGGATAGACGTGAATATCATCTGTCCGTCCTTATCGACGGTTATATCGCCGTAAAGGCGCGTGTCGGAATGCTCGGTCACGTTGAAAACGCCGTCTTTGAGCATCGACATCGCCTCTCTGAACAGTTCGGTATCGAGGTAGTAGACGAAGAACTCGTCCGCGAGGACGTAGAAGTTCTCCTTGTTCAGCGTGACGGAGAGGGTCGCCTCCTCGCCGCTGACGCACTGCCCGAGCGAAACGATCCTGTCGGTCTCGTTGCCGAAGAACGTGCCGATATTCTTCTTGTCGAAGTCGAGGGACACCTCTCTCGGGTACGCCGACGGGAAGAACAGAAACAGCTCGTCGTTTGTGGGGACGGTGAATTTGAAGTCTATCGTCGCCTTTTCCGAGGTGTCTATCGGAACGTATTTGAGGTAGTCGCTCGTCGCGTAGGTGCGTTTGACGTTCGTATAGGTCTCCGTCAGGTTGACCGGCTTGAACAGCTCGTAGTACTTTCCGCCTATCATCGTCGAGACGAGCTGATTGAACATCTCGAACGGACTTGCGTCCTCCTCGAAGTCGAAATATTCGGTGCGGTTGCTGACCGAATACGCGACGGAAAGCGCGTACGGGTTGCGGTAGGTCGCGATCTTCCCGTCGTCGTAGAGTTTTTCGTAGACGTTGCCCTTGTAATTCGTGTTATAGAAAACGTATTTTATATCGAGCAGGGAGTCGGAGACGGGCATCCCGCCGAGGTACTTCGACCAGTGGGACTTCGAGGCGTAGCCGAACTGATTGAGGAGCTTGACGACAGACGCGTTGAGGGTCGACGTGGAGCTTGTGAGACCGTTAAGGTCGAGCGCCATATTATCGTTGGGCTTGCGGTGGGTCGAGACCTCCATACGGTAAAATCCGTCGTCCTGCGCCTTGATATTCGCTATCGGCTCCGTGTATTTGTCGATATACGTCCTGTACGAGTCGCGGGTCGAGATAACGACGTCTGTGTCGAGATCCGTCATCGTGATAAGGCTTGATACCAGCATTTCCGTACTGACGATTATCGCGACGATCACGGCGACGAGGTCTTTGGCTTTGCTTCTTTTTACAAAGCAGAGCGCCACGGTGTAGATCACGATGGTTATGACTCCGAACATCACGGTCTTGAACGGCTTGACGTAGTCAAGGTCGAATTTCTGGAGCAGTACCGTAAGAAGTCCGCAAACGCCGCCCGTGCCGACGATGAGCGGTATCGACACCCCGTCGAGTTCTTCGTACGCGTGGTGCGCCATCGTCACGAGCATAAATACGAGCAGGAACGCGTAGCGGTAGTTGAGCCAGTTCGGGTTCTGGAGTCCGTGCCAGAACATATCTATCGGAGAGACGTTGAACGATATTGTCAATATCCCCGTTACCGCCAGAGTGCCGAGCTTTTCGCGGTAGTCGATCTTCGTGTTCATGAAGTAGAGCGGGAGCAGGACGAGCGCCAGGGCTCCGCAGTAAACGAACGGCAGACCCTCGGGGCGCACGGTGTCGTACGAGCCGGGCAGGAATTTGCCGAACATATTGAAAATGTCGAATTTGGACTTCCATTCGTAGTTGGGGTTCGAGAACTCGGTCTTGCCGAAGGTCAGCGAGTAGTACGCGCTCATCACGACGACCGCCGAGATCGCTATCGCTAAGACCGAGTAGAACAGCACGCGTCCGAACGATTTCAGAAAATGGAATTTTTCCCGGAAGAGGTTATGCTCTTTGAGTCTTCCGAACGAGAAATAATAGTAGATCGAATAGATGAATACGAAGATACATACCATATACCCGATGTAGAAGTTCGCGATGGCGATGACCGCCAGCATCGAGGTATAAAGGATGAATTTCCGTTCGTTTATCAGTTTTTCAAGTCCGGTTATCAGCAGGGGCAGGAACAGAAACGCGTCTATCCACATCGAGTTGTGTGAGTTGACGACGGCGTAGGCGCAGAGGGCGTACATCGTCGAGAACGTGACGGCGGAGATCTTTGACTTCATCCTCCCCGTCAGCTTGAGGAAAAGGGCGAAGTTGAAGCCCGAAAGTCCCGCTTTGAGGACGAAGATCGTCAGCAGAGCCTCGGTTATATGCCCCTCGGGGAAGAGCGCGACGATGAAGTTGAAGGGCGACGCGACGTAATACGCGAAAATGCCCATGAACTCGCCGCCGAGCGAACGCTGCCACGAATAGAGTATGCTCCCGTCTCCGCGGAGTAGGTCGCGCAGCTCCTCGTAGAAATAAACGTACTGCGCGTTGAGGTCGAGCACGAGTACCGAGTTGTTGCCTACGGGGTAGACCTTGAGCATAAAGTGGATCGCGAGGAGTGAGAACGCGGGGATGCAGAACGCCCAAAGGAGCCAGACGTTGCGTCTCGCCTTGCCTCTCAGGCGCGAGAGCAGACCGCGCTTCTGCTCGAGCGACTCAAACGAAAGTTCGCCTGTCATGCGTCTTGTTCCTCCTTCGGTATCACTTTTTTCACGCTCTTTTCGAGCGTAAGGCGGGGTAGGGTGACTTCGCGTCCGCATCCGTCGCACCTGATCTTGACGTCGCTTCCGGTCCGCATCACCGTAAAAAGATCGGACGAACACGGGTGCTTCTTCTTCAGCTTCAGCGTGTCGCCGACGTTGAATCTTATAAGATCCATTTTCGGTCTCCGTTTACTTATTATTATTCAATATATATTATCATACTTTGCGGCTCTTGTAAACCGCTTTTTCGTGATTTTTGACGCGAAAGAGGCGTTTTTTGTTTCGCGGATATTGAAAAAATCCGCGAAAGTGATACAATAGTATCAAAGAAATCGCTTATATCTGACGGAGGGAATTATGAACGTCATCAAAACGGCTGAGATCCTGTGCGTCGGCACCGAAATACTTATAGGGGAGATAGTCAACACGAACGCCGCGTATATATCGTCGCGCCTCGCGGAGATGGGGATCTCGCAATATCATCAGGGGGTGGTCGGCGACAATCCCGAAAGGCTGAGGGCTTTTCTTACGTCTGCGCTCTCCCGGTGCGACCTCGTCATTCTGACCGGCGGACTCGGACCCACCTACGACGACCTGACCAAGGAGACCGTCGCGGACGTGATGGGGCGAAAGCTCGAGCTTGATCCGCGTTCTCTTGAGCGGGTGAAGAGCTATTTCGACAGGCTCGGGAGGAAAATGACCGACAACAATATCAAGCAGGCGATGATGCCGCAGGGGTGCGAGGTCTTCGACAACGACGTCGGGACGGCTCCCGGGTGCGCCATCGAGGACGGGGAAAGCGGCAAGTGCGTCATCATCCTTCCCGGACCGCCGCGCGAGATGAAGGATATGTTTGAAAAAAAGGTCGCTCCGTTCCTCGAAAAGAGACGCGAGTACGTCCTTTATTCCGAAAGTCTCAACATTTTCGGCATGGGCGAATCGGCGGTCGAGGACGCCCTGCGCGAGTTTATGGAGGCGTCGGAAAACCCGACGGTCGCTCCGTACGCGATAGACGGCGAGTGCCGCCTCCGTGTGACCGCCCGCGCGAAAAGCAGGGAAGAGGGCAGGGAGAAAGTCAAAGAGACGGAGAAAAAAATTCTCGAAAGCAGCGTCGGACCGTACGTTTACGGCGTAGATACGACGCTCGAAAAAACGCTCGTTTCGCTCCTGCGCGACAAGAATATGACGGTTACGTTCGCCGAGTCCTGTACGGGCGGACTGCTCGCGGGGCGGCTGACCTCAGTCCCCGGCGCGTCGGACGTGTTCGACGGAGGAGTCGTCTCCTACGCTGAACGCGTCAAACACGATTTTTTAGGTGTGAAGTCGGAAACGCTCGAAAAATACGGCGCGGTCTCTGCCGAGTGCGCCGTCGAGATGGCGAAGGGTGTCCGTATGTTCGTCGGCGCGGATCTCGGCGTCAGCGTGACGGGACTCGCGGGACCGGGCGGCGGCACGGAGGAAAAACCCGTCGGAACGGTCTTTATAGGCGTCAGCGATAAATCGGGAGAACGCGCGGTCGAGCTTCACATCCGCGACAACGGACGGGAATACGTCAGAAATATAGCGGTCAAAAACGCCCTCTTCGAAGCGGTGAAGAATGTGGGGGAAAGTGTTTGCACTCGGTCTCGCGGCGATGACCACTAATAAGGCGAAAAGCAAGATTTAATGGCACTACGCGTTTCGTCCGACCGTGACCGCTCGACGTACACAAAGTACGCCTTCGGGTCACGGTCGAACGATCCTCATCCACGATACCTTCGCGCAGGGCGACTTAAAG
>CACZZA010000140.1 GCA_902785485.1 uncultured Ruminococcus sp. | reverse complement strand
TTTGGTATTATAACATACTTGTTTTCAAAATGCAACCCCAAAATCAAAAATAATCAAAAAATTCTCAAGACATCATTTTGCCTCTTTTTATTCCCTTTTATTATTTATAAATCGCTTTGTCAATTATACAAAATTTTTTGTGCTGAATATAAACGACCGGAATGAAGTTTCTTTCATTCCGGTCGAATTATTTACTTGATTTTTCTGCATTCAAGATAATAACGTTTGTCGTATGCTGTCCCCATTGAGAACGTCTTTCTCGGCAGCGCTCCCGTTGCGCTGACAGAGGCAAACAAGGTATCCTTTCCGATCCCCTCGAAAACAAAACCGAGTCTTCCCTGCTCTGACGACAGTCTTTCGACTTCTTCCTCACCGTGAATGTAATCAACTTTTATTGAAGCGTCTTTCTTTATCAGCGCGTCGATAAAACTTTGTAATGCTCCGACAGTTATCATTCCATCCGGTATTTTGACGCCTATCTCTTCCGATTTTCCGTCATAAAAGCATTTAATGACAGTGTTTCCCTTGTCGAACGTTTCTTTCAGTTCGTCGACGACTTTTCTCGGATCACAGTTGAAAAGCACCCTGTAGATCGGCTCGAATTCAAGCGCCGGACTGTGTATATTCACGATCTCCGCAAGAGCGTATCTCGACGGATGGTTTGCGGCAGCCTCTTTTCCGATGCGCGTTTTAAGACGTTCGTAACATTCTTTCGCGGTCGCAAGCGAATGGTTCCCGTCGCCGACAGCGAAAAGCAACCCGTTTCCGGTCTTGTCCGACAGGTTTTCAAGGGCGGTTATGACGTTTTCGCAGACTTCATCCGGGATAAGATAACCCTTTATATGCCCGCCTCCGCTCATAAGATCGAAATCGTAGAGTTTTCGGAAGTCCTGCTTATTCTCTCCGGTCTTTTCTATGACGGATAGAGCTTTATCGTCTATAAGCAGCATTACGTGAGGCATCTCGAGCGGCGCGTCCTTGCGTATGCGGACTCTCGGAGGGATCCTTTCAAGGACGGTGCCTTCGGTAGCTCTTATGAGTGATTTTGAGTTTTTTGAATAGTCGTATTCTTCGAGGTCTACCGCCGCTACTATTCCCTGCCTGATTTTTCCGTCCGGTTGGGTCCTTTCGACGTAGATCATCGCGTTTTTATATTCCGCAAACACGCCGCCCGAAAGGTATTCGTTCATTGTTGAGTTTATAGAGTCGATACGTTTTTCGACGTCGTTTCCTTCGAGATATATCTCCGGGAGCATTATTCTGTAAGCCGACGGATGTCCGTTTACGGTACGTTCAACTTCTTTCCAATATTCAAGATCGCTCGTGAACTGGTCGCAAGCGACGACAGACCAGTATTCAAATCCGGTCTTGGGTATCAATATGTCTGCCGATCTTACGGGTGCTTTCATTTTTCTCCTCCTTGGTCGCTTTCTGTCGTTTCTGCCTGAATATAGCGTTTAGCCTGCGTTGAGAACAACGTGTAGTAATGCCCTTTCTGCTTCATAAGAGAAGCGTGATCGCCGATTTCTACGATCTCGCCGTTCATCAGCACGATGATCTTTGACGCGGTAGTAGCGCTTGAAAGTCTGTGAGAAACGAACAAAGTCGTTTTGTCTTTGCGTAATTCGTCGAACTGGCTGAATATCTCCTGCTCGGCGATGGCGTCAAGCGACGCAGTGGGCTCGTCGAGGATCAGTATATCGGAGTCCGAATAGAACGCTCTCGCTACGGAGAGCTTTTGCCATTGTCCGACTGACAGTTCAATACCGTTCTCCTCAAAATAACGCATCAAAGGCGTATTATAAGTATCGGGCAAAGCGCTGATGAACGTGTCTGAATCGCTCTGTACGGCAGCCGTTTTGACTTTTGCAAGATCAACGCCTTCGTTGATCTGTCCGAAAGCGATGTTTTCTTTGACGGTGAATGCGTATTTTCCGAAATCCTGGAAAATGATCCCGAACATATCGTAAAGCGCGTTCACGTCGTATTCTTTGATGTTTCGTCCGTCGAGGAGTATCTCACCCCCGGTCGGGTCGTAAAGACGGGTCAAGAGCTTTATCAGCGTCGTTTTACCGGCTCCGTTGAGACCTACGAGGACCGCGGTATCTCCGGGTTCGAGCGTGAAACTGATATTCTTCAAAACGTCGCGTTTTGTGCCGGGGTACCTGAAATAAACGTTGCGGAATTCGATCTTGTGTCCGACGTGCCTTTCCGGAAATACGGGATGATCGACAGACGGGACGATGCGTTTGCGGTCTTTCATAAAGTCGAGCATATTCTGTATGAACAGCGTTCCCTCGTAGACCGTCGCCGTAGTGGATATGATGGAGTTTATTCCGCTCGAGATCGAATTCAGAGCGCCGGTGTAAAGAGTGTAATCTCCTATCTGGAGTTCGCCCTTGCTGACTTTATAAGCTATATAAAGGAACAGAAGACAGTTCGCGACGGTCGTGATGATCGAAACGCCGATATTCCAAAGGTTTTCTTTTACGATCAGTTTTTTCAGTCCCGCAAAATACTTTTTGAATACCTCTTTGAATTTGCCCGTAAAAGTTTCGGAAAGATTGAACAGTCTTATTTCTTTTACAAGGTCCTTATCGACCATCAGTTTGGAATAATATTCCATCTGACGTCTGTCTTTTGAACGGTGGATCATGTAGAACGCGTTCTTTTTGCGGTATGTGAAATTGATTATGGCGGACGGGATCGCAAGGATGGCGATGATAAACGGCGCCAAGATATTTACAGACCACAGAGTCACTATAAATCCTATGATAGTGATCAATGTGCTCATGATATTGAACGTGGAGTTCAGTACCTGTATCGGGCGCATACCCGCTTCCCGGTTGGCGTTTTCCAGCTTCTCGTAAAATTCCGGGTCGTCGAAGCGTTCCACGTCGATCTCTTGCGCTTTGTCAAGGATCATCATCTTGATATGATTTGAAACCAGCTCTCCGGACAGTCTCGTCACCAAAGAATCAAAGTTGTTGAGCAGTTTTTGGATGAATAAATAAGAAAAATAGATGACGAGCAAAAAGATGATCTGCCTGAACGGATACTCTTTGTTGATGTACGCTTTTGCCAGCTCGTTCAGGACGTTTCTGGACAGATAAGCGCCGACGATCGGCAGAACGCCCTTCATCACGGCAATACCGAGCAACGACCAGAATATCCACTTTCTCGTTTGCCACACGAGCTTGAATATATAGAACAACCGGCTGAAAAATCCCGAAGTCAATTCTTTTATGTAGCGCGGAACGTCTTTGATCGAAGAGGGTTTCTTGGGCTTGTATTTGTCCATATTCGGTCTCATTCTCGGACCCATTCTCTTCACTTCCCTGTCACAATAACTTTATAAATATATTTTATCATAATAAATTGAATAATTCAATACAAAAATAAAAATGCCGACTCAAAAAGAGCCGGCACGTTTTGAATGCGGGTAATATTCAGTCTTCTACTTTGATGACCTGTTTGCCGCCATACGTTCCGCATGCAGCGCATACTCTGTGAGCGAGAACATATTCACCGCACTTCGGGCATTTTACGAGCGTGGGAGCGCTGAGCTTCCAGTGGCTGGAACGCCTTTTGTCGCGTCTTGCTTTCGATACTTTTCTCTTCGGTACTGCCATTTTGTTTGCACCTCCTCAAACCGTTCATCTATGATGAAATGTTATTACTAATTCTTTTTTTGTTTATCTTCGAGAAGTTTACGCAGGACGTCGAACCTCGGATCCGGATCGTCTGCAGGACAACCGCAGCTGCCCTCGTTGAGATCCTTGCCGCATTTCGGGCAAAGTCCTTTGCAATCCTCCTTGCAAAGATGTCTGTAAGGAAAGTCGAGCAGGATCTGTTCGATCAGCATTTCGCTGACGTCGATCATGCCTTCGACAGGAACGACGTAATCGTCGTTTTCGTTGTTTTGCAGAGTTTTTTCGTCTGCGACCGGCTTGGAAAACTCAACGGTCTTAGTGCCGTTGATCTCGCGTAAACACCTTGCGCAGTGCGTTCTGTAAGGAACGTTGGCGCAAAGGTCGAGAGTTACGTAACCGGCTTTGTTATTGACCGAACCCGAAACCTCAATGCTTTCTGGAAACGATACGTCTCTGATCCCTTCATCGACGGAAAGAGGAAAATCGAGCTTTATTTCATTCGTTTCGCCATTGAGAAGAGGTCTGATGTCAATAGTCATACGAATACCTTCTTCACTGTTCGGAAAATACAACAAATAGTATTATATACTATACTTCCGTTTTTGTCAAGCAAAAAAACAAACTTTTTGACATAAAAATTCGCCGGTCATATCCTTCAAACGGCTTTCGCTCCCGTGGGCGAATTAAACGGAAAGAAACGGACTATATATTTACAGTAAAGAAAAAACGGAGGAGCAGTATGACAAAATCAAAAAAGTTTATCGTCAACGGCGCTGTTACGACTCTGACGGCGCTGATATTGCGGCTTATCGGTGTGTCGTTCAACTCATATTTGTCGGGAAGGCTCGGCAGCGAAGGTATGGGGATATACACTCTTATCGAGTCTGTATATCTTTTCGCTTTGACCTTTGCGTCGTCCGGAATAGCGCTCGGAACAACGCGGCTCGTATCCGAAGCCAACGCATCGGGGGACGTGTATTCAGCTCATAAAAGCGTCCGTACCGCGTTCGTTTACGCGTTGTTCTTTTCTCTCTCGTCGTCTGTTGCCCTGTTCTTTCTGTCGCCTTTTATCGGAATAAAGCTATTATGTGACGCGCGTACCGTCCTTTCGTTGAAGGTGCTTGCATTCTCCCTTCCCTTTGTTTCGCTTTCCAGCGTTCTTAACGGGTATTTCACCGCAGTCAGACGGCCTTATAAGTCATCCGCGGCGGCAGTATTCGAGAGCTTTGTAAATATACTTATTATCGTCAGACTTATGGTCGTTTTTGCCGCTGAGGATCTTGAGACCGCCTGCGCCGCCGTTGCGGCGGGGACCGTTGCCTCTGAGTTTCTCTCGCTTTCTCTTTCTTATCTGCTGTACAGAAAAGACGCAAAGAAAATCAAAGGAATAAGTACGGAAAACAGGTCTTTGATGAAAAAGCTCGTCGGGATCTCGCTCCCGCTCGCTTTGAGCGCTTATGCCCGGCAGGGACTTGTGACCGTGGAACATTTGCTGATCCCGTACGGACTCAAAAAGCACGGTCTTTCTTCGGCAGAGGCGTTATCGAGCTACGGGCTGGTTCACGGAATGGCATTTCCTGTCATAATGTTCCCGTCGTGCGTCGT
>CACZZA010000139.1 GCA_902785485.1 uncultured Ruminococcus sp. | reverse complement strand
AATGAAAAAAAGCTGGCCCTGCAATTGGAGGAACTGCGCAACGCCGAGCGCAGCGAAGAATACCGGGTGATGGGCGAACTGCTCAACGCCACCCTGTACCAGATCCCCCGGGGCGCGGACACCGTGACCCTGGACAACTATTACGACGGCCAGCCCCTGCGCATCCCCCTGGACGTGCGCTTTTCCCCCGCCCAGAACGCCCAGCGCTATTTCAAGCGCTATCAGAAGGCCCGGGCCGCCGCCCGGCTGGCGGGCGAGCAGAAGGAAAAGACCCTGCGGGAGCTGAGCGTATTGGAGGAAGCCCTCTGCGATCTGGACAGCTGCGAAAACGAGGAGGATCTTTCCGATATCCGCCGGGTGCTGCGGGAGGAAGGGCTGATGAAGCCCACCGCCGCCGAGCGCAAAAAGCAGCCCAAGAGCCAGCGCTCTTCCGCTCCCATGCGGTTTGCCGCTCCGGACGGCACGCCCATCTCCGTGGGAAAGAACGCGTTGCAGAACGAACGGCTCACCATGAGCGCCCACGGCGACGACGTTTTCGTTTTCCAGAAGCGGAAGCGCGATCTTTTTCAACGAGTCGTACTGCAGAACGCTGTCAGCGTCGATGCAGATAAAGTACGGAAATCGCGACGCGTTGATACCCATATTTAGCGCGTCCGCCTTGCCGCCGTTTTTCTTGCGTATCAGGGTGACGTTTATCCTGTTTATTTTTGCCGAATAAACGTATTCTTCCTCCTGACAGCGCAGTTGTCTGTGTATAGGCATACGGACGGGAGACATTTTGAACTCGTCGATCATTACCTTGGAGGTGTTGTCTTTCGATCCGTCGTCGACCACGATTATCTCATACACCTTATAATCGAGAGCAAGAAGCGACTTTACCGTATAAGTAACGGTGACTTCCTCGTTGTACGCCGGAACGATGATGGAGATCGGGATGAAGTAGTTGTTCTGGATGGCGTTCATCATCCTGTACTGTCGCTTTTTCTTGAACAGCTCGGACGAACCGACAGCCACCGAAAGGAATAGGAAAGTCGAGTAACCTATAAGATAAATGACGAAAAAAATGTTGATGATCCTTAGGATCAAATCGGCGATCCACATGATCGTCTCTGTCGTCATCTCGCTTCCGCCTCCTTTTTCTGATTGTATTTGACGTCAAGCTGAAACTGAAGTATCTCCCGCGCGTATCGGTCGTTTCCGTCGATAACGTCGATGAGGTCGACGTAACCGAGTCCGAGTCTCGACAGACTTTCCGCCGCGTTGTAACGCACGTACCAGTTGGACACGCGTAACGCTTTTTTCAGAGTTTCGACTGTTTTTTCGCCGGGGTAAGAGGCAAGCGCCGTGCATGAGATAGCAGGATACTCCCAACGAAGTTCGTCCGAATTTTCCACCATTTCTATCAGTATCGGATACGCCTCGTCGCTCGGGTATTTGCCGAAATACCGGATGCACGAGAAGCGAAGCTCCGGGCTTCTTTTTTCATCTTTAAGAATTGACAGGATCTTTTCATCGTTGCTCCTGGCGCAGAAACGGATGTAATCGAGTATAACGACCTGCATACCGACATTAAAACTCTCGAAACGTTTCCAAAGCCGTTCGTTGAGTTCGTTTTTATCGCCCTTGAAGGTCAGAAGTCCGTCGGTAAGAAGTTTTTTGTTGTGATTGATGTTTTCGGAATTTAAAACGTCCAGCGCCCGGATGACGAGCTCAGTCTCACCGCTGCTGTATATAGCCTTCAACGCGTTCTCGCGGCAATATGTGCTGTCTTCACGCAGAGCGCCGAGCAAAATGTCCTCGACTTCCGGAGGAGTCTTGCCGCTCATTTGCTGAAACACCCTCAGCGAATACAGGAAAAACGCGTATGTGATGGGGTCGCTGTGTCTGTCATAACGCTCCGTCAAAGCCAACATAGCCGGAGAAAGCGCGTCGAGATATGTCGGCATCTCGTCGGGAAACTCTTTGAACAGTTCGGTCATTACCTGAACGAACACCAGCAAATGCTCCTGAAGGTAAAGATTACGCTTCATATATTTTATATGCCGCTTATCCGGTCGTTTGCCGTCGCGGATATCGGTAAGCTCCTGCCGGATGATCGACTCGTACTGATCTCTTTTTTTCGCGTTGTACTTATCGCGTTTTTTTGCGACTATGATCGTTCCGATGTTGAAAAGGATCATGGAAACGCAAACGGCAAGATAGATATATACAAGAAGTTCAACTCCCAAGCCGTTCACCTTCCTTTCATTCCGCCTTTTCAGCCGGCGTTCCAGTAGTCTTTCAAAATGTAATAAGATGCCTTCGGACGCTCGTGATAAGTGACGGTATTGCCCCAACCTTCAAGCTCGAACGCGTCTGTATGTATGCGTTTCTCATCGGAGCCGTCCGAGATCCCGACCTCCATCGAGTCGATGGAGATGTAGTCGATCCCGTACTGTTCGTAATAATCGTCGTGTATGCTCATTCTCGAGGGATCGGAGAAATTGAGGAGCTGCCACGGGATCTTGACTTCGATGTGATCTTCGCAAGCCATAAAGTCCGCAAGTGAATCAAAATCGGGACTCTCGGGATTTGCGTTGCCGTATTTCAGTTTTCCGGTCTCGAACACCATCGCCGCCGCGTTGTCGAGATCCTTGGCGGAGACGAAGAAACGTGTGTCCACCTTCAGGATCATATCTATCGGTTTGAACAGAGGCGAATCGGCGTCGGGAACGTTGTTTTTATAGTATGTGTTGAAGCCGTACACCGGAAGCGAGTACGTGGAGCGCAGGACTTCGTAGCGTTCCTGCACCATCAGTTGACTGTTTTCCCTGCCGTTCAGAACAAGGAGGAAGTCCGCGTCGCAATCGAATTGCAGCTTGAAATTTTTGCAGTAATTGCTCCCGCTTTTTTCCGTCGTGTCGATGGGGATGTACAGCGTATCCTTTTCAAGATCAAGTCCCGGTTTCTCAGCGAGAAAATACACGAAACGCTCGTCGTATTTCATCGAAAGTCTGAGATTCCCGTTTTGGCTGACGACGTCGTCTTCTCCCCACTCGGATATATCTCCGTCGACGTAGCAGACCGATCTTTCTTTTCCCGGATCGAACGAGATAAGTCCGAAATACTGCTCGTTGGTCTGGTAATCCGACCAGAACGGAGTGCGGCGGAGGTCTACGGAGTGCATCGTGTTCCAGGTACGTTTGAACCACTCGTCCTGCCAGGAGAAGACGCAGCAGCCTGCGCACCCCGAATCCATAATGTCCTCATAACATTCTATGATCGCCTGCCCCTGACCGCGTTCGGACATATGTCCCTGATTGCGTCCGGTGTTCTCGTCGATCTGCGCGATACCGCGTCCCGTGGATACACCGAACTCGGTAATGACGACGGGAATGGTGTGGTAGCGGTTCAACGCAGTCAGATAAGCAAGATACGTATTGTAACGCCCGTAACGGTCGGTGTAGTCTTCCTCGCGCGAATAATCCGAGATAGTCGGTATATCCCAGTTCTTTAAGCGCCAGTCGAGCTTCAGAAAGCCGGAAAAGTTGTACATCTCGTGGACCTGTTGAGGCGTGAGGTCCGCCTCTTTCGAGGCGCTTTCCAGATAATCCGGATAGTACGGATAAACGTGATAGGACGCGAATGTACCGGAAATGAACTCTTCCGTCTGGCAGATGTGTTCGACGTTCACCGCGGCGAGCTTATTCCAGAACGCCGTGACGGCGGTCGAATATTTGAACGGATCGGACGTGGGCCAGTTGGAGAACGCGGTCAACCGCTGTACGTGATAACGGTCGGTCTCGTAAGAGATCACTTCGTCTCCCACACGCGCGAGCGCGGACTCGAACGGAGTCGCGTCATCGGTCGCGTACATATATTTACCCTTGTAGATAGGTTCGTCTTTACGTATCTGATCGGTATATATGACCGTTTCCGGCTCCCACTCGACTCCGAGAATATAGCCGATCACCCAGGGAGAAATATCCTTGCGGTAGGATCCGCTTCCGGACGCGGCGAGACGTCCGAGGTTGAGGTCTCTTTCTCCGTGGATTACGTCCACCATCGTCTTGGAGTCGTTTATGAACGTTCCCAAAAACTCGCTCGTGTACATATCCAGATGGGAAAACTGAGTGTAATCGTTCACCCAGACGCCGTGCAGGAGCCAAAGCGGTTCCTTGCCGTTCTCTTCCCTGTCTGAATTGTAGTCGTAAAAAGCATTGTAAAAAATATCCTGCTGGACGGAGTAAACACGAAGGGTGTTCGCTCCCATATCCTGCATAAGACCGAACCAGCGGTAGTAGGTATCGTGGTCTATACCGTAATCCGTCGACCATTTTCCGGGTTCCCCGGAGCCCATATTGACTCCGCGGATCTCAAAAGGTTCAAATCCGTTACCGCGGTCGATGAAAAGCGTCTTTCCGTCGTTTTTGGTAAAAGTCGTTACCGGTTCGTCGCTGCCGAAGTTGAAATGGATCCCGAATTCGTAATACGCCGCTTTGACCGCGAGATAGAGAAGGATCAACGTTATGACGCCGATTATGAATTTTTTCATTGATTTTCCTTCCTCTCCTCCGGTAGGTCAGTGCGGAAGCTCGCTGAATTTTTTGTTTGCCGAGGCGGCGCAATACTGACGAAGATAGTCTATATTTTCATCAAGCCAGTCAAGACGTCCGAAAAGGTTGTCTTCCAGCATTTCCACCGCTTCTTTTTGTGAATGAGGATTGCGTCCGATCTGTTCTTTTTCGAGAAGCGGATCAGAAGCATAATTCTCCGCCCATCTTGCGCTGTCTCTTGCGATCGCGTCGCCGAGAAAGGCGAGAGTGCCGTCGATGTATTCGCGCAGATACTCTTCACTCAGTATGGTTTCTCTCAGGCTGCGGTATCTGTCTATCACCTTTTCAACAAAATCGGTGTTCCTGAACAGCATGTTGTAATACACCGCGGTTCGTACTCCGTCGAACTCTTCGTCCGTCTCGTCGTCGACGAAGTTGTTGCAGCAGTTGTTGAAATCCCATACGCAGAGCTTATACTTTCCGTCGATGGTCTTATATAAATAAGTAGAGAAACGTCCGGCGTCCATATTGGACGAGACGGCGTTTATGATGTAATAGTCGACGAAGCTGTCAACGTCTATATATGTGTCGAAGCTGTGATCGCCCGAGTCGTAGTCGTAGGAGTAGATCGATTTTTCAAAAGCGGAAAAATCTTTTTCTATCTTCTCCTTCAATTCCTCCGTCAGCCGTCCCTTTCCGGGATAACGGATCGCCACGTCCATGCGCTGAGTGTAAG
>CACZZA010000138.1:697-7711 GCA_902785485.1 uncultured Ruminococcus sp. | reverse complement strand
CTTTACGCGTTGTTTTCGCCGCGGGGAAGAACGCCTCACGACGGCAATATTATAACAAAACAAGATTCGCAAGTCAAGGAAAAACCGTCGGAAAAAGAAAAAACGTTTTGAGTTCCCTTCGGAAGTCGTTTTTCTGTTCCGGACGTGACGTACGCTTTTACGCGAACCGGGCGCCGCATTCCGCGCAGAACTTAGCTTCGTTTTCTCGTTTTGCTCCGCAAGAACGGCAGTATTTGTCGTTCGGGGCGGCATCCGCGCCGCCGTTCGGCTTGATCTCAAACCGCTTTGGATCGAGGATAGGGTCGGGGCTCATTACGCCGTTGCTTGACGGAGGGATATACTTTAACGTATGAAGCCCGCCAATAAGCGGATTTCCGGGACCGTCTGCCCCGAGCGATAGGGTTATTGACAAACGAAACGCAAAATCATTAGGACGCCGTTTCTCCGAGGACCTTGCCCCTTTCGTTGTACGGTCCGGTGAAAATATACGTCGTTTCATTCTCGCCGAGCATTTCGAGGAGGTCGTCGCGTGCCATTGCCCTGACTTCTTCGGAGCTTCCGTCGATGATATAATACGCGTCGTCCGCTTCTCCGCTCCGGTATCTCCACGTCACGCGAACTATCCCGACGATTCCTTCTTCGGTCTTTGCGTACCAACCGAAGATCCCGTACGTCATACCGGTGAGCCGGTCGGCGTCGGTGATATGCGGCGGCTTGATCGAGCCTTTGTCAAAATCGTTTGCAACGGAAATGACGGCGGCGTGAAGGTCCGGAAGGGAAGAGAGATCGTCTTCGGTAAACCGGGCTTTTGTTTCGGAGAACGTGTCGCCGTCGTTTCCGGAAACGTCTCTGCTCCATATACTGACTTGTTCGTTTGTCGCAAAGCCGTTTATATACCTGACCGCGTGAAACTGTACCTCGGGCGAAAAGTGCAGGATATACGTCGAAAAAGTCGGTACGAAAATACCGTTATCAAACGATCTCAGCTCGGTCAGCTTTTCGTAAGCCTCTCCCGTGATCCCTCTTAGCAGGTGAACGTACAGCTCTTTTCCGTAGTTATCCCGTTTTGCGTTGTTTTCCGCCTCGGAAATATCTGCCGGAGGCTCGGCGTTCCCGGTCTGTGCCGCCCAAGAATAGTTTGATTTCCAAAGACTTCCGTCGAATTTTCCGTCTTTGTCGAATGCCATAAACTTTTCGCCCATACCGTCGCGACCGTAGACGCCGTACCCGAAAAGAGCCAGGCTGAGAGCCTCGGCTTTTCCGTTCGTTTTGTTGAACAATACGGAATGGTCGTATCCGAATTGCGCCATATCCAGAATAACGAATCTGTCGTATCGCGAAAGATCCGTCATGAATGAGGCGGGGATCAGATAATAAAACTCATCTGTCATTTCGGCGCCTTTCAGAAGACTGACGGCAGACATGCGAATGAGTCTGTATTCGATCTGTTTCCAATCGTCGAAAAAAGTATAGACGTCGGGAAGTTCTTCGATCAACTCAGCCGTGACCGAGATCCCCGAACCGATCAACTCCGCCTCGGCAAAGCCCGATCCGCCCGCGCTGTTTTCATCACCGTAGTACGTCGGAGGGGCGGATCTTATCTGCTCTTTTACAAGAGGTATCGTGTAAGTCGGTGCGTCCGGTGTCTCGCCGTCATTATCAAGCAGTTTTAAGACCGCTGTCGCCATGGCTGCGATCGCCAGAACAGCGGCGACCGATACGATCAAAACCCGACGGGAACGCTTTTCGGGAGTTTTTTCTTTTGCTTTTGCTCTGTCGATAATATCTTCATCGATCCCCGTGATCGCGTTGAACAGATCGATCCCTGTCATAATTTGCCCTCCCTTACGTGTTTTTTCAGCTTCTTACGTGTTTTTGAAAGAATGCTTCTGACGTGGTTTTCATTTATCCCGTACTCTGACGATATCTCCGAGGTGGTTTTCAGATAATAATATCTTTCGAGAAACACGCCCGCGTTTCTTTCGCTGAGCTTTCGCACGAATGCGCTTACGATCCCCGAAAGCCGCTCCCGCGGGACGGTATCAGTATCATCGACGCATTCGGCGAGTTCTTTGAATATAAGGTCGTTTTTATCAATGATGATCTCGGGAGAAACGCCGAATATATCCGCTATGCGTTCGACTGTCGGATAGTCGGGAGTCCTTGTTCCGTTTTCCCATTTTGAAACAAGATCTCTCGATACCGACAAAAGGTCGGCAAGCGCCTGTTGGGACAGTCCTTTTCCCGTCCTCAGCCCGGCTATCGTTTTTCCTGCGTTCACGTTCGGACTCCTTTCCCGTATTCTCTCAATTATATTATAATTGACTTTTGCGATTTGTAAAGGGACAAAACGCACCCCGAAAAAAGCGTGCGGTAAGTCAGTGACAGAAAAAGCACTCACAAGGAGTGCTTTTAGTTTTGTGTCATGCTTTTGATGTTATCATAAACCGATACGATTTTGACGAAGAAATAACGTTGAACCCCTTATCATTGATATTGGAAGGGGAAAGCTATAACGTCGTATGTTGCGATATCCGATGCTTTCAGGTGTGAGGTCAATGAGGTCGTTTCAAATCCGACTTTTTCTCCGGACGGAAGCTTATCCGTTAAAATGGCAAATTGTTGACCAATGAATTTTCCGTCTTTGTCAAAGAAGTTCGCGACGATATAAACCAAGGTTTCTTCTTTATTGCCGGTATTTTCTACGCGCCCCATTACGCTCGCGCCAAGCCAATCATCGTCCTTGACCTGCAAGTCGGACACTTCAAATCTGATCAAATCGACTTTAGCTTTTTCGGCCTTAACGTGAGGAACGACTTTCAACCCCTCCGTATTGGCGCCGTCGTATGTGGTTTCTTCATAGTAATAAGCAGTTTCTCCGGGTTTAATGATCTGTGGATATACGCTGACCAATTTGAGCGTAGCTGCCAAACTGCCGTCTTCATTTTCAATATCTACACTGCTTGTTTCCATATAAAGATTGACGTTACCGGTGTTAGTGACCGGAACGGAAACCTTGATCCAGTTGGTCCCTATGCTGTTTGTCCATACCTCGACATCTGTTTCGCCGATAGAATACTCTGCGTTATCTTTCAGTGTTTCGTTGGCGTTTTGTCCTTGACTCGGACTGTTACCCGGCAAACCAGTGCCTTCGCTCGCCGGCTCGTCGGAATCGCCGCTTCCTATAGCCATAACGACAAAAACGCTTATTGCCAGAATAAGCAAAAGAACCTTAATAATGTTGTTTTTCATCTCGTTTTCTCCTTGTATATACTATTATGATTATAAGCGATAGGATTGCTCCTACAGACTCCGTTACTATATCCGGGATGTCAAACGTTCCCGGAATGATCATATATTTTTGCAGCAATTCGATCGCAGTTCCGACGAGTATGCTGATCAAAAGCGATACGATCAGTTTTGTTTTACTGTATCCGAGTATCAACTGTGAAATCGCGGTCAATGAGAACGCCCACAATAAATCGCACAAATAAAATCTGACAAATAACAAACCCCGTTTGTTTGAGGCTTGTATGGAAAAAGGTTGAAGACCGAATAAGTCAAATATAAATTTGGAAATAAATGCCGACGGCTTAAAAATCAAATAAAGAATAAGACCGACGAACAGCGGCAAAATGATCATAACAGACCAAAAAACAACGCTTTTCCTTTTATTGCCTTTCAGCGGGCTTTTCAATTGTTCCGACGCTTTTTTGCGGCTATTTGTCTTGATGCTTTCAACTCCCGTATTATATTAACCGATATTGGTCAATATGATTATACACCTAAATCGGTTAATATGTCAATAGAGGAGGAGAAAAAAATGATAACATATGATAACTTATGGAAAACCATGAAAGAAAAGGGGATCTCTCAATACTCGCTTATAAAGGAATATCACATCAGTCCGGGGCAGATCACACGATTAAAGCGAAACGAAAGCGTCAGTACCCACACGATCGAAATGTTTTGCAGGATCCTTAAATGCAGGGTGGAAGACGTTATGCAATTTACAGAGGAAGAATAAAAGAAATATGATCGCACCTGCGATCCACTACCGAATAGGATCTTATTGCGCTATCGCTGAACAAAGCCAAGTATAATTCTCCGAATGCTGATAAAGAAAAAACCCGCAACAGCGGGCTTTGCCGCTACTCCGCCGTAGCTTATTCGGTTCGGCTTTTTGCGTTCTTAACCTATAGCGTTTCCAAAACAAAAAGCACTCACAAGGAGTGCTTTTTGTTTTGAATTATAAGATCGGAATTGATTTGTCTTAACATACCTGGATCGGTCGACGTGACGTATCATCTTTCCGGCAACATATAAGTGTAACCGTCAACGATCACATATTCTTCCCGCCATTTTATAGTATAGTCGTCATAGAACCATTCTACGTGTTTTTTCTCTTTGTTTTTCAATTTGTAAACGAAAAACGGATTGACTCGGTAATAAACGCCACCTCCGCCTGCAATCAAAAATTGACTGCTTGAAATGATTATTTCATTTTTATAGTCAGGCGAGATTTCATAGTAAAAATCTCTGTCGACAGCAGCCCTGAGTAATAATGAAAAAACTGCAGAAATCAAGCATAGCACAACAAAAGCAACAGATATGACCTTAAAAACGGTTTTTGAGTTTTTCTTAATACAGATTATCAGAAAGGTGAGGGCAACTCCAAAAGCTCCGAGGAAAAACAGAAAGAACGGCGATATACGGAATGAGCATAACGTTTCGTTGACAAAATAAATATAATCAGTTGTTTTTTCGATCACGAAAAGGGTCAGACCAAAAAGCATTACAATTGTAAAAATGGAAATAGCGACTGCGCATATCGCCTTTACTGATCTCGACATTTTTACCTCCGAAAAAACCGACTTTTCATTTGTGTATTTCATTATAGCATACAAGTGTGAATAATTCAATAGCGGTCTTTTTTTCGGATGAAAGTCACAAAGCGGAGAATAACGCTTCGCGTTCCGCGCGAGCGGAACACTTTGTTGAAAAAAGCACGCTTGTCGCGTGCTTTTTCTGTGTCATAAGATCGGAATTGATTCTTTCGAATTGTGTTGCAGATCCCGACAAAAGCGGGTTTTACCGTACCGGTCTGCCCGTTTTTTATACTTTGTCGTCCGCTTTTCGTTGAAGTCGTTTAGCGTATACGATGAAGTACGCGATTCGAACGATCAAATATGCAAGCCTAAGCAGAGCGAGGAGATACCCGGGATCTCTCAATCCCATACCCGTATTTGACAGTAGAATGAGAATCAAAGAAAATTCAATACTGTTTTTGTTTTGGTTTTCGACATAAAGAGATAATAATACACGGCGTGGAACAGATCCGACTCATACAGAACGACAAATCCGCCCCAAAAGATCGTCCCAAGCGCGCCGAATCTGTAAACGAACTCTTGGGCTGCTTCTTCCTCTTGGGCTGCTTCTTCACGGCTGATTTTTACCGCCTGTATAACAGTCAGAATAATAGTGAGAACGATCAGGATCAAAAACGCGCAAACGGTTATTTTCTTTTTCATCGGTTCTTCCGCACCTCCTCATCAGCTCCCGATTTGCCTGACGTAACTGTATTTTAGCAAAATAATGTGAATAATTCAATACGATTTTTTTACGATTTATTTTCCGACCGAAAGGCGAGGGGAGAGGGGAGTGATATTCTTCGCTTTGCTCGGAGTGATATTTTCCGCTGACGCGGAAAGTGACATTGCTCCTTCGGAGCAGTGATATACTATTCGCCTTTTAACTGTGCGAAGCGCAATATCACTCGGCGCCTGCCGAATATAACTGCGAAGCAATATAAGAACCTGCCCTGCGGGCAGAACCTTTTTACTTGCTGCGCTCGTAATAACTCGCCGAAGGCGAATAGAGCTGAAAAAACCACGCCGAAGCGTGGATTTTTCTGTGTCATAAGGTCGGAATCGATTTTCTCCCAAAAAGAAACGCAGCAAAAGGTCTTGATCGATCTGACACCGTCATACTTCAAATAGCCGTCAGACAAGAAAGATGTAGCCGGAGGTTCAGTTTTCGCGGCTCATTCGTTCGGGTGGTCACAGGATCGCTACGGGCGTCAGTTTTTCAACAAGCTTCACCATTCGGGGATCGGTTTCAAACTGTTTGAACTTCTTTCCTTTCAAGTATTTCAAAAGCAAGCCCGATTCATTCTCGGTATAATCCTTGGATGGTTGAATGTCTGAAAAATTGATTCTGTTTACGATGAAGGAAGTAAACTTTCCGTCCTTCAGCGTATCATATTTGATAGCGTGTTCCGCGGCTTTTTCGAGGCACTCGAACATTTTAGATTCGTTGTTCAATTTCAAATAGTTCGACGCCATATCCCGATAGGCTTCCCAATACCGAGTGTGATAAAATCCGCAGTTTCCGTCAGGATAAAGCAGATCGAAGCATTCAGTGATAAATCTGCACGCTTTGATATGATCCTCCGGCGTATATCCGCCCTTGTGACACATAATGCGCACGTTCAAACAGACCATATCAAAAAGATGTTGGATGTTGAACTGACAATACCGGACCGATTCCTCGCCTTCGAGAATGCGCGGCATCATTTCATCGACCGTGACCGAATAACCGTCCGCCATTTTTGCGTATTTCTTTGCCGACTCCGCATCCTTTTTGGCGTAGTAATAGGTAAAGCACAGACATTGGATCGCGCCGCCGCGCAAAGACTGATCGGTGGATTCGTTCAGGATCCTCTCCCCACACGCAATTATCTCGTCGGCGTTTGCGTTTTGATCCTCCGCTGACAAAGCGTACATCAAATGGTAAATCACGGACAGATCGTTCGGGAACTCCTTTTGGGCTTCTCTCCACAGCGTCACTCTCTCCGGACTTTTTCCCTGGCGGAACAGTTCCATATTCTTTTCACGGTACGCAAGCAGTTTTTTCTCTTTTTCGATCGCCCCGACACCGAGAAGATCGTCCACGCTTACGTTGTAATAAGATGCGATCGCCGGCAGAAGCGTTATATCCGGGTATCCTTCATCA